>NZ_JBGJZO010000002.1:0-489460 GCF_042610485.1 Paenibacillus oryziterrae | reverse complement strand
ACCAATACTAATCGGTCGAGGGCTTATCCTACACATAAATCGCAAAGATCGTTTCGGATCCAGTTTTCAGGGAGTCAAATTCCTGTAGGAATTGATTTGATTTGGAGAGATACCCAAGTGGCTATAAGGGGACCCTCTGCTAAGGGGTTAGACTGCGCAAGCGGTGCGAGGGTTCGAATCCCTCTCTCTCCGCCATATCAAATTCCAAACTAATGTTATTGTGGCGGCGTAGCTCAGCTGGCTAGAGCGTACGGTTCATACCCGTGAGGTCGGGGGTTCGATCCCCTCTGCCGCTACCATACATACCCGGAGGCTTAGCTCAGCTGGGAGAGCATCTGCCTTACAAGCAGAGGGTCGGGGGTTCGAACCCCTCAGCCTCCACCATCTTTATAACTTAGCAGTACAACTTTTACACCGTGCCGGTGTAGCTCAACTGGTAGAGCAACTGACTTGTAATCAGTAGGTTGGGGGTTCAAGTCCTCTCGCCGGCACCATTTATTTTCACTAATGCGGAACCGTGGTGTAGTTGGCCTAACATGCCTGCCTGTCACGCAGGAGATCGCGGGTTCGAATCCCGTCGGTTCCGCCATTTTTTCCACAAAATGAAGTGGGAAGTGTATGACTGACCGCTTTATTGTCATGCCAACTTAATATGGCTCGGTAGCTCAGTCGGTAGAGCAGAGGACTGAAAATCCTCGTGTCGGCGGTTCGATTCCGTCCCGAGCCACCTTTCTTGGGGGATTAGCGAAGTGGCCAAACGCATCAGACTGTAAATCTGCTCACGTAAGTGTTCGGTGGTTCGAATCCATCATCCCCCACCAGTTTTATGAGCCATTAGCTCAGTTGGTAGAGCACCTGACTTTTAATCAGGGTGTCGAAGGTTCGAGTCCTTCATGGCTCATCCCAAACAGAAAGTCATTACCTTAGGGTAATGGCTTTTTTTGTGTTTCAATTGGGTTTATTTGATTCTGATGAAGTTTTATACATGTCTCACGGGTTTAGGCATTTGTTTATAGGATCCTCGTAATTCATGTCGAACATGTCGAGCATACAGGGTCGCTGGAGATGTTCTGGTAGTTTAGAACAGGCCACTACAGAGATGTGAGAAGGATATGGAATGAGGGGAAAGGCGGATTTTACGAAGCGATTCGATGCTCAGAACCACAGACATGCCGCAAAATGATGGGAACTATGTTAAAATAGGCGAAAAGAGCAAAAGTGGTGGACTATTGTGACGATTGATTGTGAGACATTACGCCAAAAACTTGAACAGCTCACTGGAAAGAAATCCGGAATTAAGCAGCTTGGGAGGCAGGAATCGGCTTCCTTGTTTGGTTTGGGCTTAGAAGGTAAGGATCAGCCGGTTATTCGGGAAGGGCATATTTGGACTCCACTTTATGAGAACGAAGGCCGGATTACGGCGGTGTGGGTAGAGATGGACGGTCTTACAGCACTGGAGGTACAGCTCGTTCATTATGCGGCAACAAATTATGCGGAGGCGCTTAAAGCTGCAGGTATAAAGGAAGAAGGCGAAGCCGAAGCTCTTCAGCTTGGAAGATGGCTGCATTCTCAGCTGGAACAAGATAAAGATGACACCGAGATTCCTGATGAAATTACTTTAAAAGGCCAACTCTTTGGCGATATGGTCCCTTTCCTGCTGATCAGCGAGAATGTGCATGGTGCACCTATCAATTACCGTGCGCTCATGAAGCTGCTTCGCAGTTATTTTGACAACGCAGTTATTCTGATTCCGCTTCAGGAGAAGGAATGGTTAATATTGGCCCGCAAGGAACTGCTTACAGATACAGATAGTGAAGATAAGGAAGATGAGGAAGAGAGTGAGTCTGACCTCCTGTCGCAGACGTGTATGGGATTGCACGAGCTGATCGCCAGTGAATGGGTGGGAGTCTTCCATCTAGCTGTGGCCCCAGCTGTTATGCCTGTGAAAGGTTTGACCGGTGCGGTGGCTCTTTTGCGCGAGACGGTAATTCTGGGACGGATCTTTCAGGTTGGTGAATACATACATCTGCCTTGGGAACTTCATATGGAGCGTCTCGTTAACAGTATTCCTGATACGCGGCGCCGTCAGCTTCTAGCGCAAATTGGTGATTACACCGCTGTACTTTCCGATAAAGAGATGCTGCTGACCTTGGAGACTTTTTTTGAAATGGATTGTAATGTAAGTGAAACGGCAAAGAAATTATATATTCACCGGAACACATTGCTCTACCGTCTGGATAAGATTAAACAGGAGACTGGAGCCGATGTGAGGAGCTTCAGCGATGCGGCCATTGTGAAGTTGACCATGCTATTGTATAAAGTGACGAAAAGGAAATAATTTTTTTGTGAAGGTTGCAAATAGCCAGTTCCCAGCTCCTGAGGTAAGATATATACGTAAAGAAACTTCGAACTTCAATAATTGATCCGAGGGGGAAATTTAAATGGCAGGCGTTCGCTTAGAGCATATTACGAAAAAATACCCAGGTTCCGATAAAGCTACGGTAGCAGACATCAATCTGGATATTCAAGATAAAGAGTTTTTGGTACTGGTAGGTCCATCCGGTTGCGGTAAATCTACAACACTGCGTATGATCGCAGGACTTGAAGAAATTTCCGAAGGTAAAATGTACATCGGCGACCGCGTCGTAAATGACGTAGCACCGAAAGACCGCGATATCGCGATGGTATTCCAATCCTATGCCTTGTATCCGCACATGAGCGTATACCAAAACATGGCGTTTGGTCTGAAATTGCGTAAAGTAAAGAAAGACGAAATCGACAAAAAAGTTCGCGATGCAGCTAAAATTCTCGATATCGAGCATTTGCTGGACCGTAAACCGAAAGCCCTTTCCGGTGGTCAACGTCAACGTGTTGCCTTGGGACGTGCGATTGTCCGCGATCCGCAAGTATTCTTGATGGATGAGCCTCTTTCTAACTTGGATGCTAAACTTCGTGGTCAAATGCGTGCTGAAATCACCAAACTGGTGAAACGCCTTGAAACTACTTGTATCTATGTAACGCATGACCAAACAGAAGCTATGACGATGGGTGACCGTATCGTAGTTATGTATGATGGTATCATTCAACAAGCTGCTTCCCCTGAAGTATTGTACAACGAACCAAACAACCTGTTCGTAGCCGGATTTATCGGTTCCCCGACAATGAACTTTATCAACGGAACATTGTCTGAAGTTGATGGAGCTGTACGTTTCCGCGCTGAGAACCTTGACGTTGAAGTTCCAGGCGGCAAAGCTCAAATCATCCGCAGCAAAGGCTATATCGGCAAAGATGTTGTTATGGGTCTTCGTCCGGAAGATATTCATGAAGAGCCAGTATTCCTGGAAGCTTCCCCTAACACAATCTTCAGTTCCTTGGTTGACGTAACTGAGAACCTTGGACATGAAATGCTCTTGTACCTCAGCGGTATGGGCAGCAGCACTGTAATCGCTCGTGTAGACGGTCGTTCGACTACTCGCGAAGGAAGCAAGCCGAAATTGGCTATCGACATGAACAAGGTTCACTTCTTCGACAAAACGACTGAACTTAACATTCTTTTGGGATAAGACCAACGTCTTCTCTCTTTGACAAAAGCCGCCCGAAAGGGCGGCTTTCTTACATATAAGGGACTAAAATTCATTTTCACGGCAGATAGGTGCCCGGCGCCAAAGGGGCATTATGATTGCATTCACAACCGTAATCCATTAAGATAGCAGGAGAATTACCTCCTGCAGAACTGGTGATGTCTGCCAGGAAATAACGGGAGAAGCGGACAAAACCGCAGGCGACGAAAGGACGAATACACATGGCTAAGAAAGTTAAAGTATCAGAGTTGGTACAGCATTTTCAATTAGAAGTCATTTCCGGGCATGAGGGTCTTAAAAGACCCATCACAGTAGATGACCTGAACCGTCCGGGGCTTGAGATCGCAGGTTATTTTGAATATTATCCGGAAGAACGTGTACAGCTGCTGGGCAAGACAGAGCTGGCTTTCTTTTCTATGCTTCCGGAAGAAGAGCGGATAAGCCGGATTCGGGGGATTTGTAATGATAACACACCATGTATCGTAATTACCCGCTCTTTGGAAGTTCCACAGGAGTTAATAGATATAAGTAATGAGAAGAACCTGCCGGTGCTCCGCAGCTCGATGGCAACTACGATCTTTTCCAGTAGGTTGACGAGCTTCCTGGAAGGGAAATTAGCACCAACTGCTACAATTCATGGGGTTCTTTGTGATGTATATGGTGTGGGAATGCTGATTACGGGCAGCAGCGGTATCGGTAAAAGCGAAACGGCACTGGAACTGGTCAAACGCGGCCACCGGCTGATTGCCGATGATGCCGTTGAGATCCGCCAAACTTCTGACAACCAGCTGCACGGTACGGCGCCTGAGTTAATTCGTCACCTGCTGGAGATCCGTGGAGTAGGCATTATCAATGTGATGACGCTTTTTGGTGCAGGAGCTATCCGTAACCACAAACGTATTACACTGGTTGTAAGACTGGAAGCATGGCAGCAGGACAAGCAGTATGACCGTCTTGGATTGGATGAGGAAACAACGCGTATTATTGATACGGATATTCCGCTGGTTACCATTCCTGTACGCCCTGGGCGTAACCTTGCAGTTATTATTGAAGTTGCCGCAATGAATTACCGTTTGAAACAAATGGGCTTCAATGCAGCTTTGCAGTTCACCAACAAGCTGACTGCCACTATCTCTGAAGATATGGATGATATGGACTAGGAGTGTGAGAGGATGTATCCATTAGCATTAGATCCAATCGTATTTACTATCGGATCATTACCTGTTCACTGGTATGGTCTGATTCTGGGCTTCGGCGCCTTAGCCGGGTTATTTCTTGCGATTCGCGAAGGCAAGCGTTTTGGCATTCCGCAGGAGTTCTTCATGGATTTACTGCTGCTTGGATTTCCTTCAGCCATTATCGGGGCGCGAATTTATTTTGTAGCCTTCAAGTGGGATGATTATAAGAATAATCTGCTAGATGTATTTAAAATCTGGAATGGCGGTATCGCGATTTACGGTGCTTTGATCGGAGCCGTAATTTGTGCAATTATCTATATCCGGTACAAGGGATATCCATTCTGGCGTATCGTTGATATTTGCGCACCTTCGCTTCTTGCGGGTCAGATGATCGGCCGTTGGGGCAACTTTATTAACCAAGAGGCCTATGGCGGGGTGGTGCAGGAGTCCTTTTTACGTGACAAGCTGCATTTGCCTGATTTCATTGTGAACCAGATGTACATAAATGACGGTGTGAGCGTAGCTTTCCGCCACCCGACTTTTCTATATGAATCAATATGGAGCCTGGCAGGGATTATTCTGTTAATGGTGCTTCGCCGCCAGAAGTTTATGCGTGCAGGTGAATTGTTCCTGTCGTACTTTATCTGGTATTCCATCGGACGGTTCTTTATTGAAGCGTTGCGTACAGACAGCCTGGGTTTCAACGGAAGTAAAGGCGTCGCCTCTCTAATTAACGGCTTGTGGAGTCCGATGAAATGGTTCGGCTTCGAACAAGGTTATCTGGATCCAAGCTACGGCAATGTCCGGATCTCGCAGCTGCTTGCGCTTTTGATTATTGTAGTGGCTTTAGCTCTGATTATTTACCGCCGGGTGAGTGGACAGTCGAGCGCACATTATAATGATCCTATCGTCAGTACTAAAGTCATTCATGCAGATACAGTTGTACCGGCAAGTGCAGAAAATACACCGCAGGCAAGCTCACAGAATAGTGATATCGTGATAGATCAGCCAGCGGAGGAGGACAAAAAGGAGCAATAAACCATAATGATAGAATGCGTGCTTTTTGATTTGGATGGAACGATTGTGGATACCAATGAATTGATCATCCGCTCTTTTCTATATGCATTGGAGCAGAATAATCTCCCTCAGCTTAGCCGGGAGCAGATGATTCCCCATATGGGAACGACACTAAAGGAGCAGATGCAGGCGTTCTCAGGGCTGGAAGATATTGAGGAACTGGAAAAAGCGTACCGGGTCTATAACTACAAACATCATGATGAGTTGATCCGGTCTTTTCCCCGGGTGAATGAGACACTGGAGGAATTGCGCCGCCGGGGGATCAAGATGGGTATCGTAACGACCAAAATACGTCCAACCACCATTATGGCGCTCGAAATGTTCGATTTGCTGCAATACATGGATACGATTGTGACAGTAAACGATGTAACGGAGCCCAAACCGCATCCCGAACCTGTACTGACTGCACTCCGTAATCTGGGGGCTGATCCCCGACGGACTCTTATGGTTGGGGACAGTCCGGCAGATATAAGATCGGCCAAGGCTGCAGGTGTATACGCTGTAGGTGTAGCGTGGTCCCTGAAGGGTGAAGAAACGCTGCGCACCTACGGACCGGATTATATTATTCATGATATGACGGACCTTTATGAATTACTGGATCAGGGGACGATAGAGCCGTGAGAAAAATAACCCGTTATCCGGTGGAAGGCCATAATTCGTTATGGTATATCTACCGCACCGTCAGTCCATGGAAGGGCGTCAAAAATTTTATTTTTATCCAGATTGCCCGCTACTGTCCTATACTGCCAATGAAGAACTGGATTTACCGCCGGATTCTTGGCATGAAGGTGGGAAAGCATACGGCGTTTGGACTGATGGCGATGGTTGATGTTTTTTTTCCGGAGAAAATAACGGTCGGTGAGAATTCGATTATCGGCTATAATACGACGATTCTAGCGCATGAGTATTTGATTAAAGAGTATCGCTTAGGCGAGGTTGTAATTGGGGAAAATGTGCTGATCGGCGCGAATTGCACCATTTTGCCGGGTGTGACGATAGGGGACGGGGCGGTTGTGGCTGCGGGCTCTGTGGTGCACAAGGATGTGCCGGCGGGAGCTTTTGTCGGTGGTAATCCTTTACGGGATCTGCGGGCATCCTCCACCAAGGAAAATATGGAATAATTGTGACAAAACGTTAAACCCTGCGGGTTATTTTGCGTATGTAAGCGCAACTCCTGCAGGGCTTTTGGCGTCTTTAGAACAATAGAACCGCGGAGCTTCAGCAGCTCAGGCTATAATATCAGAAGGGTATACAACTTGGAGCAGTCTTCCTGATAGATGTAGAATCAATTTCCGCTTTGCGTCTCTATGTACAGACATCATAGCAGAGAAGAGGAACTTAATTGAATCCTGCGAAACAAGAACGGCTGCCCCAGTTGGATATTTTTCGGGCACTCGCAATTCTGGGCGTCCTGCATGTGCACTCCTCCTCCTTCGCAGCCGGAGAACAGGCGCTGAATTCACCCTTTTACTACTGGATCAATGCAATGAATATCTTTTTCAAATTTGGTACGCCCTCATTTATATTTCTCAGCAGCTTTGTGTTATTCTACAATTATTATGGGCGCCCGGTGAACCGCAGTCTGATCGGGAATTTCTACCGCCGGCGCTTAATGTACATCCTGTTGCCATACCTGATTGCATCTATAGGATATTATGGGCTTACGATGAAGGTAAATGGCCGATTATCGCTGCCGTTCGGGGAGATGCTCCTTGGATTTCTGCACGCCTTATTTACCGGAAATGCCTATGCCCACCTGTATTTTGTCTTTATCAGCATTCAGCTATATGTGCTGTTCCCGTTTGTGCTGAAGCTGCTCCAGAGTTCGCGCAGACTGGTCCGGTGGATTATCCCGATCGGCCTGGCCCTGCAATGGGGATTTATTATCTGGAACAAATACCAGCTGCATGTTGCGGAAAAGGGGAGTCTGGCCATATCCTATTTCGCGTACTATGCAATGGGTGCGTTTATCGCGATAAATATCGAAAGTATCAAGAAGTGGCTATTTACTCCATGGCGTGATTTGCCGGGAAGAACGAGAAGTTTGACGGTGCTTCTGGGATGCGGATGGCTGATTGCTGCATTTACTCACATGCAGTTGTGGTACGAGGGGCGCCGTAATGGTGTCTGGGTCGATTCGCTGTGGTATGAGCTGCTGTGGAACGTGCATACGATGCTCTCAGCACTTGTTCTGCTGTACGCAACGTTCCTGATCCATCGCAGTGCACCCAAAAAGGTTGTGGCGTTCCTGACACGACTTGGAGAATTATCTTTTGCCATTTATCTGCTTCATCCATTACTGCTGGCGGTTTACCGGCGCTTCCGATATAATATTTCTCCAGAGTCACTCACGTATGTGTTCTTTCTCTATGGCGGGTTAATCGTTGCGCTAGGGGGGAGCTGGCTGTTCATTCAATTTATTTTTCGCCGGGTTCGTCCGGCATGGGTCGTGTTCGGCAATGTTCCGCGATCGCTTGCACCTCCTCCTAAAGTACACAGGAATGGGACAGTTACAGCAATGGACAAGCCAATTGTTATGCCCCAGGGCGAGGGCTCAAAAACGAACCTGGGCGGTTAAACGCAAATACAACCAGACTACGCATCACGAGAAGTTCTATTTTTAAGTGCGGAGTTTATCGGGAGGAAAGATTGTGATTCAAAAAGAACGGATTCCGCAGCTGGACATTTTTCGGGCCTTGGCGATTCTAGCTGTGCTGGCAATACATGCAACGTCGCGGACTTTAAGTGAGATGCTGGATACATCGCTGTTTTATCCATTTTTGTTCATCAACAAGTTCAGTCAGTTTGCTGTACCCTCGTTTGTATTTCTAAGTGGTTTTGTCCTCTTCTATAATTATATTGACCGTCCTTTGACGGGGAGAACGCTGGGGAAATTCTATGGCAAACGTCTAATGTATATTGTCGTGCCTTATATCGTGTTCTCGCTCGTGTATTTTGTGCTGAAGATGCATTCACAAGATACCTGGGATTTACCGGCGGCTGAACAATTCGCTAAACTGGGCAAATATTTGAGAACAGGAACCGCCTATACTCATCTGTATTATGTCATTATTATTGTACAGTTCTATGTATTGTTCCCGCTGGTACTCTGGATTCTGCAGCGGAGCCGCCGCTTGGCCGCGCTGGCACCACTGATGGGTCTTTTGCTGCAATGGGGATTTGTATTGCTTAACAAATATATGACCAATCACGGGTATTGGGAGCTAACCAAAGGAAGTCTCTCCATTACCTATTTCTCTTATTTTCTGCTTGGAGCCGGCATAGCGATCTATTACACTTCACTGAAGAAATGGCTGATCCCGTCACGGGTTGGCTGGCGTACTTCTAAAGGAGCGGTATGGACTGCCTTATGGCTTGTATGGGCAACCGCCGGGATTGTTCATGTAGGATTATGGTACAGAGTCTATAAGGAAGCAGCCGTAATTAACAGTCTGTGGTTTGAGGGTGTATCGAATCTGCACGCACTGCTCTCCTGCATTATTCTGCTTCAGCTATCTTTCCTTCTTTATGGACAGGGACGAAGCAGGCTGACGGCCGCAATTGTCTCTGTGGGTGCATGCTCCTTCGGAATCTACTTGCTTCATCCGCTGCTGTTGTTCTATTACAGGGAAATCCCGTTTCATGGCGGGTATGTTGCGTATACCGCAGCGATTGCCGGAGGCTGGCTGGTTGCCCTGCTGGGTTCATGGCTGGTCGTAGCTCTTGCGTTTCGTTATATGAAGCAGGCATGGGTTTTATTTGGTTCGGTGCCGCAGAAGCCTGCTGTTATCAGAGATGCTGCGAATGAATCGAAATAAGAACAGGGCGAAGGCACGCTGTAAGTGACTGGCCTACTACTTAATCAGAAAAAGCGTCAGTTGCGTCCCCTAAGGAGGAGTAACTGACGCTTTTATTTATGCTGCTAAAGATTGCTGATATGCTGCTGGATTGGCAGTTCGTCAGTTGAGTATATTTTCCCGCTGGAACCTTGCGATTGCCTCGTACTGGCTTTCCAAGCTGCGGCAAACCGAAATATAGATCGGAAGGAGCTGCTTGTAGATGTTGGCATGCGCCTCAATCGGTTCATGCTGGTGGGTGGAGCCTATCATATCAAAGACGATATCCAGCGAGTCACTTTTTCCCGTTGCATAAAGACCTAATACGACAGCGCCGAGGCAGGAGCTTTCAAAGCTTTCAGGAACAACGACCTGCTGATCAAAAATATCGGCCATCATCTGCCGCCAGAGGAAGGAACGGGCGAAGCCCCCGGTAGCCAGGATCTGAGTGGGACGTCCCATCTGTTCCTCCATAGCCAGCAGAACCGTGTACATATTAAAGATGACTCCTTCTAGTACGGCACGGATCATATGCTCTTTACGATGGTTCAGAGCAAGGCCGAAGAAGGAGCCTCTGGCGTCAGGATTCCACAGTGGTGCCCGCTCCCCCATGAGATACGGGTGGAACAGCAGTCCTTCGCTTCCCGGGTTCACCTGCTCCGCGATTCGTGTCAGTACCTCATAGGGATCAATACCCAATCGCTTGGCGGTTTCTACTTCAGAAGCGGCGAATTCATCCCGTACCCAGCGGAACAGTATTCCGCCATTATTCACCGGACCTCCAATAACCCACAGCTTCTCTGTCAGGGCATAACAGAATATACGCCCCTTGGGATCGGTCATTGGGCGATCAACGACAGTTCGAATGGCTCCGCTTGTACCAATAGTGGCGGCAACTACGCCAGGTTTAATTGCACCGACCCCCAGATTGGATAATACGCCATCACTGGCTCCAACAATAAACGGGGTGCCTGCCTGCAGTCCCAGCTTTTCTGCCCATTCAGGCAGCAACCCCTGCATGATATGGGTGGTGGGGACGGGCCTGGATAAACGTTCTGCCGAAATCCCGGCGATTTCCAGAGCCTCCGCATCCCAATCCAGTTTCTCCAAATTGAACATGCCTGTGGCGGATGCGATCGAGTGATCGACTACGTATTCGCCAAACAGCTTGGCAAATACATATTCCTTAATGGAGATAAACTTGGCGGCCTTATGGAACATTTCTGGATGGTCCTTGCGAAGCCACATCAGCTTGGTAATCGGTGACATCGGATGAATGGGTGTTCCAGTCCGCAGGTACAGTTCATGTCCGTTCAGTTCATTTTTCAAGACCTGCGCACATTCAGCACTGCGATTATCCGCCCAGGTAATGCAATGGGTAAGAGGAGTGCCGTCTTGATCCACAGCAATAACGCTATGCATAGCAGAACTGAATGAGACGAACAGAATTTGCTGAGGTTGAATACCGCCATCAAGAATGACTTTTGAAATCGTGTGGATTACAGCCTGTAATATTTGCCCGGGATCCTGCTCGGCAGCATCCGGAGAAGGTTTGTGAAGCGGGTAGCCTTCATCTGCCTGTGCAGTGATTGTCCCGTTCTCTTCAAACAAGACGGCTTTAGTGCTTGTGGTCCCAATATCTACACCGATCATATAATTAGTGCCCATAGTAATAGCTCCTTTTCGTTAAGGCAGGCTGCGGATCAGGGTTTCGCCTGAATCAGCGAAATAGTCCTCGACAACGCTGCGGATGATGTTCTCATCCCCTGAGCGAAGACCCTCAATAATTGTCCGGTGTTTCTCCGCGACCCAATTCATCCGCTCTTCACCGTTCTCAAAGCCCTTCTCCGTAGTAAGTAAAATCACAGTCATGACAATGTGGCGGATGCTGTTCCATAAATGCTGAATCCGGTTATGCCGGGCTTCATTGATGATCGCTTCATGAAAAGCAAAGTCCTCATAGGCAAAATCCACGGGATGGTTATGCTTGACCGCGAGCTTCATTTTGTCGATTCCCTGTTCAAGCCGGAGCAAAAGATGATCATGGTTTCCTGCCGCCAGTCTCTGCTGGGCGAAGCTTTCAATAAGGTAACGTACATCGTAGAGCTCTTCTACGTCCTTAAGCTGAAGCCCGACTACAACGGCTCCCATCCGCTCCAGACGAATCAGACCCTCACCCGCTAAAGCCCTGAGGGCTTCCCGGACCGGAGAGCGGCTGGCACCATATTGTGCGGCAATCCCATTCTCGGACAGGATCTCGCCGGGCTTGATTTGTTCATTTAAGATCTGCAGCCTAAGCTGACAGGCAATGGATTCTCCGAGAGAGGCTCCCTGCAGCCAGGCAGAGGGATATTGCATTAGAACCGGCTCCTCTATAGATAGTTGTGGCAACTTTTGTATGCATGATGTAATAGATTTTAGCATATAAAGTCTGCGCTGATCCATTAATGGCGGGAGGATGCACCTCGGAGTGAAGGTAACCCGTCATTCTAAGGATTAGTCTTCCGTAATCACAGCGTGCCCGCCGAACTCGTTTCGAAGTGCAGCCACAACTTTTCCATGAAACGTATTCTCTTCCAGTGAACGATAGCGCATCAGCAGGGATAAAGCGATGACTGGTGTACTGGCCTCCAGATCAAGGGCTGTCTGCACCGTCCATTTACCTTCACCAGAGCTTTGCATGACACCCCGGATCTCGGAAAGCTTCGGATCTTTGGAAAAAGCGTTTTGCGCAAGCTCCATGAGCCATCCCCGGATGACGGAGCCGTTGCTCCAGACGCGTGACACATCTTCATAATTGAAGTTAAAGCTGCTCTTCTCCAGCAGTTCAAATCCCTCGGCAATGGATTGCATCATTCCGTATTCAATGCCGTTATGAATCATTTTTAGAAAATGGCCGCTGCCGCTTTCTCCGGCGTACAGATATCCTTGATCCACCGCCAAGTCCCGGAATAAAGGCTCAATCTCCGTAAAAATGCTCCAGCTGCCGCCGATCATGAAACAGGCACCATGTTCCGCGCCTTCAGTTCCGCCCGATGTCCCGGCATCAAAGAAGTGGATGCCCCGCTCTTTCAGGCTGGCTGCACGGGAAATGGATTCCTTGTAATGAGAGTTTCCGCCGTCGATGATGATATCACCTTCCTCCAGAAGAGCGCTGAGAGAATCCAATACTCCTTCGGTTGCGGGTCCGGCGGGCACCATCATCCAGACGATTCTCGGGTGCTCAAGCTTTAAGATCAAGTCGGCGATGCTGCTTGCGGGTATGGCGCCGTGATTTTCCAGCTCCACTCCTTTGTCTGGATGAATATCAGTCACGACGACCTCATGGTTATGGCGAAGCAGATTAAGCACCAGATTATAGCCCATTTTCCCAAGTCCGATCATTCCAAGCTTCATGTTGCAGTTCACTCCCTATTATTAATTTACAAACACATTGTATACTTGTATACAACTTATGTTTTTATCTTACGCCTGTTTCCACATGTTGTAAAGGTCGAAAGGATAACCGGGCATCCGAAGTGAGGGGTACAAGCTGTACTTGAGGGAGAAAGAACAGGTATATTAATAGTGGGATAAGAAATAAATGACAGAGACTTTAGATAAACCTGCAATTGACGAAAAAGAACCGCGCATGGTACGATGTTGCAAATGCTTTACTTTGCTACCACTTTACCATAGTAAAGTGAGAATCGGTAATTAATCTATTTCCGCTACTATCCGACGAGGTGAACAATGAACATGTCCAAACCGAAAGGGTTCGAGAAACCGGCAGGTGTACGCGATTATCTTCCACGTGCGGTAAGGAAGCTGCGCAAGATTGAACATGATGTGCTCCACTGCATGAGCCGCTGGGGATATCGTCAGTTGATCACGCCAACACTGGAATATTACGATACGGTCGGAGTTGCCAGTTCAACATCTGATCAAAAGCTATATAAACTATTGAATAACCGCGGCCAGGCGCTGGTGCTCCGTTCGGAGATGACTGCTCCAGTGGCTAGAGTGGTCTCCTCCTTATTAAAAGATGAGCCGCTGCCGCTGCGTTTGTCCTATCATGCGAATGTGTTTCGAGCTATTGAGGAAGAAGCAGGCCGTGAGGCAGAGTTCTTCCAGACTGGCGTGGAGCTGGTAGGTGATGATTCGCCGGAAGCGGATGCTGAGGTTGTGGCCCTGGCTATCGCTTCGCTCCAGGCGGCCGGAGTGAAATCGTTCAAGATCGCCATGGGACATGTCGGGTTCTTGAACGGGCTGTTTGAAGAGGCGGTTCCCGGGCTGCCTGAAGTGCAGGAAGAGCTCAAGAGTCATCTGTTAGGCCGGGACTATGTCGCTTTCCGGGAAGTACTGCGTGGTTTGCAGCTGCCGGAGGCTCAGAAAAATGAACTGAACGGGCTGCTTCGTCTACGCGGAGGCAAAGAGATTTGCGGCCAGGCGCTGGAGATCAGTAAGCATCCACTCGCCCGGACTTCCATTGACCATTTGTGCAAAGTGTGGGAAGTGCTCGAGGCGTACGGCGTATCGGAGCACGTATTAATTGATTTAACGATGATCGGTGATTTCACCTACTATACAGGAATGACCTTTGAGGGGTATGCCTCGGAGCTGGGGTTCCCGGTATGCAGCGGCGGACGTTATGACAATCTGCTGCAGCAGTTCGGGCGTCCGGTGCCTTCAACAGGGTTCTCGCTTAAAACAAACCGTATTCTCGACGGGGTGTCCGGGACACCCGAGGAGGAAGAGCTCCCTGTTCTGATCCAGTATGATGCCGTGCGCCGCAAGGAAGGCTTGCTCGAAGCCGCGAGACTGCGTGCGGAAGGCCATGCAGTGATTACAAGGTTAGCCGGCGGGCCGGAGGATTTAAAAGCCGTCAAACGTCTCGATCCGGAGACGGTCGAGGCAGAAGGCGAGCGCTACGGGGAAGTGTATACCTTCGTCACTTTTGTCAGTGAGCATGGCTAAGATTTGGGGAAGATGCAGAAATAAGGACACTAGCAACGGAAATGGGGAATATAGATGGCGCAGATTTTGAAAGTGGCCATGCCAAAAGGTCGCATCTACAATAAGGCTGCAGAGCTGTTCCGTTCCGCAGGTCTGCCGATCCCGCCCGATGGGGAGGCTTCCCGCAAGCTTGTAATTCAGCTGCCTGAAGCGGGCATGGAATTTATCCTGGCCAAACCGGTAGATGTTCCGACGTATGTGGAATACGGCGTGGCGGATATCGGAATTGTCGGCAAGGATGTGCTTCTGGAAGAGAACCGGGATGTGTATGAGCTTTTGGATCTGGGCATTGCCCGGTGCCGCATGTCGATTATCGGGCTGCCCAATTGGCAGCCGGGCATTCAGCAGCGGGTGGCTACAAAGTATCCCAACGTTGCTTCCCGGTACTTTCGAGAGCAGGGGCAACAGGTAGAAGTGGTGAAGTTGAACGGCTCCATTGAGCTGGCGCCTCTGATCGGTCTGGCTGACCGGATTGTAGATATGGTGGAGACGGGCCAGACGCTGCGGGATAACGGACTTATTGAAATGACAAGCATATTTGAGATTACGAGCCGGCTGGTTGCCAATCGCGTCAGCTACCGGATGAAGAATGCGGAGATCCAACAGCTGTGCGACAGCCTGCAGCGTGTGATTACCGTGCCTGAGCTGTAGATAGCTATGGAGACCGAAGGGGGAAATCGTCTTGAAAGTCCAGTCAAGCAGTGAATTCAAGCTCGAGCGGGAAGTAGAATATGGAACCCCGGAGCAGAACCAAGCCGTGAAGGAAATCGTTGCGGCCATTAAAGAAGAAGGAAATAGCGCCCTTCTCCGTTACACGGAGAAGTTCGACGGCGTCTCTCTGGCACCGGATGATCTGCGGGTGACACCTGAGGAGCTGAAGGCGGCTTACAGCCGGGTCGAAGCCTCGTTTATCGATGCCATCCGGGCGGCTGCAGACAATATCCGTGCTTTCCATGCGCGGCAGAAACGCAATTCATGGATGGATTTGCAGCCGGACGGCAGCATTCTCGGTCAAATTATCCGCCCTTTGAAACGCGTCGGGGTATATGTCCCTGGTGGTAAGGCGGCATACCCTTCATCCGTACTTATGAATGTTATCCCTGCCCAAATTGCCGGTGTACCGGAGATTGTCATGGTCACGCCGCCGGCAACGGGTGGCAAGCAGGGGATTGATCCTTATATACTGGTCGCTGCTGCAGAGGCGGGCGTACATGAAATTTACCGTGTAGGCGGCGCGCAGGCTGTAGCGGCGTTAGCCTTTGGCACGGAGACCATAAAGCCTGTTGATAAAATATGCGGGCCGGGTAACATCTACGTGGCGCTAGCCAAACGTGAAGTCTACGGCGCGGTAGACATCGACAGTATTGCCGGTCCCAGCGAGATTGTCGTGCTGGCGGATGATACCGCCGAGCCGGCTTACCTCGC
Source organism: Paenibacillus oryziterrae (assembly GCF_042610485.1). Taxonomy (NCBI): domain Bacteria; kingdom Bacillati; phylum Bacillota; class Bacilli; order Caryophanales; family Paenibacillaceae; genus Paenibacillus; species Paenibacillus oryziterrae. The sequence continues at coordinate 473,368 of NZ_JBGJZO010000002.1, read as the reverse complement.
TGCGGACCTGCTCTCTCAGGCGGAGCACGACGAGATGGCCTCGGCCATCCTCGTTACTCCATCGCAGGAGCTCGCTTATGCAGTAGCCGCGGAGGTGGAGCGGCAGCTGCTCGAACTGCCGCGGCAAGCAATCGCGCGAGCATCCGTAGAGAACTACGGCGCGGTGATTGTCGTAGAGTCCCTGGAGGAAGGAATTTCTGTAGTGAACCGGCTGGCGCCGGAGCATCTGGAGATTGTGACTGCGGATCCGATGGGACTACTTGGGAGCATCGAGAATGCAGGCGCGATATTCCTCGGCCCGTACAGCTCGGAGCCTGTGGGGGATTATTGGGCCGGACCCAATCACATTATCCCTACTAACGGTACAGCACGCTTCTCTTCACCCGTAGATGTGGACGATTTCATCAAGAAGTCGAGCCTGATCTACTACAGTAAGGAAGCACTGTTGCGTGACGGAGGGCAAATTATAGAACTGGCGCGCCGTGAAGGGCTGGAAGGCCATGCGCGGGCCATTGAAGTACGACTGGAGAATGAAGCGAAGGGTGGAGACGGTAATGGAGAATAAGGAACAGGCAGTGCGGACAGCGGAGCTGAGCCGAACCACGAATGAAACGGACATCAAGTTGTCCTTGAATGTAGACGGAAGCGGGATTTCGGAGCTAACTACCGATGTACCTTTTCTAAACCATATGTTGGATCTGTTCACCAAACACGGCCAGTTTGACCTGAATGTGGAGGCGCGGGGAGACATCGAGATTGATGACCACCACACGGTTGAGGATATCGGTATTTGTCTCGGTCAGGCGCTGCGGGAAGCACTAGGGGACAAAAAGGGCATCAAGCGTTATGCCAGTGTATTTGTTCCTATGGATGAGGCTTTGGCCCAGGTAGTTATCGACATCAGCAACCGCCCGCATTTTGAATACCGGGCCCAGTATCCTTCGCAGCAGGTGGGCAGCTTCTCCACGGAGCTCGTGCATGAGTTTTTATGGAAATTCGCCCTGGAAGCCCGGATTACACTGCATGTAATCGTGCACTACGGATCGAACACCCATCATATGATTGAAGCGGTATTCAAGGCGCTGGGACGCGCACTCGATGAAGCTACTCTGATTGACCCTCGTGTGAAGGGTGTGCCTTCGACGAAGGGAGTGCTGTAGCATGGCTGTCGCCATCGTAGATTATGGACTGGGCAACCTGCACAGTGTCAGCAAGGCGGTTGAGCGTCTGGGCTGTGAGAGCCTGATTACAGGTGATGCGGAGCAGATCCTGGCGGCGGACAGCGTCATTCTGCCCGGGGTCGGCGCCTTCGGCGATGCGATGGAGCAGCTGCGCTTAAGCGGCCTGGATCAGGTGGTCAAAAAGGTGGCTGCAGGTACGCAGCCGCTGCTCGGTATCTGCCTTGGCATGCAGCTTCTATTCAGCAGCGGCGAGGAGTACGGCGTTCATCAGGGGCTGGATATCATCCCCGGCTCGGTGATCCGTTTTGCGCCAAGAGAGGACTACAAGGTTCCGCATATGGGCTGGAACAAGCTTTCTTTTCTACAGGCAAACAGCCCGTTGCTAACAGACCTTGACGAGGGGCACGTGTATTTTGTCCATTCCTACCATGCGCTGGTCGAGCGCGAGAGCGATCTGCTCGCGGTTACCGATTACGGATTCCCGGTAACTGCTATTGTCGGTCGCGGCAACGTATTCGGCATGCAGTTCCACCCGGAGAAGAGCGGCGAGCTCGGGATGAGACTGCTGGGGAATTTTTTGAAGCTTGAGAGCAAGTAACCAATATAAAAAAGTTAGATAGGGTGAAAGCAACGAAGGCTTGGAACTGTAGGAGCGTTGAATATTGAAATTGAAATTTGAGGAAAGGGAAAGGAGCGACGGAGGGGAATTTGGAACTGTAGGAGCGACAGCGTACGCCTTTGTCTCCGGATTTCATCCGCGATAAGCGGTTAAATTCAGGAAATCGGGAGACAACAGCGGCCGAAAGTCCAAATTCACCGTAGTGGCGACTGGACCTTTACTCATATCATAACGAAAGCGGAGGAGACCTACATGTCATCTTTTACTCTTTATCCGGCGATTGATATCCGGGACGGGAAATGCGTCAGGCTGAAGCAAGGCGATTACAATCAGGAAACGGTGTACAATGACAGCCCGCTGCAGGTTGCTAAAGCATGGGAGGAGCAGGGCGGGAAGTTTATTCATCTCGTTGATCTGGACGGTGCCAAAGCGGGGTATCCCGTTAACGATGAGATCATCGGCGCGATTGCGGCGAGTGTGAATGTACCTGTCCAGGTAGGCGGCGGCCTTCGTAAGCTTGAAGATGTGGAGAAGCTGCTCGGACTTGGTGTCAGCCGCGTCATTATCGGCACTGCAGCCATTAATGACCGGGAATTTACTGAAGCGGTGCTCGCCAAATACGGGGATAAGGTGGCTATCGGTATCGATGCAAGAAATGGTTATGTTGCTACCCATGGCTGGTTGAATACCTCGGAGACCCGTGCCGAGGATTTGGCGAAGCACCTCGCTTCGAAAGGTGCGGAGACGTTCATTTATACCGATATCTCGCGGGACGGCATGATGCAGGGGCCGAATGTGGAAGGGATACTGTCGATGGCGGCAGCAAGTGGCAGAACTGTTATCGCTTCCGGTGGAGTGAGCACGATGGATGATCTGCTGCGCCTGAGTGTACATAAGAGCAGCGGTATCGGTGGAGCCATTGTCGGCAAAGCACTGTACACCGGAAATATCGATCTGGCTGTAGCGCTGCAATTACTGGGACAGAAATAAATAGAGTACACGTAGAGGAGCGGGTCTAGTGCTGGCTAAACGAATTATTCCCTGTCTGGACGTAAAAGACGGGCGGGTCGTAAAAGGCGTTAATTTTGTCAATTTGCGTGACGCTGGTGATCCGGTAGAGCTTGCTGCGCTGTATGACCGGGAAGGTGCGGATGAGCTGGTGTTTCTGGACATCTCCGCATCGGTGGAGGGCCGGGCGACCATGGTAGAGGTCGTTCGCCAGACCGCAGGGGAGATCACTATTCCTTTTACCGTCGGGGGCGGAATATCTGCACCTGAGGATATGAAGACGATTTTGCGTGCAGGAGCGGATAAGGTCGGCATCAATACAGCTGCTGTTAATAATCCTCAACTGATCTTGGAAGGCGCCCGGCGTTTTGGCTCGCAGTGTATTGTCGTAGCCATTGATGCGAAATACAACGAGAGCTGGGGCGAGTGGGAGGTTTATACCCATGGCGGACGCAAGCCGTCCGGACTTCGTGCCCTGGCCTGGGCCAAGGAGGCGGAGCGGCTTGGGGCGGGTGAGATTCTGCTGACCAGCATGGATGCCGACGGAACGAAAGACGGCTTCGACCTGAAGCTGACGTCGGCTGTATGTGATCTTCTGGGGATCCCTGTAATTGCTTCTGGTGGTGCGGGGAACAAGGAGCATTTCTATGATGTGTTTACGAAAGGGAAAGCGGATGCCGGGCTTGCGGCTACCATTTTTCATTATAAAGAAATTGCTATAAATGAACTGAAAGCAGAGCTGAAGCACAAAGGGGTAGAGGTCCGATGAACCAAGAGGAAATGCTGCGGGATATCCGCTGGAATGAGGCAGGGCTTGTGCCTGCCATCGTGCAGGATGATACGAGCCTGGAAGTATTGATGCTTGCCTATATGAATTCAGAGTCCTTGCTGCTCTCGCTGGAAAGCGGACAGACCTGGTTCTGGAGCCGCTCACGCCAGGAATTGTGGCATAAAGGAGGCACTTCAGGCAATACACAGGCCATTACGTCCATACATTATGATTGTGACGGCGATACCTTGCTCATCAAGGTTAAGCCGGAAGGCCCCGCTTGCCATACCGGTGAGACTTCATGCTTCTATCGGGAGCTTGAGATGGAACCAGGACAGGCTGGAACAGAGGCGGAAGCTTCGAGAGATGTTCACGGCCGGCAAAATTCAGTGAGCCAACAAGACGCAGACCGTTTTGCTGTATTGGGCGAACTGGAACGGGTCATCGCTGAGCGTGAAATCGAACGTCCCGAGGGGGCGTATACCACCTATCTGTTCGACAAAGGTGTTGATAAAATTCTGAAAAAGGTAGGCGAAGAAGCATCTGAAACAATCATCGCCGCCAAAAACAAGGATAATGCCGAGCTGCGTCTGGAGATTAGTGATCTGATCTATCATCTGCTCGTATTGCTTCAGGAGCGGAAGCTGCCGCTGGATGAGATTATGGAAGAGCTCAGCGCCCGCCACGAGCGGCCCCGCCGCGATTAGGAGGAGCTTGATATGCATATCGATTACCACACGCACCACGAGCGCTGCGGCCATGCAGTAGGGAAGCTGGAAGAGTATGTGAAGCGCGGCATTGAGCTTGGCCTGGAGCAATTGGGCCTCTCCGATCATCTGCCGCTGATTCATGTAGACCCGGCAACCTATTATCCTGAAATGGCCATGCCGCTGGAGGAGCTTCCCCGTTATGTGGAGGAATGCCTGCTGCTGAAAGAGCGTTACCGCGGTGTCATTGATCTGCGGGTGGGGCTGGAGGCCGATTATATTGAGGGATATGAAGCGAAGATTCAGGAACTGTTGGCACCGTATCCGTGGGATTATCTGATTGGCTCGGTTCATTTTCTGGGAGAATGGGATATAACCGATTTCCGGCAGGTGCATGGCTGGGAGGGCCGGAAGATTGTGGAGGTATACCGGAGCTATTATGATGCTGTAACTAAGTCCGCTGAAAGCGGATTATATGATATTATAGGACATATGGACGTGATTAAGCGTTTCGGATATGCCCCGGCTCATGAAGAAGAGATTGCCGAAGTCAGGGAGCTTGAGCTTCGCGCACTGAAAGCCATAGCGGCTAGCGGCGCGGCCATGGAGCTGAATGCTTCGGGACTCAGCAAGCCTTGCAAGGAGATGTTCCCTGCACCGCATGTGCTGTCTCAGGCTTTGGAGCTGGGCATTCCGCTGACGCTGGGTTCGGATGCGCATGACCCCGCCAAGCTGGGTGATGGTCTCCCGGAAGCCCGCAGGTTGCTGTGGGACACGGGTTACCGCGAGCTGGCCGTGTTTGAAGAGCGCCGCCGGACCACGGTTCCGTTCATGCCATAAAATTATAATATCAGGAGGGCTTTATGCAGCATCATCCATTGCGTATTTTTTCCGGTTCGTCGAATCCCAAGCTGGCGGCGGATATTGCCTCAAGACTGGGTGTGGAATTGGGGCAGATTAAGCTGACCCGCTTCAAGAGCGGCGAGATTTACGTGCATTACGAAGAAAGCATCCGGAACTGCGACGTTTTTCTGCTGCAATCCCTTTCCCACCCTATCAATGAAATGTTCGTGGAGCTGCTGGTAATGATCGATGCAGCCAAACGGGCGTCCGCCCGTACGGTTAACATCATTGTGCCTTATTACGGCTATGCCAGACAGGAACGCAAATCCGCACCGCGGGAACCGATCTCGGCCAAAATGGTCGCCGATGTGCTGACAACAGCTGGAGCGACCCGTGTAATTACACTGGATCTGCATGCTGCTGCCATTCAGGGCTTCTTCAACATCCCGGTGGATCATTTAACCGCGCTTGATTTAATCAGCGGGCATTTGAAGCTGAAGGGCTTGGTTAATCCCATTGTTGTATCTCCGGATGCGGGACGGGCTTCGATGGCGGAAAAGCTGGCAAGTCGTTTAAATTCACCTTTTGCCATTATGATCAAAACACGTCCGGCCCATAATGAATCGGCAATTACCCATGTGATTGGGGAAGTGGAAGGCCGTACACCGATCATTATCGAGGATTTGATCGATACCGGTTCCACGATCGTCAATGTGGTGGAGAGTCTGAAGGAAAGAGGAGCGGGAAACAGCATTGTTTGTGCAACGCACGGGTTATTCTCGGACTCGGCTCTGGAGCGGCTGGAGCATCCGGATATTGATGAAGTTGTCATTACGGATTCCATTCAGCTTCCGGCAGATCACTCGAAGCGGTTCACCGTATTGTCTGTTGCACCGATGCTGTCACAGGCTGTACGTATCATCGTTGACGGCGGCTCAATCGATAAACTATTTGTAGACGCGGGAATCTAACGATTCCCCGTCTTTTTTTTCTCTGAAATTGGTCAGCAAAGGAAGCTTCCAAATTGAGAAACCGCCTCCCACTTGTGGTATACTGTGTGAAGACAGCCGGGACCATAAATGGAAACGGAGCACGCTTAAGGTGAGGGGAACCGGAAGGCCGCAAGGCGCCGGACCTCCTATTTTTCGTGAGGCTACAGGAAGCTACAAGGAGGTGCCCTGCTTCCATGATAGAGAGAACATCAGAGAACGATGCGGGAGGCGGTAAGGTCATTCCCATCACTTTGGATGCCAATTTTTTCTTTGAAAGAGCCGTCCGGTCACTGGATCGCTTTCAATATGATAAGGCATTAAGAAATTTTCGCAAAGCTGTAGAGTATGAACCGGGAAATCCGGTTAATCATTGTAACATGGCAGGTATTTTATCGGAGATGGGTAATTATCAGGCTTCTAATGAGATTTTGACCCATGTACTGGATAATATTGACTCCGGATTAACGGAGTGCCACTTCTATATGGCTAATAATTATGCCAATATGGACCAATTTGAAGATGCTGAGCGTAGCTTGGTGAGATACCTGGAAGAAGACGTCAACGGTGATTTTCTTTCCGAGTCGGAAGAGCTGATGGAGCTGCTGAATTATGAGCTGAACCGTCCTGCGCCGCTGAATCGGATCAGAAGCCGGGAAGGTGTGGTGGAGCATGACCGGGCCCGGAGTCTTTTGGAGGAAGGAAAGTTCACGGAGGCTGTAAAGCTGTTGACGGAGATCACTCAGAACACTCCTGATTTCTTGGCCGCCCATAACAATTTGGCGCTCGCGTATTTCTATATGGGACGTTTCGCCAAAGCCAAGGAGTCCATTGAACGGGTGCTGGAGCTTGCTCCGGGTGACCTGCATGCACTCTGTAATCTGGCGATCTTTCTGCAGTATGAAGGTGCCCGTGAGCCGTTATCCAAACTGCTGCGGACACTGGAGGCGACTATCCCGTTCCATCAGGAGCATGTGTTTAAGCTGGCGACCACGATGGGAATTCTAGGACGGCATAAAGCAGCATACGGTCATTTTCGGCGTCTGCTCCGGGATGAGGAAGTTGGCGGAGATGCCGGCCTCTATCATTACTGTGCGGCGGCGGCAAGCAATAGCGGGCTTTATACAGAAGCCCAGCGCTGCTGGGTGCAGGCGGGAAAGCTGGATCCGGAATCTTCAGTTCCGCCTTTCTACCTCGCGCAGCTGCAACAGGCCGTGAAGGACAATACCACACTCGCTCCCGTGAGTTATAACTATCAGTTGCCTTTTCAGGAGCAGCTCAAGTTATGGAAGGATAATAAAGACAGACTTGCTGAGGAAGTGCGGACCAATCCGCTGATGCGTTCATCCTTCTTCTGGGCACTCCGTTACGGAGATATGAACACGAGGCTGCAGGTGGCCCAGGCGCTGCAATGGATCGAGGATGAAGAAATGTCGGCTGTGCTGCAGAATATTCTGGAGCACGAGCCGCTGGAAGAAGAGAAGCTGCAGGCAGCAGCCCTCCTCAGCCTTCAACGGCTGACCGGTAAGGATACAGAGGCTGAGCCACTACTGGGTGAGGAGTCGATTCCTGCGCAGCGGGTGAGGGTTCAACCGGAATGGCAAGAAGAATGGCAGGAGATTATTGACCGTACCCTTGCGGTTATGGACGGGATGTATGATGCCACTGAGAAAAAAACAGCAGAATTACTATGGAAGCAATTTGTGGGCAATCTATATCCGGAAGTCCCATTTCTGCGCCATGTGAGCGGCTGGTGTGCTGCGCTGGAATATATGACGGCGAAGAAATGCGGACGCGGGATAACCTACAGGGAAGTGGCGCAGCGTTACGGGGTATCGCCATCCATGGTGAGCCGTTACGCCCGGCGGATTGACGACGAATGCAGTATTTCGGATAGCAATACGGACCACTTTCCGCCTTTTACTGAAAATATCTAAACCGTCAAAACCAATGTGAGGAGGACACTGCTTTGTACAAAACGATCGTAATCGGAACTGGACCTGCCGGACTGACAGCCGCTATTTATTTGGCCCGTGCCAACTTGAATCCATTGGTAATTGAAGGTCTACAGCCGGGTGGGCAACTGACAACGACCACAGAGGTGGAGAACTTTCCCGGTTTCCCCGATGGCATTATGGGTCCCGATCTGATGGATAATATGCGTAAGCAGGCAGAACGCTTTGGAGCCGAGTTCAAGAATGGCTGGGTCACCTCCGTGGACTTCTCACAGCGGCCATTTAAAGTAAATGTGGATGGGCTAGGGGTATTAGAGGCAGAGTCGGTGATTATTTCGACAGGCGCTTCGGCCAAATACCTCGGAATTCCGGGCGAGCAGGAGAATGTGGGGCGCGGAGTCAGCACTTGTGCGACCTGTGATGGATTTTTCTTCCGTGGCAAAAAAATCATTGTGGTCGGCGGCGGGGATTCTGCAATGGAGGAAGCCAGCTTCCTGACCCGCTTCGCTACAAGCGTGACGCTGGTCCACCGTCGTCCGGAGCTGCGGGCATCGAAGATCATGCAGGACCGGGCCCGGGATAACAGCAAAGTGGTATGGGCGCTGAACCGTACGCCGCTTGAGGTGGAGATCGGGGATACGGGTGTTAAAGGTCTGCGGGTCCGTAACAATGACACAGGGGCGGAAGAGCTTGTTGAAGCAGACGGAGTCTTTGTAGCGATCGGACATACGCCGAATACCGGATTTCTGGCCGGACAGATCACGACGGATGACAATGGCTACATTGTGGTCAATCCGGGTACAACGGAAACCAACATCCCGGGTGTATTCGCTTGTGGAGATGTGCAGGATACCCGTTACCGTCAGGCGATTTCTGCTGCTGGAACCGGCTGTATGGCCGCAATGGATGCAGAGAAGTTCCTGGAAGGCACCATGGTGCATGACTGGAGCGAATCACTGGATAAATAAAAGACGTGAATACATTATAGAGATAAGCTATCCCGCTGTTTACAGCTAAGGGGTAGCTTTTTTTGATGCACATATATAACGCAATTCCCCGCGGCGTGATATCTTTTTAACTTAGTGACTGGAATCACAATTGCTATACCGGGCCTATGATAATCTTTTGTTGAGAATAGTTCTCAAGCATAACGAGTGAAAGCGTGAAGGAGAAGAGGCGTATGGAAAAAGTGCTGCGGATGGATGAATCGATATTTGAATTGGCCACCCGTCATCCGGAGGTTGTGGGCATTATGACAGAGCTGGGTTTCCATGACATCGCCAAACCCGGAATGCTGCATACGGCAGGCCGTTTCATGACATTGTCCAAAGGAAGTAAGCTGAAGAAAATAGACCCTGATCTCGTGAAGATGACGTTCCAGCGTTATGGATTCACGATTACTGAATAAATTAAGCATGCTAACCCTGAGCTACAAACAAAGGAGAGAATATGAATGAGCGAACTTATAAATAACCGCGAAGTTGATGTGCCGGAACAAACCCGCCGCCAAGCTATGCTGAAAGAGATTATTAAGGAACTGCACGCAGGTAAAAGTGTAGAGGAAGTCAAAGCCCGTTTTGCCGAAGCGGTGGGCGATGTTACCGTTGCCGAGATTTCGGCGATGGAGCATTCACTGATGACGGAGGAAGGTATACCCGTGTCTGAGGTACAGCGTCTGTGTTCCGTGCATACGGCGATTTTCAAGGGATCAATTGAAGAAATCCACCGTTCCTCGAAACCGGAAGAGCAGCCGGGTCATCCGGTGCATACTTTTAAACTGGAGAACCGTGAGATCGAACGTCTGGTTAATTTCCGCCTGTCGCTGCATGCTGATAAGTTCCAGAAGAACGACAGCGAGGATATTATTTTTAAGCTCCTGGAGGACTTGAATCTCCTGCTAGATATTGATAAGCACTACAGCCGCAAGGAAAATCTGGTATTTCCATACCTCGAAAAGTACGGAATTTACGGCCCTACCAAGGTAATGTGGGGCGTTGATGACGGAATTCGCAGCATGATTAAGGGAGCCAAGGCGAAGTTAAGCAATTATAACGGGAACAGTGCAGAGATCGGCGAAGAGCTTGCGCTTATCATCACTGAAGTGAATGAGATGATCTTTAAGGAAGAGAATATTCTGCTGCCGATGGCACTGGATAAGCTGACTGAGGATGAGTGGGTTAAAATCGCCCGGGAAAGTGACGAAATCGGCTTCTGCCTGACCGCGCCTGACCAGGAGTGGATTCCTGAGCGTGCAGCTGAACCGGAAGGTGCTGCTGAAGCGCCCGGGCCGGCTGGAACCGGGCAAGAAGAAGGGACAACGCCGCAGGGCTTTATCCGTTTTGAAACGGGCCTGTTGTCTTTGCATCAGCTGGAGACGGTGCTTAATCACCTGCCGGTCGATCTGACTTTTATTGATGAGAACGATGTTGTCCGGTATTTCTCCCATGGTAAAGAGCGCATATTCGCCCGGACCAAAGCCGTCATCGGCCGTACCGTACAGAACTGCCACCCGCCGCAAAGCGTACATGTGGTAGAGAAGCTTTTGGAAGATTTCAAGTCCGGAGTGAAGGATGCAGAGGATTTCTGGATTGCCATTAAGGATAAATTCATCTATATCCGTTACTTTGCTGTCCGCGACGCTGAAGGAAAATATATGGGTACGCTGGAATTCACCCAGAATATAGCCCCAATTCGCGCACTTGAAGGACAGAAACGGATTTTGTCGGAATAGCACTGTTGAATGGCCTGAACTTCCCTGCCGGTGAGGCGGGGGAGTTTTTTTACATATATTTTCCGAAAGCGGTTACCCCCGGGCCGCACGTACATGATAAGTACCCCAAATAATACCCTGTCCGGGTGTGTCGCCTATCCTTGACCGCAGAGAGGGCTTCTATTATAGTGGGTACGTAGGATTAACTATTTTAGCATAGAAAAAGGTGGCTTGTTACATGTCTGAAAATATCTACGTTGGCGTGGATTTAGGCGGAACCACGGTTAAGGTTGGAATCTGCAATGCCGAAGGGAATCTGCTGCATACGTACGAAGGACCTACAGGAGTAGCAGATGGCGTCGATACCGTCATCGATAATATCGAGAAGTATGTTCGTCAAATTGTGGAAGACTCCCCGTATTCCTGGGATCAACTTGCTGGTGTAGGGGCGGGAGTAGCCGGATTTACGAATATCCGTGAAGGAATTATCATCCTTGCGCCTAACATAGGATTTAGAGATGTGCCGATCCGTTCCATCCTGGAAAGTCGGCTCGGCAAGCCAGTCAAAATAGACAACGACGCTAATGTGGCCGCCCTAGGGGAAGCTTGGAGCGGTGCTGGACGTGGCGTGGACAATTGCGTCTGCTACACGCTGGGAACCGGCGTAGGCGGTGGCATTATTATCAATGGCAAGGTGTATCAAGGGTTTGCAGGACTGGCAGGGGAACTGGGTCATATCTCCGTTGTACCTGACCTGGAAGCTATTCAATGCGGCTGTGGCAACATGGGCTGCTTGGAAACCGTTTCCTCGGCTACAGGAATTATCCGTATGGCTAACGACGCGGTTGCCCGCGGGGACCGTACATCTCTCTCTATGGTAGAGAAGATTGCGGCGAAGGAAGTTTTTGATGCTGCGAAAGCAGGCGATGAAGTGGCTATCCGCATCGTGAACCGGGCGGCATTCTACCTGGGTAAATCCATGGCAGCTGTTGCAGCTGTGCTGAATCCTGAAATATTCATCGTGGGCGGCGGAGTATCCAAAGCTGGCGATATTCTGTTTGACGAGGTTCGCCGGGTGTTCGCTAAGCTGGCCCCAGGACCACTTCAGACCGGAGTAACAATTATTCCAGCCAAGCTGGGCAATGATGCTGGTATTGTTGGTGCTGCCGGCTTGCTGCTGCGTTCATAGAACAACGTAATTATTTATTCATATACTAAACTGGGGGAGGGGACGCTTTTATGACCGAGTTGGAGACCACTCCGCCGGCCGGGGCCACCCTGATCATTATTACGGGGATGTCGGGAGCGGGAAAGACCATTGCCGTTCAGAGTCTGGAGGACCTTGGTTTCTTCTGCGTCGATAATTTGCCCCCGGTGCTGATCCCTAAATTCGCCGAGCTTATCGAGCAGTCGAAAGGGAAAATCGCCAAGGTAGCCCTTGTGATTGACCTTAGAGGACGGGAATTCTTCACCGCTTTATCTGAATCACTTACCTATATTAAAGAGGAATCGTCCATTGGCTGCGAAATTCTCTTCCTGGATGCTACCGATTCTGTGCTGGTTCAACGTTACAAGGAGAGCCGTCGCCATCATCCGCTGGCACCTAAGGGTATGCCTCTTGATGGAATTAAGCTTGAGCGCAAGATGCTAGAAGAGTTGAAGAACTCGGCTACTCTTTGTCTCGATACCAGCAGCATGAAGCCGGCCCAGCTCAAGGAGAAGATTGTATCCCGCTTTTCCCATCTCGGGAAAAGTACGATGTCCGTCAATATTACTTCCTTTGGCTTCAAATACGGAATACCTATTGATGCCGACCTAGTGTTTGATGTCCGCTTTTTACCTAATCCGCATTATGTGGACCACCTGCGGCCCAAAACCGGCCAAGACAACGATGTGTACGATTACGTGATGAAATGGCCCGAAACGCAGGCGTTCCTGACTAAACTTCTCGATATGCTTCATTTTCTGATTCCCCAATACCGCAAGGAAGGCAAATCCCAGATTATTATTGGAATTGGCTGTACCGGCGGGAAGCACCGTTCGGTGGCGATTTCTGAATATTTAGGAAAAATGCTGGGAGTCAGTGAGACAGAGTCAGTAACAGTGAGCCACCGGGATGCCGAACGCGATCGGCACTAACGAGAGAAGGGATTACAGTGCCTGAACAACAAAGAGAACGGCCGCGTATTGTTGTGATGGGCGGGGGAACGGGATTATCCGTGATGCTCAGAGGGCTCAAGGAGAAGCCGCTGGATATTACGGCTATCGTAACGGTAGCTGATGACGGCGGCAGTTCCGGCATTCTGCGCAGCGAGCTGCAAATGCCGCCCCCCGGCGATATCCGCAATGTGTTAACCGCCATGGCGGACGTAGAGCCGCTAATGGCCGATATTATGAGGTACCGCTTCAGCACTGGAGAAGGACTTGCGGGGCATAGCCTTGGCAACCTGATTCTGGCTGCGCTGACCGATATCTCTGGTGATTTCGTAACAGCAGTACGTGAGCTAAGCCGCCTCTTCGCTGTACGCGGCAGGGTATTGCCTGCTGCGGGTGAAGCCGTAGTTCTTCATGCGGAAATGTCGGATGGCACTATTATCACAGGGGAATCGAAGATTCCGGAAGCAGGCGGCGTCATTAAGCGCGTATTCCTCGAGCCTGCGGATGTCGAACCGCTGCCGGAGGCGCTGGAAGCGATTCAGAATGCGGATGCGATCCTTCTTGGCCCGGGAAGCCTGTACACCAGTATTTTGCCGAATTTGCTTGTACCAAAGCTGGCAGAAGCTGTGGTAGCTTCCGAGGCGATCAAAATTTTTGTCTGCAACGTGATGACGCAGCCCGGTGAAACGGATAATTACACCGTCAGCGATCATCTGCAGGCGGTATATGATCATATTGGACTTCATCTTTTCGATTATGTTATTGTCAACGACGGAGAAATTCCGCTTCAGGTGCAGAGTAAATATGCAGAGAAGGGTGCCCGTCCGGTTATGCTTGACCGGGAAGCCTTAGACGAGAGCGGATACAAGGTCATAGCAGATAAGCTGGTATTATTCCGGACCTATCTGCGGCACGATACAGATAAGCTGAGTCACCACATTTACCAGCTTGTCCAAGATTGGATCAACAGAGCCCCCTCGCGTAGCGGGGTGTAGCTTGCAACATCAAGAAAGAGGTGAGACCCTTGTCTTTTGCGGCGCTTACAAAAAAGGAATTGACGATGGTCGAAAGCCAGCCCTGCTGCGATAAAGCGGAAATGTCAGCACTCATCCGAATGAACGGTTCGGTCCAGCTTTCGAGCAAAAAGGTTGTTTTGGATATTTCGACGGAGAATGCCGCGATTGCAAGGCGTGTATATTCCCTGCTTAAGAAATATTACCAGGTCCATATTGAGCTTCTCGTGCGTAAAAAAATGCGTTTGAAGAAAAATAACGTTTATATCGTGCGTATCCCTACACGCGTGCAGGAAATACTGAACGACTTGCGTATTGTTTCCTCAGGCTTTATTTTTACTGACGGTATTGAAGAGGATATCGTGCACAAGAACTGCTGCAAACGTGCTTATCTGCGCGGTGCCTTTATGGCTGGAGGCTCTGTTAACAATCCGGAAGGTTCCTCCTATCACCTGGAAATTGCTTCGATGTATGAGGAGCACTGCAAGGCGCTTGTAACCCTCGCCGGGGAGTTTCATCTGAACGCCCGCTGCATCGAGCGCAAGAAGGGCTTTATCCTGTACATCAAAGAAGGCGAGAAAATCATTGAGTTTCTCAGTCTGATCGGGGCGCATCAAGCCTTGTTCAAATTTGAGGATGTGCGGATTATGCGCGATATGCGCAATTCCGTGAACCGCATCGTCAACTGTGAGACCGCCAATCTGAACAAGACCATCAGTGCGGCTGTACGGCAGATTGAGAATATCAAGCTGCTGCAGCGGGAGGTAGGACTTGCGAGTCTGCCGGACAAACTCAGGGAAGTGGCGGAGATTCGACTGGCCCATCCGGACATTAACCTGAAGGAAGTCGGGGAGATGCTTAAGGGTAGTGTAAGCAAATCCGGGGTTAACCACAGGCTTCGTAAGATTGATGAGCTGGCGGATAAAGTGCGCGGCGGCTGATATTTTGTTCTAGTGTGGATTACGTTATAATGATATAATATTATAAAATTTAATGTGAATTTTTGTGCAGATCTCAAATAGGGGGTAAGCGTTTCATGACAAAGCACCCGGTAGTTGTACGGCTCAAGACGGGTCTTCATGCTCGTCCTGCGGCATTGTTCGTGCAGGAAGCAAACAAGTTTTCGTCGGAGATTTTCGTGGAAAAAGACGATAAAAAAGTGAACGCAAAGAGCATCATGGGGATTATGAGCCTTGCGATCAGTTCGGGCACGGAGATTTATATCAGCGCGGATGGCGCTGACGCGGATCAAGCTGTAACCGCTTTGACGAGTCTTGTGAGCAAGGAAGAGCTCGAAAACCAGTAATAAGCTGAGCTATACTGAAATTGAGCAAAAGCCCTTTGGGGCTTTTTTTATTAGCTATAAACTTCTTTAATAACCAGGGGGCGTGGAGATGGAGAGCAGAGTACGCTTAGTGAAGCCGAGTATGAAGCTCAAGGAGCAGTATCTGGATTTTTACGAGGAGTGGATACATAGCGGGGAAGAGATGGTTCCATGGGTCATCAAGAGAGATCCGTCCGACTTTGAAGATATGCTGAAATTTCTGGGGAATACTGAGACAGCAGTGGACCTTCCAGAGGGCTGGGTACCATCAACTACCTCCTGGCTGGTGGATTCGGATGACAATGTGGTGGGTGCGGTTAACATCAGGCATAGTCTGAATAATGAGCTGATGAATCGCGGGGGACATATCGGATACGGCATCCGGCCTTCCGCACGACGCAGGGGTTATGCCACAGAGCTGCTGAAGCAGTCGTTGCAGATAACGAAGGAGCTCGGAATTAGCAGGGTTCTTGTGGTATGTGATGCGGTGAATATCGCCTCGGAGCGTACTATACGCAACAATGGGGGCATCGAGGATATCCCTTATACCGAAGAAGACGGCAACGTGATTAAACGTTTTTGGATTGAAGCTTGAGATTACGTACCGGGTGTAAAATAATTTGTGGATTGGCCCACGTAACGATGCAACATTTCCCAAATCGCAGCGTCTAGAGGGTACAAACATTTACAAGAATCGAAAGGGGATGGCAAACGTGAAGAAATGGATGAAATCAGTGGGTTCAGTATTGCTTGCGGGAAGCTTGTTGATGGGAGGGATGGCTCTGAGTGGTGCATTTCAAGGACCGGAAAAAGCTTTTGCCGAGGATGTACAGAGAAACATTGTAAGCGTAGTCGGTAAAGGTGAACTTTCGATTAAGCCGGACATCGTCTACCTGTCGATCGGTGTGGATACATCGGCAGCTACGGCTCAGGAAGCGCAAAAGAACAATGCAGCGAAAATCTCGAAGATCACCTCGGTGCTGAAGACCACTTGGGGTATTGCAGACAAGGATATCCAAAGCGTTCAATTCTATGTACAGCCTAACTATTCCTACAGTGAAAAAGAAGGCCAAAAGGTTAACGGCTACAATGCCCACCATACACTTCAGGTTGCTTACCGCAGTCTCGATAAAGTAGGCGCACTCCTTGATGCTGTTTCAGGAGCAGGCGCGAACAACATCGGCAATGCGAGCTTTGCAGTAGAAGATACTTCTGCCTTTGAAGCTCAAGTGATTGAGAAAGCAATGGCTAACGCAGATGTTAAAGCATCAGCAATCGCTAAAGCAGCAAAACGCAGTCTGGGTGTGGTCATCAGTGTCAGCCAAAATGACAGTAGCGTAAATCCGGTGTATTTCAATCAAAACATGAAGCTTGAGGCTGCTGCAGCTGATTCGGCTGCCGGTACTTCCGTTCAACCGGGAGAAGTGAAGATTACAACACAGCTCAGCGTAATGTATGAACTGAAATAGGTTACCCGGAGGATTTCCGGTATAACAGTGAGGGAGGATATCGCCGCTAAGCGGAGGATGCCTCCCTTATTTTTTAACTTAGGCAGCGAATGTGTGAAATCTCTCAGTTTGTTTAAAGAAAGGTAACAAGAGCTTTAACAATCATGGGCAAATACTAAGAAAATGTAAGGGGAGTTGTAACACTCCGTTCGAAGCTACTCTTTATAATGGAAGCTGTGGGCTAACCTTATGACAAATATCGAGCCAGTGAAAAGGAGAAGAAGATATGCAGGAGTGGAGAAGCGTGAGAAAATGGGGCATCAGCGTTATGGCAGCCGGAGTATTGTTTAGCGGAGGCCTCTGGGGAGCGGATCAAGCAGCAGCGGGAGCTTCGCCCGTACAGGTGAAGGCAAGCGTCAGCTCACTTGTGGTGCTGAAAAGAAATGGTGTGGTCACAGAGCAACAGGGAATCTTCAGGGATGGAAAAGTGTGGGTTCCGGTAAGCTTTATGCGGGATACGCTTCGCATGCCGGTTTCTTTTAATAAAGCAGAGAATACCTACACCATCGGTACAGGAAACAAAGAGACCAGGCTTATGGTATCGGAATATGGCGTCGCCATCTTTGTAAACAATTATTATATCTCGGAATATGAAGGGAAGATGCTAAGTAATAAGCTCTATGTTCCATTTGATCTGCTGAGTGATTATTTAGGTTATCAGGGAGACTGGAGTGCTTCCACTGGACGCCTGAATGTGTTGAATAGAGCACAGAATCCCATCACCATATCAACGGAAAGTTATGAGAAAGAGATGACTGGTGTGACTATGAAGCTGGAGTATCCGCAGGTAAGCGGGCTTGCGAATGCGGATGCACAGAAGGCAATTAACAATACGCTGAAGCAGACCATTACCAGCTATGCCGCCGGGGCGGAGCAGGAAATCGCCAATAGAACAGAGGAAGACCGTCCGTATGAGTTCGTAGGCAATTATATCGTTACTTACAATCAGAATGGTGTGCTAAGTCTGATCACAAGCCAATACGGTTATACTGGAGGCGCACACGGGATGACATACCGTAATGCTTTTACCTTCTCCTTGAAAGACGGAAAACGCCTGCTGCTCGGTGATCTGTTTGGAAAGAATCCGGATTACAAAAAGATGCTGAACGCGAGGCTGAACAAGGAGCTAAAAGCGGAAGGCGGATATCTGGGAGGGTTCACCGGACTTGCGACCGAGAAATACTTCTATCTAAAGGACGGCAAGGCCGTTCTCTTCTTCCAATTATATGAATATACGGCGTATGCTCAGGGCTTCCCTGAATATACTTTCACCTTTAAAGAGCTTCTGCCGGATGGAAGCAGTCCATTCACGAGTCTAAAATAAGCTTAAGCTCAGAAGGGTATACAATATTTCCGCTAATGTCCAGGGACATCTTCCGGTGTCCAGGTTCCTCCTCCGCTCATATGCTGAAGAAAGCAGCCAGCTCATGAGGGAGGAGGGAGAGCAGTGGGCTATCAATATACAGCGATCGGAGATTCCTTAACGACCGGGTTCGGAGCGCTTCCCGGAAACGGATTTGTGCCGGTATACCGGAGGATGGCAGAAAGCAGGCTGAGGACTCCCATAAGTTTAGTGAATCTAGGTATCAACGGACTAACTTCGGCGGAGCTTTCACAGCGCGTACGCAGGAATGATATGTTTCGAGGGGCGTTAAAAGAGGCGGAGCTCATCACCATCTCAATCGGCGGCAATGATCTGATCCATGCGGCGAGGTCGGCTTCAAGGCAGCCTCAGAATACATCAAGAATATTGGGTGAGGCGCTGCAGGAATGCAGGCATAATTTCTCAGTAATCATGGGCACAGTCAGCGGATTAAAGTCAGGCTCGCGTGAGCCTTATATCGTTCGGATTGTCGGATTGTATAATCCGTTCCCTGAGTTTCGTGAGGCAACGAATTGGGTCCAGCAGTTTAACCGTTATGCTTCGCAATACAATAGCGGAACGACCGGCTTCGCCGGGATCTATAGTTCCTTTGCCGGACATGAAAGAACACTGCTGTCACTGGATCATCTTCACCCCAATGGCCGCGGGTATCAGGTAATAGCCAATCAGCTTAACGCACTTGGATATGGCCGGCTCTACTGACCGTATGCACATAACAAAGAACCCGTACTTCACTAGTGTGAAGTACGGGTTCTTTTATGCTCAAGAGCTTTCTAAGTATAGTGCTTATACGCCAACAGCAATGGGTCTTTCGATCACTTTGTCGACAATTCCATAGTCCGCAGCTTCGGCAGCAGTCATGAAGTAATCGCGGTCGGTATCTTTTTCGATACGTTCCATCGGCTGACCGGTCCGCTCAGAGAGGATGCGGTTCAGCTTGTCGCGAAGCTTCAGAATGCGACGTGCGCGGATTTCAATATCAGTAGCTTGGCCTTGGGCTCCGCCCAGTGGCTGGTGGATCATAATTTCACTGTTAGGCAGCGCGAACCGTTTGCCTTTAGCCCCAGCGTTCAGCAGGAATGCACCCATGCTTGCCGCCATGCCCACACAGATCGTGGATACATCCGGTTTGATATATTGCATTGTATCGAAAATAGCCATACCTGCGGTAATCGAACCGCCCGGACTGTTGATGTACAGATGGATGTCCTTATCCGGTTCTTCGGCAGCCAGAAACAGCATCTGCGCGATAATGGAATTGGCTACCACGTCATTAACCTCTGTACCAAGGAAAATGATGCGGTCCTTCAGCAGGCGGGAATAGATGTCATAAGCTCGCTCACCGCGGTTGCTCTGTTCTACGACCATAGGAATGTAACTCACGTGGAAAACCTCCTTGAAAATGGGCTGGTGGAATGTCTTTCATTGTTACTCTTACCGTAATAACCACATGATAAACAAATTCAAACAAAAAGTCAAAGAAAGTCAAACTTATTATAAAAAAAGTCTGTTTTCTGAAATTTGGGGTCTGTTCCTGCTTTTGTATACAACAAAAATGACCCATAATGAAGGTCACTTATTAAAAGTTTCCATCTTATGGGTCAATGAGTATCTTTTGGTTAAATATAGTACGGGCTAATTATAAAATTATGGCGCGCCCGCCAAGAATCGAACTTGGATCTCAGGCTTCGGAGGCCTACGTCATATCCATTGGACCACGGGCGCAACAAAAATTATTATAATACAAATAGGAAGCAAAAGCAATCTTTATCTACCATCCTTCACAGGTACAGCAAGATAGAGGGAATATTTGATTTGCGCCCGTCTTATAAAAAAGCGCTTCATTTGGCCATTTAAGACCATCTATGCATAAGAAGAAAAGCAGTTGTTAATTCTACTCTCGGAAGACTTGCGTTTAGGGCAATATTTGGGTAGAATATGGGTGGGACTTAAAAAGTTAACCCGGGACATTTTAAGGCCATAAACAAGGGGATAGAGAAAGACGAAGTTGCAGGAGTGAAAGCATGCGTAACTTATTGGAAATACAAAAGCAGCTTCTGCCTGATCTCATGGAAACCCTTAAGAGACGGTATACGATTCTTCATCAGATCATGCTGTCCGATATTATTGGGCGCAGAACGCTAGCCAATTCTTTGGATATGACAGAGCGTACATTGCGTGCCGAGACAGACCTTCTGAAATCGCAGGGGCTTATCGAGATCGAAAGTGTAGGCATGCGCATCAGCGATGCGGGCCGAAGCTTGCTGGACCTGCTAGAGCCAGTCGCCAAGAGCCTGTTCGGTCTGGACGATCTGGAGGAGAAAATTCGTGCCAAATACGGTCTTAGCAAAGTAATAATTGTGCCAGGCGATTGTGAAACATCACCATTCACCAAGCGTGAGCTTGGGCGGGCAGGTGCAAAAGCGCTGCTTAGTGTATTACGGTGCAATGATACAGTTGCTGTTACCGGTGGTTCAACCTTGGCCGAGATGGCCGATCAGCTAACACCACCCATATCCCTTTCCTGCAAGGATGCCTGGTTCGTACCGGCACGCGGAGGACTGGGAGAAAGCATGGAGATCCAAGCCAATACCATTGTATCCACAATGGCTAAACGGATTGGAGCGCAATATCGGCTGCTGCATGTTCCTGATTTGCTCGGGGAGAATGCTTACCAGTCGCTTACTGAGGATACGAATACAAGAGAAATTGTGCAGATTATCCGGCGCTCACGCATTATTGTGCATGGCATCGGGGATGCTCTGGAAATGACCCGCCGCCGCAAGCTGGACGAGGCAACCGTTGCTGAGATTCAGGCAGAAGGTGCCGTAGCCGAATCGTTCGGATATTACTTCAACGAGAATGGCGAGGTTG
Source organism: Paenibacillus oryziterrae (assembly GCF_042610485.1). NCBI lineage: Bacteria > Bacillati > Bacillota > Bacilli > Caryophanales > Paenibacillaceae > Paenibacillus > Paenibacillus oryziterrae. Next base: position 452,327 of record NZ_JBGJZO010000002.1, on the reverse strand, counting down.
TCCACACCATGCTAACGATGGGACTGCGTCTGGAGGACATTGTCCGGACAGAGGTTGTCATTGGAATAGCAGGGGGCAAGCGCAAGGCAAAAGCCATTCATGCGATGCTTCGCTTCGGCCAGGAGGATATTTTGGTCACGGATGAGGCAGCCGCAGTAGAAATTGGCAGGGAAATTGATGAACAAGCACATTTAATCCTTCGTCTTCCATAATGTGGGGGGCATAATTTTCCAACATGCATTATACTTAACCTTGTTGTCTTGACAGGCTTAACATCCTGTCTTGAATAAATAAAACGAAATCTAGGAGGAACTATTCAATGAGTGTAAAAGTTGGTATTAACGGTTTTGGACGTATTGGACGCCTTGCATTCCGCCGTATTCAAAATGTAGAAGGTATCGAAGTGGTAGCTATCAATGACTTGACAGACGCTAAGATGCTTGCTCATTTGTTGAAATATGATACAACTCAAGGAACTTTTAACGGTGATGTTGAAGTTCATGACGGTTTCTTCAAAGTAAACGGTAAAGACGTTAAGGTTCTTGCGAACCGCAACCCTGAAGAATTGCCTTGGGGCGAGCTTGGCGTTGACATCGTTCTGGAGTGCACAGGCTTCTTCACAACTAAAGAAGCAGCTGAAAAACACCTTAAAGGTGGAGCTAAGAAAGTTGTTATCTCTGCACCAGCTACAGGCGACATGAAAACCGTTGTTTACAACGTTAACCATGACATCCTTGATGGTACTGAAACTGTAATCTCCGGTGCTTCTTGCACAACGAACTGCCTGGCTCCTATGGCAAAAGTTCTTCAAGACAACTATGGCGTTGTAGAAGGTTTGATGACTACAATTCACGCTTACACTGGCGACCAAAACACTTTGGATGCTCCACACGCTAAAGGTGACTTCAGACGTGCTCGTGCAGCAGCAGAGAACATTATCCCTAACACTACCGGTGCTGCAAAAGCAATCGGCCTGGTTATCCCTGAACTTAAAGGTAAATTGGACGGTGCAGCTCAACGTGTTCCAGTAGCAACTGGTTCCCTGACTGAATTGGTAACTGTTCTTGAAAAAACCGTAACTGTTGAAGAAATCAATGCAGCTATGAAAGCAGCTTCTGATTCCGAAACTTATGGTTACACTGAAGATGAAATCGTATCTTCCGACATCAAAGGAATCACTTTCGGTTCCCTGTTTGATGCTACACAAACTAAAGTATTGACTGTTGGCGACAAACAACTGGTTAAAACTGTTGCTTGGTATGACAATGAAATGTCCTACACTGCACAATTGATCCGTACTTTGGAACACTTTGCAAAAATCGCTAAGTAATATTGTTTTTATATAAGTCCAGCTTAAGAGCGGAAACAGAATTCCATTGTTTCCGCTCTTTCTGAGAATATTAAGCAAAGTATAAGGATACTTCATACTTTGCTTATATTTCTTGAGAATTATATGCCTTAAATGCGGGATTGTATAAATTTGTGTGTGGAGGAAACAAACATGAACAAGAAAAGTGTCCATGATGTAGAAGTTAAAGGTAAACGCGTATTTGTACGCGTAGATTTCAACGTGCCAGTAGAAGACGGTAAAATCACGGATGATACACGTATCCGCGAGACCCTTCCTACTATTAAATACCTGATCGAGAACGGTGCAAAGGTCATTCTGGCCAGCCATATGGGCCGCCCAAACGGTCAATTTGTAGATTCCCTGCGTTTGACAGGTGCAGCAGCACGTCTGTCCGAGCTTCTCGGCAAACCGGTTGCTAAGGCTGACGAAGCTGTTGGCGAAGCTGTTAAAGCACAAATCGCTGAGCTTGGTGAAGGCGATGTACTCGTACTTGAGAACGTTCGCTTCTACCCAGGTGAAGAAAAGAACGATCCTGAATTGGCTAAGCAGTTCGCTGAACTGGCTGACCTGTTCGTGAATGACGCATTCGGCGCGGCTCACCGTGCGCATGCTTCTACAGAAGGTATCGCTCATTATCTGCCGGCAGTATCCGGTCTTTTGATGGAGAAAGAATTGTCTGTTCTTGGTAAAGCACTTGCTCAACCAGAACGTCCTTTCACTGCTATCATTGGCGGTTCCAAGGTAAAAGACAAGATCGATGTTATTAATAACCTGCTGACTTTGGCTGACAATGTATTGATTGGTGGCGGACTTGCTTTCACGTTCTCCAAAGCTCAAGGTCACGAAATCGGAAACTCCCTTGTTGATAACGACAAAATCGATACAGCTCTTGGCTTTATTGAGAAAGCAAAAGCACTAGGCAAAAACTTCCTGCTTCCTGTGGATGCAGTAGTTGCTGATAAATTCGGTGCAGATGCCAATACCAAAGTTGTTGACATCAACGAAATCCCTGAAGGCTGGATGGGTCTGGATATCGGACCGAAAACTGCAGCAATGTATGCTGACGTTATCAAAGAATCCAAGCTGGTTGTTTGGAACGGACCTATGGGTGTGTTCGAAATCGACATCTTCGCTGAAGGTACAATTGCTGTAGCTAAAGCGTGTGCAACTACTGAAGGTTACACCATTATCGGCGGTGGTGATTCTGCAGCTGCTGCAGAGAAATTCAACCTGGCTGACCAAATGGATCACATCTCCACTGGTGGCGGCGCATCTCTTGAGTTCATGGAAGGCAAGGCACTTCCAGGCGTAGAAGCACTGAACGACAAGTAAGACGAGAAGGAGGCATTCCAAGATATGAGAACACCTATTATCGCAGGCAACTGGAAAATGTTCAAAACCGTTCCGGAAGCCGAAAGCTTTGTTGCTGAAATCAAAGGCAAAGCAGAAGTAGATGGCGTAGAAACAGTAATCTGCGCACCATTCACCAACCTGCCAGCTTTGGTAGCAGCAGTTAAAGGCACCAGCATTAAAGTTGGTGCACAAAACCTGCACTTCGAAGATAACGGCGCCTACACTGGCGAGATCAGCGGTGTAATGCTGAAAGATCTCGGCGTAGATTATGTTATCATCGGCCACTCCGAGCGCCGTGCCTATTTCGGTGAAACGGACGAAATCGTTAACAAAAAGATGCATGCGGCATTCCGCCACGGCATCACTCCAATTGTCTGCGTAGGCGAGAAGCTTGAAGAGCGTGAAGCTGACCAGACTAAAGACGTATGCAAAGTTCAAACTGAAGCGGCATTTGCCGGCCTTAGTGCAGAACAAGCAGCACAAGTGGTTATCGCTTATGAGCCTATCTGGGCCATCGGCACAGGCAAATCTTCCACTTCCGAAGATGCCAACGAAGTTATTGCTTACATCCGTACCCTTGTAAAAGGTCTGTACGATGAAGCAACTGCTGAAGTGGTACGTATTCAATACGGCGGCAGCGTGAAGCCTGAGAACGTAACTGAGTATATGGGACAAAGCGACATCGACGGCGCTCTTGTCGGCGGTGCCAGCTTGCAGCCTGCTTCCTTCGTTTCACTAGTTGAGGGGGCGAAGTAAGGATGTCAGCACCAAGACCCGTTGCTTTGATCATTATGGATGGGTTCGGTTTGCGCAATACGGCTGAAGGCAACGCGGTTGCTCAAGCCAATAAACCGAACTACGACCGTTACCTGAAAGAATATCCGAACACCACGCTTACCGCTTGCGGTGAAGCTGTGGGACTGCCGGAAGGACAAATGGGGAACTCCGAAGTCGGACACCTTAACATCGGCGCAGGCCGGATCGTATACCAGGATCTGACCCGTATCGACAAGTCCATCCGCGACGGAGAATTCTTCGAGAACGAAACATTGGTTGCGGCGGTAAGAAGCGCTAAAACCACTGGCAAGAAACTTCACTTGTACGCGCTTGTATCTGATGGTGGCGTACATAGCCACATTCAGCACTTGTTCGCAATGCTGGATCTTGCTAAAAAAGAAGACATGCATGAAGTTTATGTTCATGCTTTCATGGATGGACGCGACGTAGCTCCTGACAGTGGACAGAAGTTCATTCAGGATCTGCAAGCGAAGATCGAGGAAGTTGGCGTAGGCGCCATTGCTACTGTCTCCGGACGTTATTATGCAATGGACCGCGACAAACGCTGGGAACGTGTAGAGAAAGCTTACCGCGCAATGGTATATGGCGAAGGCCCTAAATATACAAATGCACTGGAAGCAATCACTGCATCCTACCAGAATTCCGTATATGACGAATTCGTTGAACCAAGCGTTATTGTAGACAGCGAAGGCAAACCGTTGGCAGCAGTAGAAAGCGGCGATTCCGTCGTATTCCTCAACTTCCGCCCGGACCGCGCCATTCAGCTGTCACAAGTATTTACGAACCAAGATTTCCGCGGCTTCGACCGTGGTGCTTTGTTCCCGCAGAACCTGCACTTCGTATGCCTGACCACATTCAGCGAAACGGTACAAGGCTTCGTAGCCTACTCGCCGAAGAACCTGGATAATACCTTGGGTGAAGTGCTTGTACAGAATAACAAGAAGCAGCTGCGTATCGCGGAGACTGAAAAGTATCCTCACGTTACCTTCTTCTTCAGCGGTGGACGCGATGAGGAGCTTCCGGGTGAAACCCGTATCCTGATCAACTCTCCGAAAGTGGCAACCTATGATCTGCAACCTGAGATGAGCGCTTACGAAGTGGCAGCGGCCTGCGTAGCGGAGATCGAAGCAGACAGACAAGATGCCATTATCCTTAACTTTGCGAACCCTGATATGGTTGGACACTCCGGTATGCTGGAGCCAACAATCAAGGCTGTAGAAGTTACGGATGAATGTGTTGGCAAGGTAGTGGATGCCGTTGTTGCTAAAGGCGGCGTAGCGATCATTATCGCCGACCACGGTAATGCGGACATGGTATTTGACGAAGAAGGCCGTCCGTTTACGGCTCACACGACAAATCCGGTTCCTTTCATCTTGACATCCAACGATGTAGTATTGCGCGAATCCGGTATTCTTGCTGATGTAGCGCCAACCATTCTGGATCTGATGGGACTTCCGCAACCAGCGGAAATGACCGGACAATCCATGATTGCCAGCCGTAAATAAGCTGAATTCCGTTTTGCTAATTGTTTTACCAAAAAACCAATGTTAAAAGGAGATTAACTTACATGACTATTATTTCTGATGTGTATGCACGCGAAGTCCTTGACTCCCGCGGTAACCCTACGGTAGAGGTTGACGTTTATCTGGAATCCGGCGCTAAAGGCCGCGCTATCGTTCCTTCCGGCGCTTCCACTGGCGCTCATGAAGCTGTTGAGCTTCGTGATGGCGACAAATCCCGTTACATGGGTAAAGGCGTTCTGAAAGCTGTTGAGAACGTAAATGAAGTTATCGCTCCAGAAGTAATCGGTATGGACGCTCTTGACCAAGTGGGCATCGACAAACTGATGATCGCTTTGGACGGAACTCATAACAAAGGCAAACTGGGCGCTAATGCAATCCTGGCTGTATCCATGGCCGTAGCTCGTGCAGCTGCAGCAGCTCTGGATATTCCTTTGTACGTATACCTGGGCGGATTCAACGCTAAAGCTCTTCCAGTACCAATGATGAACATCATCAACGGTGGCGAGCATGCTGACAACAACATCGACGTTCAAGAATTCATGGTTCTGCCTGTAGGCGCTCCAAGCTTCAAAGAAGCTCTTCGCATCGGCGCAGAAATCTTCCACAACTTGAAATCCGTTCTTAGCTCCAAAGGCTTGAACACAGCTGTAGGTGACGAAGGTGGTTTCGCACCGAACCTTGGTTCGAATGAAGAAGCTATCACTACAATCATCGAAGCTATCGAAAAAGCAGGTTACAAACCAGGTGTTGACGTATTCCTGGGTATGGACGTTGCTTCTACTGAGTTCTACAAAGACGGTAAATACACACTTGCTGGCGAAGGTAAATCTTACACTTCCGCTGAGTATGTTGACCTTCTTGCTTCTTGGGTTGAGAAATACCCAATCATCACAATCGAAGACGGTATGTCCGAAGACGACTGGGATGGCTGGAAATTGCTTACTGAAAAATTGGGCGACAAAGTCCAATTGGTTGGTGACGACTTGTTCGTTACAAACACTGAGCGTCTTGCAACAGGTATCGAAAAAGGTATCGGTAACTCCATCTTGGTTAAAGTTAACCAAATTGGTACATTGACTGAAACTTTCGACGCTATCGAAATGGCTAAACGCGCTGGTTACACAGCTGTTATCTCCCACCGTTCCGGTGAATCCGAAGACAGCACAATCGCTGACATCGCTGTTGCGACTAATGCTGGTCAAATCAAAACAGGTGCTCCTTCCCGTACAGACCGTGTTGCTAAATACAACCAATTGCTTCGCATCGAAGACGAACTGGGTGAATTGGCTCAATACAACGGCCTGAAATCCTTCTACAACCTGAAAAGATAATAGCTCTTCTTAACCGGAGATGCTTCAGGTTACAATGTCCCGCAAGCCTTTCGAGGCTGCGGGGCATTTTTTTTTGAAATACAAGAAGTCAAACCCAGGAATTAGTGGTTAAATGGTTGTATTAGCTAACGTGCTATGATAAAATAAAAATGCTGTTTATGAAACGTGAATGTCTTAATTACCATAGATAGTGATGCTTAGGCGTAGGAGGTGGAAGTTAATGGATATCTTTTTGAAAGTAGTGCTCCTTATTTTCTCCGTAGGTTTGATCGCGGTGGTTCTTCTGCAAAAGGGAAAAAGCGCAGGTCTCTCCGGTGCCATCTCAGGCGGCGCTGAGCATCTCTTCGGTAAATCAAAGGCACGCGGAATGGAGCTTGTTCTTCAACGTGTTACAGTTGGACTGGCAGCCGGATTCTTTATCATGTCTATCCTAGTGGCTGTTTTTGTTGACTAGTGAACTATTTTTGCGCATATGATGAAATCAACCTTCGCTCTATTCGGAATGAACCGGGCGGAGGTTTTTTGTTGTCTTTTTTAAGGATCTTCTGTGCGGGTGGACAAGAATAGGGATGATCAAGATTGATTTCGTGTATACTAGGGTATGAAGTTATTATAGGAAGAAACATACATATAATGCCGGCGGCAAAAGGCTGCCATGGAAGGCAAGGTGACGATAATGATATCACAAGAGACATTGCTGGATTTTATGCGGGAGACCGCTTATAAGCCGTTGACGTATGACGAGCTGGTGGGCCATTTCGGGCTGGAGACCAGTCAGGAGTTCAAGGAGTTTGAAGAGCTGCTGGCTGACTTGGAGCAGGATGGAAGAATTATTTTAACCCGGGGTGCTGCTTATGGTGTACCGGAAAGAATGGATCTAATTCGCGGACGATTGCAGGCTCATGCCAAAGGGTTCGCTTTTCTCATTCCGGATGACCGGGATCATCCTGATGTGTACATTCATGCGAATGATTTAAAGGGAACGATGAACGGGGACATCGTGCTGGTGCGTGTAACCTCGAGAAGCCAGTCCGGCGGTCGGATGGAAGGTCAGGTTGTACGGATTGTGAAGAGAGGCGTGCTGCAGACGGTAGGGGTATTCCAGAACTTGGAGACCTATGGCTTTGTGCTGCCGGATGATAAACGGATCAACCGTGATATTTTTATTCCGCGTGAATCGTTTAAGGGTGCAGTTGGTGGCGAGAAGGTTGTTGTCCGTATTGTGAATTATCCGGAGGGCCGTGCGGCGGCGGAAGGCGAGATTATTGAGATTCTGGGGCATAAGGATGACCCGGGTGTTGATATTCTGTCGATCATCCGCAAGCATCAGCTGCCGGAAGGATTCCCGGATGAGGTCATGGCTGAAGCGGGTAGTGCTCCCGATTCCATTACAGAAGAAGAGATTATCCAGCAGGGCCGCCGCGACCTTCGCGGACTTAATATTGTGACTATTGACGGTGAAGATGCCAAGGACTTGGATGATGCCGTTAATGTCGAGCGTCTGGAGAACGGTCATTACAAGCTGGGTGTGCATATTGCTGATGTTGGCTATTACGTGCCTGAAAGCTCGGCGCTCGATAAAGAAGCTTATGACCGCGGCTGCAGCGTCTATCTGGTGGACCGCGTAATTCCGATGCTGCCGCACCGTCTGTCGAACGGTATCTGCAGTCTTAATCCGCAGGTGGACAGGCTGACGATGTCCTGTGAGATGGAATTTGATGAGCATATGAAGGTCGTGAAGCATGATGTCTTCACAAGTGTGATTCGTACTAAAGAAAGAATGACCTATACGAACGTCCGTAAGATTGTGGAAGACGAGGATCCTGAGCTCTTGGAGCGATACAGCCCGCTGATTGAGGATTTCCGGCTTATGAAAGAGCTGGCGATGAAGCTGCGCGATGCGCGGATGCGCCGAGGCGCGGTTGATTTTGATTTCGAAGAAAGCAAAATTATCGTCGATGAGAACGGCAAGGCGATTGATATCGTTAAACGCGAGCGTTCCGTTGCCGAGCAGATTATCGAGGAATTCATGCTGGCGGCCAACGAGACGGTGGCGGAGCACTTCCACTGGCTGAAGGTGCCGTTCCTGTACCGGATTCATGAAGATCCGGATCCGGAGAAGTTGCAGAACTTTATGGCTTTTGCCGCGAACTTCGGGTACCACGTGAAGGGCCGGGGCAATTCGGTTCATCCGCGAGCGCTGCAGAACCTGCTGGAGGAAATCAAGGACACCAAGGAGCAGACGGTGATCAGCACCATGATGCTGCGTTCCATGAAACAGGCGAAATACGACGCCGAGAGCACAGGCCACTTTGGACTGGCTGCAGAATTCTATTCTCACTTCACTTCGCCGATCCGGCGTTACCCGGATTTGGTGATCCACCGCGTGATGCGGGAGGTACTGGAGAGTGGAGGTACCTTAAGCCAGAAACGTCACGACTATCTGGCCAGCCGTATGCCGGACATTGCCCAGCAGTCTTCCGAGCGTGAACGCGTGGCGGTTGAAGCAGAGCGTGATACCGAGCAGCTGAAGAAATGCGAGTACATGCTCGATAAGGTGGGCGAGGAATTCGAAGCCATGATCAGCAGTGTGACCAGTTTCGGGATGTTCATCGAGCTGGATAACACCGTAGAAGGGCTCATTCGTCTCAGCGGGCTGACGGACGATTATTACCACTTCGACGAAGCTCATATGGCGCTCATCGGCGAGCGTACCTCCAAGGTGTTCCGTATCGGCGACGAGGTGAAGATCCGAGTCGCCAAGGTGAACATGGACGAGCACAATATCGACTTTGAGCTCGTCGATATGAAGCCGCGCATGCCGGGCGAGCGGCGCAGCGGCGGACCTGGAAGCCGTGGAGGCAAAGGCGGCTTCGGTAATGGCGGCGGCAACGGCAAGGCCGCCGGCGGTGGCAGACCCGGTGGCGGCGGTAAAGGCCGCGGCGGGAAAGGCAAGCCCGGATCCGCAGGTCCGGGCAGAGGTGACAGCGGGCCGCGCGGAGCGGCCGCTGGTGGTGCTGCGCCGGGCGGACGCGGCAAGCGGAAGCGCGGGCCGGCTTCCGGCGAGGATGCGAGCCGGAGCTTTGCGCCAGCGCCGGGCGGCGGCGCTGGCGGTGGGGAACGCGGGGGCGCAGCCCGCGGAACCGGGCCTGCCGCAGCGCGTGAGCGCGCGCTGGGCAAGGGCGGTGGCAAGAGCGCTTCGGGAGGCGGCTCAGGAGGCGGAGGCATTAACTTCGGCTTTGGCTCCGGTAAAGGCGGCTACACCGGTCCTGGCGGGGGAGAATCCCTCGGCTTCGACCGCAACACGAAGTTCCGCAGCCGGGAAGACCGCGGTCCAAATCCGGATCGCCCTGGCGGTGAAGGCAAACCGCGTCATAAGAAGAAGTCCAAGGGCGGCGTCTTCATTGGCCAGTCCGTAACTCCGGGCAGCGGAGAGGGATCGGTTCAGGCTTCCGGCAAAGGCGGCGGCACCGGTGAAGGCCGGACCCGCAAGAAGAAGAAAAAATAACCTTCCGGGGCGGGTAATTCGAAAGAATGCATAAGAGCGCTGATTCTCTGAACGGGAATCAGCGCTCTTTTTAAATGAAATGTAGTTGTGTTAAGGCGCGGGCGAATTTCAATGTAAGGCGAAGAATGGACGCACGGTGCGTAAACTGTCCAAACAATCCAAACAATCCAAACAACCCAAACAACCCAAACTACCCAAACTACCCAAACTACCCAAACTACCCAAACTACCTATTAACGGGGGCTGCGTATGCTCCTTGCGTACCTTTCCATGCTTTTGATACAATATAGATCTGACGTTCTGATCATCAGAGCATAAGAAATACGATTCAGGGAGTGATCCTCATGGGCAAAAAAGCGGACGGTAAAGTGCTTGCACAGAACAAGAAAGCTTCCCATGACTATTTTATCGAGGATACCTATGAGGCAGGCATGGTTCTGACCGGTACGGAGATCAAGTCGCTGCGCAACGGGCGTGCTAACATTGGGGATTCTTTTGCTACGATCCGCAACGGTGAGATCCATATTCACAATATGCACATCAGTCCATTCGAGCAGGGGAACCGGGCAAATCCGGATGATCCGACGCGCACGCGCAAGCTGCTGATGCATAAGGAGCAGATACATAAGCTGCTGGGCTTGTCTAAACGGGATGGTTTCACCATTGTGCCGCTGAAGATCTATGTGCGTAATGGCTATGCCAAGCTGCTAATTGGCCTCGGTAAAGGGAAGAAAGAATACGATAAACGCGATAGCGCCGCGAAACGGGATGCTCAGCGTGATATCCAGCGCGTACTGCGCGAGAAACAAAAGATTGCCAGATAACAGGATTACCGGGGCATGGGATGTGTTCCAGATTCAACCTTCAATTCCTTTAACCCACGTGTTAAAGTGTTGATAAATGTGATATACTGAGGTAGTAAATTGCTTCTATGCAGTTTCTTCAGTTAGAAGAGCTGTGGATGGATCTCTCTTGCTTGAAGATCCGCTTGATCCGAAGCGCCCTTTTTAATGAGGGGCCGTTCTTGGATTCGACGGGGGTAGTTCGAGCATGGGTAGCGAGTAGTGGGGACGCGTCCGCTTCATCAACGCTAAAGCCTATTAAACGGCAAACAACAAACAAACTACGCTTTCGCAGCCTAAGAAACTGTGTGCGTGCTTCTACCCTGCATCGCCCATGTGACAGGGATAGGGGCTAACTAGTAGTGGGATACGCCGCTTGGTCTCCGCCTGGGGTCAACGGAAGAAGATAATCAGGCTGNCAGCCTAAGAAACTGTGTGCGTGCTTCTACCCTGCATCGCCCATGTGACAGGGATAGGGGCTAACTAGTAGTGGGATACGCCGCTTGGTCTCCGCCTGGGGTCAACGGAAGAAGATAATCAGGCTGACCCAACGTATAGCCGGTTACGGGGCGATACTCGGGTGACATCAAAACTGTGACTACACTCGTAGAAGCTTATGTGGCGTTGCCTTCGGACAGGGGTTCGACTCCCCTCGGCTCCATATGGAGTATCAGAAAAGAGACCCTTAGGGGTCTTTTTTTTACGTTATCGTATACGTTGCGGTTGGTAAAACCACGTAGTACCGGGCTTTTTAATATGTTTGAGATCGAATACGAGGAAATCCTGATGATGTAGGGTGTGGAGGGGCAAAGAATAAGTGAAGTTGTTGAGATTGTCGGACGAGCTTCATATCTATATCTGTATTCATTGTAATATCCTCCATCTTAGGCGATAGGCGAACAGATCGGTACATTTTCCGTCCATGTGATTTACATCCCAAAGCCGCTTTCGCGAATTTTCTTTACTTATAGCCTAATGAGCATTAATGATATCCTGTAGTATTCCAGTTATTATCCCAGAAACAATGGCGATTATTAAATTCTGAAATATAAGATTTTTCTTACATATGGTGGAAAGCAATACCTGGCAGAAAAGCGAAGAGAGCATGCCGATCACCAATCAGCCAATCAACCGTTTAATGTATCACAAGAAAGCTTTAAGACGATGATAGCCCTGTTGGATGAGGAAATGCCGAGTCTGCAGTTGATGAATGAGTGAGTGAAGATGTTTTTATCGTATGTGATGGTGGATAGAAAGTAAAGTTATTCGGATCATGTTAGAATTGAGCTTGTGAAAATAGATACAATAGAAATTTAACGTTGAATTATCACAGCATATGTTCTCTCATACCTATCAACTTGTCGTTAAGAAAAAAATGGAGTTTTTTTGGCGAAATGTTTCATTTTAAAATTGTTGGGAAATTTAATAACTTTGTCTAGATCAAGTAAACAGCAGGAAGGGATTAAGTAGCCAACACTAACGATAGTCTTGGTAGCTTCCATAAAAATATTAAAGGTATCGTTGACTGTAGAATTCAGTATAAAATATAGTCAATAGTGCTTCTTAATTCAAATAAATACAGTTACGTGAATAATCAGTATATTTATTTGGTATACTAACTAGTGCCATGAATTTTAGGAGGAAAAGCATACAATGAACTTAGACTTTAGAAAACACATTATAGATTATATTTTACATCATGAAAAATACAAAGATGTTATTGAAAATATAGTTTATAATTCCGATGGGACAGGAAAGATAACTTACAATACACTGAATATATTTGTGGATCCTAGTGCAATGAATTTTAATGGGGCTACTACAAATATCGGTGATGAAGAACTCGTGCGAGCATACTTAATACTAAACCTTGTCTCAAAGTATAAGTATCCTTTAGGAGCAACAGTTATAGAAATTGAAAGAACTTACAAATCAGTAGGGAGGCCAGGAAAGGGCGGAAGAATTGATATAATTGTAAGGACCCAAGATGTGAACAAACAGGGAGATGCATTTTTATTTATCGAATGTAAAGCTCCAGAGAAGTTTGATGAAGATTTTAAATTAATAGATGGTCAGCTTTTTAGACTAAGTAAACAAGAAAAAGTTCGTCCTAGAAACCTCGTTTATTTTACTGTGGAAAAAAAGTTAGATATTCTTAGAGAACGAATCATTTTAGTTGATACTACTACTTTTTCGGAATATGAAGATTGGGATGATGCAGGGCAACCCATTGTCGATTCCATCCCGTTGAACTATGGGATTGCTAAAAAGAAAAAATATGCAAAAGTGCAAATAGAATCTGCAAATGCTAAGCCCTTAGATAAGGCTACTACCCCGCAAACCTTTAATCGGATTCGTAATGAAATAAACCAAGTTATTTGGGGTGGCGGCGGTACAAACAATAACGAGGTATTTGTTTATATTACGAAGTTAATACTTTGTAAAATATTTGACGAACAAGAAACCATACCTGAAAAAGAGTATGGATTTCAAAGATTGGGTGATGCATTAACTCCTGAGTCATCAGAAAGTCTCGTGAAGAGAATGAATGCATTATATAAATCAGCCGAAGAGTCGTATTTAGCTTTACCTAAAGCAAGTGCGGGACCTGCTTTTGATACAGCCAGAATTGCTCCTGAAAAAATTGCATATGTAGTTGGTCGCTTAGAAGGAATATCAATTACACAGAATATTCATGAAGGAGACCTACTGGGAGAATTTTTCGAAAAAATTGTAGCTCAAGATTTTACCCAATCCAAGGGACAATTCTTTACCCCACCTAAAATCGTTCGTTTTATGTTGTCTTTAATGGGCGTCGTGGATAAAGCAAGAAACATCATGCTTACTCAAAAAGATCACCTTGGGAGATATAGATTGCCATATGTGATTGATCCTTCTTGTGGGTCCGGCACTATACTAATCGAATATATGAAGCTTATAAGAGATTCTTTAGCTCCAATTGAAATAAAAAAGAATTTACCAGATAGATTAGTTGCTATGCACGATGCTTGGTTTAGCGGTCCTTCTCAAAATAACTGGGCTAGAGATTATTTATTCGGGATTGAGAATAATTATGATTTAGGGCTTGGGGCAAAAGTAAATATGGTGTTACACGGAGACGGAAGTATGAATACTTGGATTAGAAGTGGATTGTTGCCGTTTAATAAATATTGGATTGATGGTAGACATAACTTTTTAGGTACAAGTAAGAATATTGATGCAGATCATGTTTATAAAAATGCTATAAATGAGCAATTTGATTTTGTTATTAGTAACCCGCCTTTTTCTATCACTATGTCTCCTGATGAAAAAAAGGAAGTTCAAGATGCTTTTTCTGGTTATTTAAGTTTAAGTGAATCTCTTTTCATTGAAAGATGGTATCAATTACTAAGAGAAGATGGTCATTTTTGTTGTGTGTTACCAGAAGCTATTTTAGATACAAGCACTAACAAATCCGCTAGAATGTTTATTCTTAAACACTTTGAGTTACTTGCTGTGGTTTCTCTGCCATATGATACCTTTAAGCCGTTTACTAGTACAAAAACATGTATTGTCTACGCTAGGAAGCGAAAAAAAGAAGAGATAAAAGAGTTTGAAAAAAAATATAATGATTTGAAGACATCTAAGAGAAGTTTTACAGAGGAAGAATTACTAAGACAAATAGTAGAAGAGTTGAGATGGGACGAAAAAAAAATATTTTTTGCTGAGCCTCAAAAAGTGGGATATAAAAGGAGGAAAAATCTTCCTGATATTCTTGACAGAAATGATCTGTATGAAGAGGATATGAATTCTAATCAAATATTTATGGATGGAGAAAGTGTTTTAAGTAGCTTTCTGAGAAAAGATTATGAAAAGTGTTCTCTGACCTTCGGTTTTTACTCTAACTTAAGCAATGTGTTCAGCAGAAAGAATTTTAGGCTTGATCCAAAATATAGATGGTTATGGGATTATGAAAAAGGTAAAGTACTAGGAGAGTCGGAGGATCTAAAGCCACTTGGAGAATATCTGTCAATTGTGAAGTTGGAAAAGAAGGTAAAAGGAGAACTGGAGGCGGATTTTCCGCTTATTGACTTGGAGTATGTAGAAACAAGGCAAGCAATTGTTTCAGAATTTGTCCCTGTTGTTGATCAAATAGGTTCTGATAAAGTAATTTTTGAAAAAATTGATTTAGCTTTTTCTAAGTTGGAACCCTATTTGGGAAAAGTGATAATTAATCCACCTTCAGGTAGTCTGGGTTCTAGTGAATGGGTTGGATTTAAGATTGAGAAGAATGTTCCTACTGAAATTATGGCATACTTGTTAATGCATCCTAAAATGTGTGAAGCATACCGAAAACTTCAATCTGGGAAAAGGCATGCTAGACTAGATCCCAGCGAAATGTTGGAATTAAAGATCTCTTTATCAGATAATCTTATTGAACTGAATAAAGATGTAATTACTAAAAGAAGTCAGATTTTCGAATTGAGAAAAGAAGAGAAGCTGTTACGAGATCAAATTGATAAATTCTTATCAAAAGAAATTGACTGAAACGGTTTAGTAATGATTTAGTACGATCAGCCTAAGAGACTGTATGCGTGCTTCTACCCTGCATCGCCCATGTGACAGGGATAGGGGCTAACTAGTAGTGGGATACGCCGCTTGGTCTCCGGTTGGGTCAACGGAAGAAGACAATCAGGCTGACCCAACGTATAGCCGGTTACGGGGCGATACTCGGGTGACATCAAAACTGTGACTACACTCGTAGAAGCTTATGTGGCGTTGCCTTCGGACAGGGGTTCGACTCCCCTCGGCTCCATATGGAGTATCAGTGTAGACACCTTTAGGGGTGTCTTTTTTCATTTCTGAAGTTATTGACCCAAATCATATTGACGAACCCAGATACGGATAAAGACAATCCACTCGACAAACAATCCATCTTTGATGTTTATGCCAAGACCTCCGAAGGTAAAATGGTTAGTGGTGCTGAAGATGAACCATCCGGATTGAAATAGGGGCTCATACGTTCGTAAAAAACCGTTTATTTCCTTCAATTTTTGTGTATAATAAAGCTGAAGCTGACTGACCAACTTGTTCCAAAGGGGATGAAGAATGATGTCAATCCGTTTGAACCCGTATTTAGTCTTTAACGGAAACACGAGAGAAGCTGTGGAATTTTATGAAAAAGCGCTGCGCGGGAGCGTGGTCGGGATCATGACGTTTGGGGATTTGCCGGAAGATCCGAATCATCCGCTGACCGAGGAGATGAAGTCTCTTGTGATGCATGCGCATTTGAAGGTTGGTGATGCAGATCTCATGTTCTCCGATACTTTTCCGGGTACGTCGCATCAGGCGGACGGGGATACGGTTCAGATTGCTATTCATCCTACAGAAGAGGCGATGGCACGGGAGATTTTCGCCGCACTGGAAGACGGGGGTCAAGTGGTCATGCCTTTGCAGAAGACGGATTGGAGCCCTTTGTATGGAATTGTTAAGGACAAGTTCAGCGTTACTTTTCAAGTGAATGTTCCAGGGGAGCAGCCGCAGGGATAACAGTTACGCAGTTTTCACTCTACCCACAATACAGCTTACTGTTTCCAGATGGACAGGAAAGCTGAGGAGGAATGACTTGTGATAAATGCGAATCAGACCATCGTGCCTCATCTATGGTATGACAAAGAAGCGGTGGAAGCCGCGAATTTTTACGCTTCTGTATTCCCCGAATCTAAGGTTACGAGTGTTACGACCATTCATGACACACCGTCAGGTGACTGTGATCAAGTATCATTTGAAATATGGGGACAGAAGTTTATGGCCATCAGTGCAGGGCCGTATTTTAAGTTAAATCCGTCCGTGTCTTTCTTCGTTAATTTTGATCCGTCACGCGATAAAGACGCAGCACAGAAAATAGATGAGGTCTGGAACAAATTATCAGAAGGTGGTCAAGCTTTAATGCCGCTGGATAAGTATCCATTCAGTGAGCGGTACGGCTGGATTCAGGATAAATATGGCGTGTCCTGGCAGCTGATGCTTACAAATCCGGAAGGTGAGGAGCGTCCGGCTATCATACCATCGTTACTGTTTGTCGGTGATAAGTGTGGTAAGGCGGAAGAGGCCATGTCTCTCTATTTATCTGTATTTGGCAACTCGCGGCAGGGAACGATTGCGCGCTATCCCAAAGGTATGGAGCCTGACCAGGAAGGAACCATTATGTTCTCTGACTTTATGCTGGAAAAGCAGTGGTTCGTCGCAATGGATAGTGCGCATGATCATAAATTCAGTTTCAATGAGGCAATCTCCTTTATGGTGAAATGCGATTCGCAAGAGCAGATTGATCATTACTGGGAGAAGCTTTCTGCAGTTCCCGAGGCTGAACAATGCGGCTGGCTGACCGATAAGTTTGGTGTGTCGTGGCAGATTGTTCCGGCCGAGATGGACGAGATGTTGGAGAAGGGAACACCGGAGCAAATTGCGCGTGTGACGAAGGCTTTTCTGCAGATGAAGAAATTCGACCTTGCAGCATTGCAAAAGGCTTATAAGGGCGAGTGAGTGTAGAAACTCTACCCTCTGCCAGAGAAAGTATGGTTACCAGAGAAAGCGTGATTATAGTAATGAAAAAGAAGCGATGAGAGAAAGCCCTCACCGCTTTTTTGTTGTCCATATGGATATTACATCTTAATTGGCAATGAAGCTAATCAAAGCTCAAAGCGGTCTAGAAGTTGCCAGAATTCCTCTACCATATCCTTCGAGGGATAAGGCATAGAGTTCGTAATCCACCATTCTATTAGACCGACTCCGGCTGATGCTAAAAATTGTACAAGTACGTCCTTATGAATGTTTTGCTCGGTGCCGCTCCTATTAACTTGTGCATTCAGGCTATTCCTAGCCATATCTAGCAGCCGCTTTCTAAATGCAGGAATGCCTTTATGGGTTAGTATGGTGGAATAGAAAAAAGCATGCTGCTCTAAATACTGAAACATACGGAGCATAGCATCTTTTGAAGAAAAGTTATCGGTGTCTCCACCGGGAGGACACTGATTCTGAAATAATTGATTTAAATGCATTTCAATACATTGTTCTAGAAGATCATGCTTGTCCACATAATGCAAATAAACCGTACCACGGTGTACATCAGCTCTGTCTGCAATTTCATTTATCGTGATTTGTTCAAAATTCTTTTCTGCCATAAGTCCTATAAAAGCTTCGTTAATCGCGTTTCTTGTTTTTTGTATTCGTCTATCCATGGTTTGCTCCTTTAAAAGACACATCGAATGATTATGTTAATTAATCAACAAATCCAAACCTTTTACACATTGAGCGAAATTAAAAGTTCTGATAATAATTATACAAGACGTTAGTTGATAAATCGACATATGTCAAAAAAGGAGCGATTTATATACCAGTAAAACAATATAGAGTTTTATTTTTTGGTGCAGGTGTTATAGGGAGCGCATACGCAATCAAATTCATTGAAGCAGGGATTGACGTTACAATGTTTGCGCGTTCCAATAGATTTAAGACATTGAAAGAAAATGGTCTGCAGTATAACGATAAAGGTGCGGTTAAATCTATACAGGTAAATGTCATTGATAAGCTTGAAAATGATGATGTATATGATTATATTTTCGTTACAGTCCGTTACGATCAATCGGAACAGGCGTTGTTAGCTCTGAAAGACAATCAAAGCCGAAATATTGTTACTATGACTAATACTTCAGCTGGATTTTCTTCTTGGCTGGAGATAGTTGGAGACAGGCTGTTACCGGCTTTTCCGGGTGCAGGCGGGCAGATTAAAGAGGGTATTTTATATGCGCGGTTCCCGCCAAAGATTCTGATAGGTGCTATGTTTGGAGAAATAAGCGGTATAGTGACAGAACGTGTAGAAAACCTCGCGCAATTATTTATAACTGCAAAGCTTCCCTACTCGATTAAAAAGGATATGAAATCATATCTAATCACACATTCAGTTTCGGACATTGCATTGGTTGGCGCTTTACATTTTGAAGATAAGATTATTGAGGAAAAAACAGCCAGAACCAGACAAACGGCACACCGAATAACCCTCACTTTAAAGACGTATTTAAGGGCAATACAAAAAGCTGGCGTTACTATTAATCCATCTGTATTTAAAATGGTGCTTAGATGTCCAGATTTGATCTTGGATTTGTTCTTTATGATGTGGCTGCGGACTAAAATGGTGAAGGATATGCTGTTGCCGGAGTATGCGATTAATGCAAACAACGAAGTGGTGCAGCTGAATAATGATTTATTGAAGTTTTTAAGTCAAAAGGATATCACACTATAAGAATCGAAAACAGCTAAATTAAATCAAAATCAGAGTACTTAAACAGGAAAACCCGCTATCTAAGCGGGTTTTTTGCTTCCATGGGCGCGCTTGTGGACGGATAGTAGCCATTGCTGGCCCTGGTCTGCCATTTCCGCAAGTCGTAAGAATATGCATGTTCCCGGAGTCGGCCTCCCATGCCATTAATAAATTAACTCTATTTCGCATCCTTATCCGGCTGGTGAATCCCAAAGAGATTGCCTTCGGTATCCGTGTAATACCCTTGCCACGCCATTCCGGGTAGTGCATGTTTAGGCAATGCAAGCTTGCCTCCAAGATTTAGAATTTTGGCTTCCGTAGCATCGTAGTCACCGATTCCCATCGTACACGCAAACCCGTTCATGGCCTGACCGGGCTCCGGGGAAGGGCCTTGACGCTGCATCAAAGCTCCGTTGATTCCGAGTTCATCGGCATCGCCTGTCACTGCTCCCCAATAAGGCATTCCGGCATAGTCGCTCCAATCCTCAAAGGTCCACCCAAATACCTCGCCATAAAAGTTCTTAGCACGTTCCATGTCATCGACATGAATTTCGAAATGAAGTAGTCTGCCCATATGTTCCTCCTATAGTATGACTTCCAATTCTCTTCTATTATACTTTCCTTTTTTATGAAAAATATAAAGTTTAATTAGGAATCTTGTCTTTGCTATATGGATTGGGCAAGGAATTCTTACGTTTTTCATCTCCAACATGCTGTATTTGACCATTAATAATTTCGACGGCATGAGGAGAATCGTAGATTTCAAGTTTTGATTCAACAAGGTTCAGATTTTCTCGGAGTGCTTCGATATCGGCGAGGATCTTTTGCCGGTGTTCCGCCATTAAATTTTTCCGCAGATCGATAGAACTGGTACCCTCCATACAGTAATCAATATATTTTTTGATTTCTTTGATCTGCATTCCGGTGTTCTTAAGGCAACAAATCGTCCGAATCATATATAGATCAGACTCTGTGAATACTCTCCTTCCGGATGCGTCTTTTGAGACAAATGGCAACAGTCCCTCTTTATCATAAAAACGGATGGTGAAAATGGAGAGTCCTGTTGTTTCTGCTACATCTTTTATAGTGAAGGTAGTCAATTTAACATCTCCTTTAAAAAGGTATGGGCAAAAGCTTGACCTCGATATAACTCTAGGTATTACCGTAACTATAAAGCATAAGCGGCTCATTGTTCAAATGATCCTTAACTATTTAGAGGAGGTTTAAAATATGTTAGAAACGGTTTTAGTAACAGGAGGTACAGGTTTTGTTGGGACACAGATCATCTTTCAATTGTTGCAAAAAGGGTATCACGTAAAGACCACGCTGCGCTCGCTAAGCATGACAAGCAAGGTCATTGATCCACTACAAGCTAACGGGGTCACTTCGTTAGACCATCTTACCTTTGTGGAAGCTGATTTATCCAAAGATAATGGCTGGGACGAGGCTATGAGAGGTTGTGATTACGTATTAAGCGTGGCATCACCCGTTTTTTTGACAAAGCCCAAAAATGAGGATGAAATGATACGCCCTGCGGTGGATGGCATCGTTCGTGTGTTGAGAGCGGCTCGAAATGCAGAAGTTAAACGTGTGGTAATGACTTCGAACTTCGGTGCAGTTGGATTCAGCAATAAGAACACGAATTCAGTTACGACGGAGGCCAATTGGACAGATCTGAATGAAAAAGGGTTATCGGCTTATGAGAAGTCAAAGCTGCTCGCAGAACGTGCTGCTTGGGATTTCATTAAGAATGAAGGAGGTAATCTGGAGTTTGCTACTATCAATCCGGTTGCTATTCTGGGGCCTTCTTTAAGTGCTCACGTCTCAGGCAGCTTCGGTCTTCTTAAACATTTATTAGACGGATCGATGAAAGTGGTTCCCCCTATTCCTTTAAATATTGTAGATGTCCGTGATGTGGCTGATCTACATATTCGTGCCATGACACATCCTAAGGCCAACGGACAACGTTTTATCGCATCAGCAGACGGTCAAATATCGATGCCTGAAATTGCAGCAGTATTGAAAAATAAAAAAGCCAGCGTCGCGCAAAAAGTTTCTTCACGATCATTACCGAACTGGGTTATTTATGCAGCAGCCTTATTCAATGAGCAGGCCAAAGAGGCAGCGCTGCTGTTAAGGATGAACCGCAATGTGAGTAATAACAAGGCTAAGAAAATGTTGGGGTGGGCACCGATTGCAACGAATGAAGAAACGATTCTTGCTTCGATCAATAGCATGATTGAATATGGAATTCTAAAATGAGAGCTGGGACAAGACATTCTCGTCGCAAAAGAAAGAGGACGAACCAGCAAGGTTCGTCCATCTGTCTTTCTATCACAGCATAAACTGTTTCCTTACCCCATAATGACCTGCACGCTGTTTTCAGCAATCATTTCGGCTACCGGGATTAGATCGCCTTGAATTTCTTTGCCGTTGATGATGATATGGGTAACTCCTTTTTGTACGCCGTTCTTGTTGTCCACCTGAATGTTTAGCTTCTTGCCGCGGAATTCCCGCACCATAGTGAATTTTTTCCACCCGGAGGGGATACACGGGTTGATGCGAAGGCCATCAAACTGTGGTTGAACGCCCATAATGCCCTCTGCCAGGGAGACCATTACAGTCGAGGCGGTGCCGGTGAGCCAGTGGACATGCGCCCGTCCTTGGTACGGACTGTCTTTGGACTCGACGAACTGCCCGTGTACATAGGGCTCAAGTTTGCGGATTTCGGCTTTATCGTTCATGCTGGCCGGACTGCAATTCAGGAAATATTCGAACGCACGGTCTCCGTTGCCGATCATGGTTTCTGCTAAAATGAGCCATCCCTGCGGCTGGCTGAAGATACCGGCGTTCTCTTTGGTTGAGGCGTTGAAGAGGGCCATCCGCGCCACGGGCAAACCGTATTTCCGGAATGGCGGGTAGAAGAGCATGGTGCCGTAATCGGTCCGCAGATTCTCGTATACTTTGTCCATAGCGAGCTTCGCCTGATCCGGGCGGGCGGCGCCGCTTAATACCGCCCAGCTTTGCGGATTCAGCCAGACTTTTGCCTCCTCGTTCTCCCAGGAGCCAATCGTGTAGTTGTCTTCGGTAAAACCGCGGATGAACTGATCGTTTTCCCAGGCATGCTTTTGAATGTTTCTATCTAGATCGTCGAGCAGGCCTTGCACCCATTGAACGTCTTCGGGCTTGTTCTTGATGTGCGCGATTTCCATGAATGTTTTGAAGGCCATGTACAGCTGGAATGCGACGAATATCGACTCGCCTTTGGCTCCTAGACGCAGGCAATCGTTCCAGTCCGCGTGAAGTCCTACGGGCATGCCGTGGGCACCCATGCGTTCCAGGCTAAAATGAAGTGCTCGGCGCAGATGCTCGTACACCGTGGCCTCTCCATGATCCGAATAAGGAATGACTTCATCTGTAAAAGCCCAGTTGCCACTTTCATTTAAGTATTTGATGACGGTTGGGAACAGCCACAAAGCATCGTCGGCGCGATAATGGGGATGTCCGGTTTCCCGCACATAATCCGGGTCATCGGGCGTACCCTCATGTCCCGGATTATGGTCGAATTTAACGAGCGGAAGACCGCCGCCGTTGGAGACCTGGGCGGAGATCATCAGTCTCAGACGTTCGAGAGCCATCTCATGATCCAGATGAATGATTCCTTGAATATCCTGCACAGTATCCCGATACCCGAGTCCGTTGCGCAGGCCGGAGTATTGGAAGGAGGCGGCACGTGACCAGATGAAAGTAATGAAGCATTGGTACGCATTCCAAGTGTTAATCATACTGTTCAGGTTCTCACTTGGGGTCTGGACCTGGAAGCGGTTAAGCTTACTGTGCCAGAATTCTTTCAGCTCTTCGAGCTCTTTACTCACGACGGACAAATCTTTATAGTGGCTGAGAATTTCCGATGCGCCTTTCTCGTCGTACTGGCCCAGAAGAAATACGAGTTCTTTTTCCTCTCCCGGCTGCAAGTCAACATTGATCTGCAAGGCACCGCAGGAGTTGGTGTTGTAATTCAATGAATTGGAGCACTGTCCATTTGCAACGGAGGCCGGATTCCCGTAACTGCGGTAATCGCCGAGGAACGTATCCCGGTCGCCGTCGTATGCGGTAACTTCCGCGCCTGCAGCGCCGAAGAATCTCCAGGTCTGGTCTTCAGGGATGTTTTCGTTGATGGCTTGAAGGATCATATTATTCTTGTAGTAGGTCCGTGAGATAAACAGTGTGTACTGAAGGTTGACGGTATCCTGCTCGTAGTTGTTATCATTGGTGAATTCGACAAATCCGAAGAGAGCCAGCTTCCGCGCTTTGGAGCTATTATTACGGACCTTCAGGCGCCACACTTCATAAGTTTTATTCAGCGGCACATAATATAACGTTTCCGTCTGGATGCTGTCGTAATCCGAGGTGATATTCGTGTAACCGGTTCCATGATGGCATACGGATTTGTACTGCTCCAGATCCTTGCCCACCGGCTGCCAGGAGCCGGACCAATAATCCCCGTTCTCCAAATCTCTCACGTAAATGTAGCGTCCCGGCTCGTCCTTGGAGTTGAAGTGGTATCTGATATGACGTCCGTTTGCTCCAGATTTTACAAAGCTATAGCCTCCTGCGTTGCCTGAGATGATGGCGCCGTACTCCGGCGAACCGAGGTAGTTCGCCCAAGGGGCAGGCGTATTCGGCTTCGTAATGAGATACTCCTTGTTCTTTTCGTCGAAATAACCGTATTGCATAACCATTCCTCCTACTAAAATGGATAATGGGCAGGTCAATAAACGCGCGTTCACAAAAAGATGAAGTATCCACGCCCAATTTCATTATAAAGTAGTTCCCAGTAACCTATAACCCCCATAATTGAGAAAAAATGAACAATAGGTTGGTGTTTTTAAATAGGTGTAGTTACACGGTAGGTGACGGGCAATCAGTGCAACATTTTAGTTGACTTAAACCACGGTTTAAGTCGTATGCTAGTTCTGTCGACAAGAACAGAGTTAACGGGAGGCCTCCGGATGAAGTATTATTCCATTGGCGAAGCTGCGGCCAGATTTAATGTACCAGAATCAACACTGCGTTATTATGAGAAAAAAGGGCTGTTGCCTGGGATCGAGCGTGATGAAGCGGGCAGGCGGTTATTTTCGGAGGATCATCTGTCGCTTCTTGGAACGGTGATTTGTCTGAAAAACACAAATATGCCTATAAGCCGCATCAAGCAATATATTGATTGGATCGTAGAAGGTGATGAGACCGTAGCGCTCCGGCTGGAGATGATGAGGGCTCACAAGCAGGCCGTACTGGCCGAAATTTCGTTAATGACCGAATCCATTGAAGGAATCGACTGGAAAATTAACCGTTATGTCAAACGGATGGAAGAAAAAAATGATGAAGGTGAGGAACAACAATGAAGCTATCAGGAAATACGATTTTGATTACAGGTGGAGGTTCCGGTATCGGGCTGGCTTTTGCAGAACGTTTCATACAAATGGGGAACCAAGTGATTGTGTGTGGACGGCGTGAAGCTGTACTTGAACAGGCGAAAGAAAAACTCCCTGGACTCATTACTCGCGTAAGCGATTTGAATCAGGAGTCTGAGCGTGTTGCCTTATTTGAATGGGTGACTGCTAATTATCCGGAAGTAAATGTATTGATTAATAATGCAGGAATCCAGCAGCGGTTTAATGTGCTGAAATCGAAGGCTAAGACCGATTGGGGGTATTTCAATAACGAAATCACAACCAATATCGAAGCGCCGATTCACTTCTCTATGCTGTTTGCTCCATTTTTTGCAGCAAAAGAAGAGGCGGCGATCATTAATGTCACCTCCGGGCTGGCGTTTACGCCGTTTGCGATTGCACCGATTTATTCGGCTAGCAAGGCGGCGCTACATTCTTTTACCATGAGCCTGAGACATCAGCTATCTGATACATCTGTAGAAGTGATCGAAGTTGCTCCTCCGGCGGTGAATACGCAATTAGGCGGAACGGGGCTGCATGTGCATGGGGAACCACTGGATGCCTTCACGGACGGGATTTTCAAGGGGCTTCAAGAGGGAAAACAAGAAATTGGGTATGGTACTTCTGCAGAGCGCCTGCGCATGTCCAGAGATGAAGTTGATCAATACGTCGAGAAGATGTATGAGGCAACCAAAAGCATGATTGAGTAATAAGAATTACGCTTACGTGGCGTTTTATCCGGACAGGCGGTACGGTAGAATACCGCGCTCCAACATAGATTATTAGAAAGAGACCCCGTAGGGTCTCTTTTCATGTTTTAATGGGGCGATTATTTTGGGGAGTACTCATTTTTTTCACTAACTAATAATGAAGTCAAAATAAAGGATAATAAAAAAACGAATGCCGTACAAATGATCTGAAAGATATTATTGTATGGGTCAGGAAAGCTAATGTACTCTACGATCACCCTTTGGAGAAAGAAATATAGTATTTTCAAATTAAACTAGCTTTATCTTTGATATACTTTTTCAAAAGGGTTAGCATGGAATAGATGAATCAAAGGCATACAAGGAGGAAGAAGTGCTAATGAAACACAATCGATTGGGAGCTGCGGACCTTTACGTCAGTGAGATAGGTCTGGGCTGTATGTCTCTTGGGACTGACGAATCCAGGGCTGTTGCTATCATTCAGGAAGCGTTAGAGCTTGGGATTAATTTGTTCGACACTTCAGATTTATATGATAACGGGCGAAACGAGGAGCTTCTCGGCAAGGCAATCAAATCCCATCGCTCCGAGGTCATTGTGGCAACAAAAGTGGGGAATCGCCGGGTACCGGGCAAAGAGGGTTGGATATGGGACCCTTCCAAGGCCTATATTCATTCTGCGGTAAGGGAAAGTCTCAAACGGCTGGGCACCGATTATATCGATTTATATCAGCTGCACGGAGGAACGATTGAAGATCCTATCGAGGAGACGATAGAAGCTTTTGAAGAGCTGAAGCAGGAAGGACTCATTCGTCATTACGGGATATCTTCGATACGCCCGAATGTCATTCGGGAATATGTACAGCGCTCGAATATTACAAGCTTGATGAGCCAGTACAGCATGCTTGATCGGCGTCCTGAGGAGGTGCTTCCGCAGCTTGTGGAGAATCAAATCGGGTTGATTGCGCGCGGTCCGCTTGCCGGAGGCATTTTAACGTCTGGAGGGGCGAACAAGGCAGATAAGGACTATCTGGATTATAGCCGTGAGGAGTTGGCCGGAGTTCGAAGCAGACTTATTGAGCTTGCAGGCGATACGCGTACACTGGCGCAGATTGCGATCCGGTATGTCCTGGATGAACCTGGAGTCAGCGTTGCGATCCCGGGAGCGAGCAGTCTGGAACAGCTTCGGAACAATGTTACTGCTGCGGGCACACCGCTTTCAGCCGGCGAACGGGAGGTCATTCGGACAATAACCAGAGCAAACCTGTATACGGTTCACCGGTGAGTAATAATTCTTACATAGCTCTTCAACATCTTTGTTAATAAACCGTAGTATTATAATTCCAAGGGTTCTATTCAAACACTGGGGGGAATCGAATGGCAGCGAATTGGTGGTTGGCTCTCATTATCATGGTTGTGTTGAACGGAATTTTAATATGGACTTTGTTAACTGGAGAGTCTGTAACCCGAAGAGCTAAAAAGTGGCTTTTTATCGTCGTGAATGGGGTTGGGCTCATTCTTGCGGTCTCTCAATTTTTCTGGATGGATTTTTAAATCGATTCGATAAGCCTACTGGGCTCCATGTGGAGACACAGCTAAAGACACCTTGAAGGGTGTCTTTTTTGTTGGTCTATCCCACAACAGGTGACAACTTAGACCCATTTGCTATAAAGCCACTGTCGGGTTACTCTAGTAGCTTCTCGGACCTCTGCACCATTTCCCGTAACACGTGCGCGACATGGCTTTTTCGTCCGGCGGCTTTCTTTTTTATCCATAGCAGTGATTTTTGGTGTGCTTGGGTGTTGTTTTGCTGATAGAACTGCTTGGCTCCAATTCGCAGTGTTCTCTCGAGCAGCATTGCTGACGAACGTGTGAATTTAGACCGGTATCCTCTGCGCAATACGCGCAGCGTATTTTTGTAAGCCTCCAGATCCTCGGATGGCGGGACAAGCGCCAATAAATTTATGGAGGAGTCATTGAACCCATAGGTTTCGAACATGATTTTTAGATTTTCAATATTTAGAAGATTCCCTCTGAAAGCGTTAGGATGCTCCTGATGATATCCGACAACCTCTTGAATGCAATGAAATCGAACCTTCAGGCGGTGCAGCCTATAGCCCAGGTCCCAATCTTCTAAACCATAGAGTACAAAACGTTCATTGAAACCTTTAATACGATTCAACTGGCTGCGTCGGATGGCTACACAACGAGTCACCAGCAACATCCAGGGAGCTACATCTGTTGCAGCGAATTGTTTTTTAATATTGAGGGGAACCCTTGAGGGGAACACAACTTTGGACAACATATCACTCTGATGAAGGATATCTTCAGGTGTGATTAGCGGAATAATGTCATTCGCTGCTTCAAAGTCCGGATTCCATAAGCCGGTTTGAGTAAGGGTATTCCGGCAATGTTCTTGCTCCTCCGGGGAAAAGTCAGGGTAATAATGGGTATAGGCATCATCCCACGAGTGAGGAATCCCTGAAAGCACGGCTCTTGGATACTTGCGGTGATAGCGGCTCATCGTTCTAAGAAATTCAGGTAACACCAAAAAGTCAGCATCGCAGAAGATAACATATCGCCCTTTCGCGTGCTTTAGCCCTAAGTTTCTAATGGCAGATCGACCGCGTTGTTCCTGATGGAATACATAGATGAGAGAATAGGTTGCCTGGAAGCCTTCGACCATTTCCTTCGTACCGTCTGTAGAACCGTCATCGGCTACAATGACTTCAAAAAGAGGTTTAGGATACGTTTGGGCTTCGAATGAAGCAAGTGTGAGCAGGAGCTGCTGGTTTCGGTTAAAGGTTGGGATGACGATGCTGTAGCGGATAGCCAATAGGATCTCCCCCGATCATTGTTAGAACCCCCTTTAATAGGATGGGTAATAACAATATATTCAATGGCTTTAGCCTGGTCTGGTCAAACACCCTTTAAGGGCTGAAATGAGCTTGGTTTATTAGGGCTTTCATACAAAAAAAGCCTCTCCTCGGTGAATGGTTGATTCGTACAACCATTCGGAGGAGAGGCTTATTTAGCAATGAGACTAGAATCTGCCGTAGAACGCATTCCGGTAAACGTCTGCAAGTTCTTTGACCAGCGGCATTCGTGGGTTGGCTGTGGTACATTGGTCCTCGAACGCGCGATCGGCCAGATAGTCGACCTTGGACTCAAAGTCGGACGGATCGAAGCCAAGATCCTGGAACTTCTCCGGAATAGCGAGCGATTGGTTCAGCTTGCGGATAGCCGCAATCAGACTGTTGACTCCTTCTTCTGTGGTACTGGCAGGGAGTCCAAGCATTCTGGCGATTTCCGCATAACGCTCATCGGCGATAAAATAATTATATTTTGGAAACGATGCGAATTTTGACGGTTTCTGGGCATTATACCGAATGACATGCGGCATAAGAATCGCATTCGTACGTCCGTGTGCCGTATGATATTCCCCGCCCCATTTATGCGCCAAGCTGTGGTTAATGCCGAGAAAAGCATTGGCGAAAGCCATACCCGCGATCGTTGATGCATTATGCATTTTCTCACGGGCTAGCGGATCGGCTGTATGGAATGATTTCTCCAGGTACTGGAATACCAGCTTAATGGCATGAAGCGCAAGTCCATCGGTGTAGTCACTGGCCATGACAGAAACATAAGATTCAATAGCATGCGTTAGTACGTCCATCCCGGTATCCGCCACTGCCGATTTCGGCAGGGAATAGACCAGCTCCGGATCAATAATCGCCACGTCCGGGGTCAGCTCGTAATCGGCCAGCGGATATTTGGTATTTCCTTCTTTTTTATCCGTGATTACGGCAAAGGAAGTTACCTCTGAGCCTGTACCTGACGTTGTCGGGATCGCGACAAATTGAGCTTTGACGCCTAATCGCGGATATTTGTAGACCCGTTTACGGATATCGAGGAACTTCTGTTTGATTGAATGGAAGCTTGTATCCGGGTATTCGTAAAATAACCACATCGCCTTCGCCGCGTCCATGGGCGAGCCGCCACCCAGTGCAATGATGCAGTCGGGCTGGAAGTTCTCCATCATGCGGGTTCCGCGTTCAACGGTCTCTACAGACGGATCGGGCTCGACATCGGCAAAGATCTCAACAGATACAGGCGTGGTACGCTTCCGCAAATAATATTCGATTTTCTCTACGTATCCGAGCTTCACCATCATAGCGTCAGTAACAATCAACACCTTGGAGATGTTTGGCATTTTCTCGAGATACTGCGTGGACCCTTTTTCAAAATAGATCTTAGGCGGGATTTTGAACCACTGCATATTAACCCTCCGGTAGGCGACACGTTTGATATTGATCAGGTTGACCGCAGTTACATTGGAAGTGGTCGAGTTTTTGCCGTAAGATCCGCAGCCTAGGGTAAGTGACGGCAGGTTGGTGTTGTAAATATCGCCAATTGCCCCCTGCGTAGAAGGAGAGTTGACGATGACACGTCCGGTTTGTAACCGTTCCGCGAAGGCCTCAATCACCTTATTGTCCTTGGAGTGAATGACGGAGGAGTGACCCAAACCGCCAAAAGCGACGATTTCAGCTGCGCGATCAATACCTTGTTCGGCAGAGGTTACCTTATAACAGGCAAGAACAGGGCTTAGCTTCTCAGCGGACAGCGGGAAGCTTGTTCCCACGCCTTCCAGTTCGGCGACAAGAATCTTCGTAGTCACCGGTACCTGAAGACCGGCCATCTCGGCAATTTTATGAGCAGGCTGTCCGACAATAACACCATTGACGGCACATTTCTCCCCGGTGATCACCAAACCTGAGACGGCCGCTGTTTCTGTTTTATTCAGAAAATAACAACCGTTGTCTATCATCATTTTGCGAACCTCATCATACACCGGCTGTTCGATGATAACGGCTTGCTCGGAAGCACAGATCATCCCGTTATCGAATGTTTTGGATAGAATAAGATCGGTAACCGCTTGTCTCAAATCAGCCGTTTTTTCAATAAAACAGGGTACATTCCCGGGTCCGACGCCAAGCGCAGGTTTACCAGTGCTGTAGGCCGATTTCACCATTGCTGAACCGCCTGTGGCGAGCACCAGGGCTACATCCGGGTGGTTCATGAGCAGTTGGGTTGCTTCGAGCGACGGATTCTCAATCCACTGCACACAGTGCGGCGGTGCTCCTGCTGCTACAGCTGCTTCCAGCAATGTTTTGGCTGCTTCCGAGCTGCACTTTTGCGCGGAAGGATGGAAAGCAAAAATAATGGGATTCCGCGTCTTCGTGGCAATCAGCGTTTTAAATATCGTCGTGGCCGTCGGATTGGTCACGGGTGTAACACCGGCAATAATGCCGACCGGTTCGGCTACCCGCTGATAATTCTCATACAGATTCTCCTCAATAATCCCGACGGTTTTGTTGTTCTTGATGCTGTTATAAATGTACTCGGAGGCAAAAAGGTTCTTGGTTATTTTATCTTCGTATACACCGCGGCCGGTTTCTTCAACCGCCATTTTGGCAAGCAGCATATGCTTGTCGAGTCCGGCAAGCGCCATAGCTTGCACAATGCGGTCAACCTGTTCCTGATTCATGGAGAGGAACATTTCTAGCGATGCCTTTGCGCGGGTGACTAGGCGGTTAACCTCATCCTGAGCGGATTGCTTTTTCTCGGTCATGCTTTCGTTATCTTCTACCTGGCTTTGTTTAACAGCCATCATTGTCCCTCCCTGGCCTGTACCCGTGGTGGTTACTTATGGGCCTTGTAATCAATAAAGTCCTTGTTAACAAGTACAGTTTTACCTGCTTTCGTGTGATTATGCCCGCTCCCAATCACTACCGTTTCAGGCCGGGTGTAAAAGGCGATATCCCCCATACTATCCATTTTTGTACCTCCTTTATATTCGCCAAGTCGGATCATACTAAGCACATCCCCGCAACCATGACGAGGTATTAAAGGAGGAAACTGAACGATGCAGGCATGGAACGGCTTTAAATCAGGAAACTGGCAGGAAGAGATCGATGTCCGCCAGTTCATCCAGCTCAACTATGAGCCTTATGAAGGAGATAACTCTTTTCTGGCGGGTTCCACGGAAGCAACGCAACAGCTCTGGGAGCAGTTTATGGAGTTGGCGAAGCAAGAACGCGAACAAGGCGGAGTTCTGGATATGGATACGGAGGTGGTCTCCAGCATTATTTCGCATGGCCCCGGCTATTTGAATAAGGAGCTTGAGGTCATCGTGGGCCTGCAAACGGATAAACCATTCAAGCGGGCTCTTCAGCCTTACGGCGGGATCCGCATGGCCAAAAATGCTTGTGAATCTTACGGTTATGAGCTGGACCCGGAAATCGAGCATATTTTCTCGACTTACCGGAAAACACATAATCAGGGTGTATTTGACGGCTATTCGCCTGCCATGAGTCTCGCCAGAAAAGCCGGAATTATCACTGGGCTACCGGATGCGTATGGCCGGGGACGTATCATTGGCGATTACCGGCGCGTTGCCTTGTATGGAACGGATTTTCTGGCTAAAAGCAAAAAAACCGAGCTCTCCTTCTTCGACGAACGCACCATGAGTGAAGATGTCATCCGGGCACGTGAAGAAATCGCGGAGCAGCTTCGCGCTCTTACGGAGCTGAAGCAGATGGCCGCTAACTATGGATTCGATATAACCAGACCGGCGGAGACAGCGCAGGAAGCTTTTCAATGGCTGTACTTCGGGTATCTTGCCGCGATCAAGGAGCAGAACGGGGCTGCGATGAGTTTGGGCCGCACCTCCACCTTTCTGGACATCTATATCGCGCGTGACCTCAAATTGGAGAGGCTAACAGAGCAAGGAGCGCAGGAGCTCGTCGATCATTTTGTCATGAAGCTGCGGATGGTGAAGTTCGCAAGGACACCGGAATATAACGCCCTGTTCAGCGGCGATCCGACATGGGTCACCGAGTCGCTTGGAGGTATTGGACTGGATGGCCGTCCGTTGGTCACAAAGAACACCTTTCGATTCCTGCATACGCTGGAGACACTCGGTCCATCTCCGGAACCGAATCTGACCGTGCTTTGGTCGCACCGGCTCCCGCAGAAGTTCAAGGAATATTGTGCCCACATGACGATTCAGACCAGCTCACTGCAATATGAGAATGATGATTTAATGCGGACTTATTTCGGTGATGATTACGGGATAGCCTGCTGCGTGTCCGCCATGCGGATCGGGAAGCAAATGCAGTACTTTGGCGCCCGGGCGAATCTGGCTAAGGCCCTGCTGTAT
This sequence comes from Paenibacillus oryziterrae, assembly GCF_042610485.1. Taxonomy (NCBI): domain Bacteria; kingdom Bacillati; phylum Bacillota; class Bacilli; order Caryophanales; family Paenibacillaceae; genus Paenibacillus; species Paenibacillus oryziterrae. The sequence goes on along the minus strand of NZ_JBGJZO010000002.1, from coordinate 419,943 downwards.
GCAATTAACGGCGGAATGGATGAGCAGATGAAGGTGCAGATCACCCCACCCATGCGGCCGATTCTGTCAGAGAAACTGGACTTTGATGAAGTGATGGCGGCTTTCGACCATATGATGGAATGGCTGGCCGAGCTCTATATCAACACCTTGAATGTCATTCACTACATGCATGATAAATATTGTTATGAACGCATCGAGATGGCGCTTCACGATCAGGAGACGATGCGGACCATGGCAACCGGGATAGCGGGTCTGTCGGTCGTAACCGATTCGCTCAGTGCTATTAAATATGCCAACGTCCGGCCGGTTCGCGATGAGAACGGTCTTGCTGTCGACTATATCATTGAAGGGGAATATCCGGCTTACGGCAATAATGATGACCGTGCCGATGAGATTGCGATTGACCTCGTCAAACGGTTCTACCGCAAGCTTAAGAAGCATTCGACTTACAGGCAGGCTAGAACCACGATGTCGGTGCTGACGATTACTTCCAACGTGGTGTACGGTAAGCTGACCGGGAATACGCCGGATGGGAGAAAGAAAGGCGAGCCTTTCGCTCCAGGGGCGAACCCGATGCACGGCCGGGACAAGAAAGGGGCAATTGCTTCATTGGCCTCTGTAGCGAAGCTTCCTTATGAGTACGCCTTGGATGGCATATCGAATACGTTCTCGATTATCCCGGGAGCGCTTGGGAAGAATGAAGGGGATCGGGTCCGTAATCTGACCGCGCTGCTCGACGGGTATACGGAGGCTGACGGTCATCATTTGAATATCAATGTCTTTGATACCAAAACCTTGCTGGATGCGATGGAACATCCGGAAGAGTATCCGCAGCTCACGATACGAGTATCCGGTTATGCGGTGAATTTCATCAAACTGACCAGAGAGCAGCAGCTTGATGTTATCAGCAGAACCTTCCATGAGAAAATCTGACGGAGGCCGGTTAATTGGACGATTAAGAAAATTCAGATTACGCTAACGCCAGCTGAGACACCTTCACAGGTGTCTTTTATATTATATAGCGGTAGAGTCTCTCTACTAATTACTGACAAAAGTCGTCAAATCCATTATGCTAACAATGCAGAAAAAATTGACAAGGCAGGAAGGAGTAGGAATGGTTTGGTGAAGCATTTGAAAGTAAAAGTTATGATTATTTGGATTTTCATTGGGGTGTTGATGTCCTCCCAAGTCTATCAACCGCATTTCTTGCAGGCAGCGGATGCAGCCGGATCAGATCAGGCTCCTGTGGTTACCCTCCAGAAAGTTGCGGCATCATTTGAGCAGTCATACGCCTTGGATACCAAAGGTGAACTATGGGCATGGGGCGCATACCAAAGCTTTATGTTCGGAGGATTAAAAAATCCGAAGTATATTGATTTTTTCAAAGGTAAAAAGATCAAGGATCTGCAGACGGGATACAATTCGGCGACGGTCCTGCTGGAGGATGGTACGGTTTGGGTCCGGGCGGAGGGAGGTTCCTCCAAAGAGCTGTTCGGACAGGTTCCAGGGCTGACAAGAATTCAATCTATCGGGACAGCTCCCTACTATACATATGCGCTTGATTCAGACGGTAAGGTTTGGATGTGGAACGGGTATGCTCCAGACTCTTATAACTTTGAGAAGCCTAAGGTCATATCGGAACTGGAGCACATTATTCAGTTGACGGGCGACTATGCAGTCACCGCTGAAGGTACCGTATGGTACTTGGGGATGGGACGCAAGGAAGATGCAAGAAAGCTTGAGGGACTTACAGATGTACGCCAAATAACCGTAGGGAACTTGAATCAGACCGGTTATGCCTTGAAGAAGGACGGCACCGTTTGGGCATGGGGGAACCCGAATCTCGAAACGTTGAAGCTCCCTTATTTGCGAACGGGTAGTAAGGAATTTTTCAAAGCGGTTCAAGTCTCTGGCATGGAGAACGTCAAGGAACTTGCCGCAGGCTTTCACCACTTCCTGATGCTCAAAGAAGACGGAACCGTCTGGGCTTGGGGTCAGAACGATAAGGGACAGCTCGGTACCGGGAATACTGAAGACTCAGTAGAACCCAAGCAGGTAAAGGGCTTATCCGACGTCGAGTCCATATTCAGCGGGTACCAAACGGATCATTCTTTTGCAATTCTTAAGGATCAAACCGTATGGGGCTGGGGAAGCAATTCGGAAGGTGAAACGGGAACGGATTCCAAGACCGTTGCTGTGAAGATCCCTGCTCAGGTGATGTTCGCTCCGGTTGCTGAAAAGGCGACCGATCATTTTACTTACAATTTCTTGGGTGGAAAAGGAAACAACATCGATTCGGTGGCAAGCAATGGTACGGGTACGATTATTGCGGTCGCATCCTCCAGCTTGCTCATTTCCAGCGACAACGGTGAGCACTGGGCCAAGAATCAGATACCTGCTTCAGACAATTTTTCGATGGTTAAGCATACAGGGAACAACTTTTACTTCTGGACCTATAACACAAGTGATCCCAAGATATTCCAGTCTAAAGACGGTAAACAATGGACCCCTCTTAATCTGGAAGGACCGGACGGTGCATTGACCCCGAGAAATGTATTCCTGTTAAGAAACCAATATGTGATGGCGGCAAGCTATGATGCAGACAACCACACTTACGTATTCACCTCAACCGACGGAATCGACTGGAAACAGACAGGTATCATACCTTCTGATAAGATTTATGAAATCTTATGGAATGGGGCAAGATACACGGCCATTTCAAGCGGGTACCGCTATTACGGAAGCGCGAAGGAGCGGAATCAGTTCGTCATCGACAGTTCGGATAAGCAAGCTGGAGAATTGGTTGTTTATACCTCTAACGATCTGTCGGGATGGACTCAGCAGTCGGGTACTGTCAAAAGCTCGTTGACTTATAGATTCACCGTGAACGGTGTTCCGGTCAAAAACTATGATGTAAATCTTATGGAGCCAGTGGCGAATGGGATCATAACGCTCTACGATTCGTACGGAAATGTTCTGACATCCAAGGATGGAATTACCTTTACGTTGAAGCCAGGTCCTGAGGTGTTTGATAAGCTGTATGAACGGGGAGAAATGATTCAGAACGGGAACCAGTATTTCATCTTTGGCGGGTTCTGGCGGGATGAAATTGCGGTGTTGACGTCTAAAGATAAGATTCATTGGAGTCAGGTTAAAATCAAGAATATTTCTCTGGCGATGAGAGTGATCAAATCGGGCGGCAGATTCGTAGGGTTCGGCCAAGGTGGACAGATTGCGTTATCCACGGACGGAGTGAATTGGAAGATCATACGGCCGGCTTTGATCACTCAATCCATGAATCAAGTGATCAAGGCTAATGGACGTTATACGATTATAGGTGGAGAATTTTCTTATAACGTTCCTATGATATTATCCAGCAAAGACGGAAGCACATGGTCCAAGGTGTTGTCCTCGGACCGGTTCAAGACAGGACCTGAGGATGACATTCAGTCGGTTGAATGGAATGGGAAGCTGTACGTAGCTGTCGGCGGGGCGTACACGTACACTTCCAAGGACGGAGTGAAATGGCAGAAGCAAACGACGGCTACAGGTTTGAATCTAAAGAAAGTGGTTTGGACTGGTACCCGTTTTGCGGCGCTGGGGGTATCCAATAGTATAAATAATAAGAAATACGTAGTGTATTCATCAACCAACGGAGTGAACTGGAAGGTATCACTCAGTACTACGAGTGTCCTGTCGGACCTTGCCGCTCACGGCGGCACATTGGTTGCAGTTGGCTCCAAGAATCAGCAGGGACTGGCTATGAGCAGCAAAGACTTGACCAAGTGGCAGGAGAAAACGTTCGTTTTAGGCAGTAACAACAAGGATTGGAAGACAGGGATGAGTTCCGCTTCCTTTGATTATGATGCAAGGGTCACCTTTGCAGGTGTGCAATGGGTAAATGACCGCTTCCTGATCATGTCGGATATGATCTATAGCTCGAAGGACGGAGTGAACTGGTCGACGATAAAGGGTAACTACGACCAGTTCATTAGTGAACGGCTTGAAGCCAACAGCAGCGGTCGAATCCTGTGGACAGGCAAGGATTACCGCTACTACAAGAACCATATTCTCGGTGTCTCTAAGGATTTGATATCATGGAAGTTCTACGAGAACGAAGACATGTTCTCAGTCAATCATATGATCTGGACAGGAACGGATCTATTGGCTGTCGGTTCGGACGGATTACTGGTCCGGATCAAGGATAAGCCCTAAACATCAAAAGCCCAATTACCCGGAATACCCAGGTAATTGGGCTTTTACATTTATACCATAAGCCTAGAAAGGAAGCGAACGAGGAGCGATGGGTTAATCCAGCCATGCCTGCGTTTCCGACTCCAAAGGCCAGATAAGTTCCAGGACCTTGGTGTCAGCTGATACCGTCTCATCAGGTAGCAGTAGCGTGGCTGTCTTTTCGCGGATGATCCAGGCACCGTCTTTATTTCGCTGGAACGTAACGGAGATTTTCCCCAATGCTTCTCCGGCCGAGCCAGGCTGAATCACCGTCACCCCACCGACCTCTTGGGTAATGAGCCGATGCTGATGGCCGGTAATAAGCACGTCAATCCCTGGTACTTCCAGGCACATCGCATACCCTTGATTATCTTCTGTCAGCCCCTCTGCCGGCTCTCCTGTCTGCAAATCCCGTTCAAATCCTCCATGATAGGACACAATCATAAGGTCTGGATTCTCCACACTGCGGATGCGGGGAACCCAGGTCTTCACCGTCTCCAGCGCATCCTGAAACTCTAGGCCGGTGATATGCTGGGGATTCTCCCAATACGGGATATAGTGAGTGGTGACGCCCAGAATGGCGATTTTGATCCCTGCGCCGGTGGTTCTTACCATATAGGGATTTCCGAATGCCGGACGTCCTGACTCTGTCTCTACAATTCCTGCCGAAAGCCAGGGGAAGCGCGAATCTTCCATAGCTTGGCGCAGCATTTCCAAACCGTAATTAAAATCGTGATTGCCCGGTACCGCCACATCATAAGCTAACTCATTCATTACGGTGATCAACGGGTGTGTTTCTCCCCAATGCTGCTCTACAAAAAAAGAACAAAGCGGCGTTCCTTGAATCACGTCCCCGTTATCCACCAGCAGCAGGTCAGGCGTTCGCTCCCGCTCACTCCGTATGAGGGTTGCCAGCTTGGCCAGGCCAAGCTGCGACTCTTCCTTCGCGCTGTAATCTGTCGGATACACATGGCCGTGAATATCGCTGGTGACCAGAATCATGCCAACTGTTTCCTCCAAATAATCTGCGATTTTGCCCATCTCATCTATTTTCATGTCCATATATCATCCATCCTTTGGTTCTAAATCTATACGTACACTCATTTTAGCAATATTTCTCGTGATTTATATTAAAAAGAAAGCTTAAGCCGCTGGAACAGTGGCTGACCTACAGCCTGGGATAGATATATGATCCATGTATAGCATTGTTTAATAGATATTTCAGATAGAAAAAGACACCCTCACAGGTGTCTTTTTTAGAGTAACGTATTATTCTCCCTGCTCTCCAGGTGCTGAGGCGCTTTGTCCTGCTTCTCTTTATTCTTCATTCTACTATTCCCCCCGCCGTTCATCTCCGTCATATGCTTCCAGTAACGTTTGGGCATCAGCGAAGAGCGCAGCCGGTCGTTGCGGCGCTCCTGAATGCCGATGGCGTCGTAGAAGCCTTGCCAGAGACGGCGGTATTGTTCTTCCGCCGCGTCATGTTCCGGTGGTGTCCATTCGTCGAGCGGAATAATCGCCTGCTTACCGGGCTGATGGATGAGTGCCATACGGTGGGTTTTGTCGTAGATAATGAAGCTTTCATTCTGGAACCGGTCGCAGAAATGACCCTCAATAACAGGGAGGATGAAGTTGACCGGTTCAATAACCGCCGCCATGACGGAACCATAAATGGAGAACCGCACAAATCCCAGATACAGATGGCCCTCCCGCTTCAGCTGCTGGACGGACTTGAGCAGGGCATTCACTGTATCGTTGGCAAGCATATCCATCACCTTATGGCCATGACTGAATCCAAGCTGCAGAAAGTTAAGCAGCAGTAGGTCCTTGTCTGGTGTGCGGCTCCAGAATCCGTACCGCACCAATTCTTCTGCTTCAGGGCAGATGCGAATCGGGATCGATCGCAGCACCCGGTCCGCCTTGTCATCATCAGTATCAATCCACTTCGATTCGAGCAGCAGGCTTTGTTCGTCTTCTTCAGACTGAATAGCGAGCGGCGTCTCCTTCCATTGATAGCTCTCGAATACGCAGCACAGCAAGCCTTCGAAGCTGCCGTCGTAGGTATATGCCAAGGGGACGGTTCTAAACATCAGGGCCAATCTCCTCTACTGAGTGCTGTTGATCCTGCTGCCGGCAGGGCCAGGAAATCTTTATCTTCGAACAGGGACAACTGCTCGACCTGCGGCTGCTGATATTGGGAGAGCTCTTGCCCTGACATGAGAGAGCGTAGCAGGGTGTGTTCCCCTACCTTAAGTCCTTCCAGTGCTTTACCCTTGCAAGTAATAAAGAATTGGGCGCGTTTGAGCACGACGCCGAGCTTCTTCAGCGCATGGAAATCCAAGGTTCCTGCTCTTCGTGCTTTTACAATCCGTTGAGCGCTTCTTACGCCGACACCCGGCACACGCAGCAGCATCTCATACGGTGCACGGTTGATTTCAACGGGGAACTGCTCCCGGTGGTTGATGGCCCAGCTGCATTTCGGATCCAGCAGCGGATTAAAGTTGGGTACGGCTTCATCCAGTAATTCCTTAGCCTCGAACCCGTAGAAGCGGAGCAGCCAATCGGCCTGATAGAGCCGGTGCTCCCGCAGCAGCGGCGGCTTGGTATCCGGTGAGGGCAGGAGTGAATGCTCGACAACGGGCGTATAAGCGGAGAAAAAAACGCGCTTCAGATTATACTTCCGGTAGAGCCCTTCCGTGAGCGTCAGAATCCGGTAGTCGGTATCCGGCGTCGCACCTACGATCATCTGCGTGCTTTGTCCTGCGGGAGCGAAACGGGGAGCATGGTTGTATTTGACGATATCCGAGGTATTCTCGACAATCTTATCTTTAATCAAATTCATCGGCTTCAAGATGGAATCTTTGCTCTTATCGGGAGCAAGCAATCCCAGACTTTCCTTGGAAGGAAGCTCGATATTGACGCTCATCCGGTCGGCCAGCAGGCCGAGTCTTGACAGCAGCACATCATCTGCACCGGGAATGGCCTTCACGTGGATATAGCCCCTGAAATGATATGTATTCCGCAGTAGCTCAAGTGCGGCGATCATCTGCTCGGTGGTGTAGTCCGGATTACGCATAATGCCGGAGCTGAGAAACAAACCTTCTATATAATTGCGGCGGTAGAACTGCATGGTTAGATCCGCGAGCTCCTCCGGTGTAAAAGCGGCACGGGGAGTAGCGTTCGACTTACGGTTGACGCAGTAAGCACAATCGTACACGCAGCCGTTGGTCATAAGGACCTTCAGCAGTGAAATACAGCGCCCGTCCGCCGCGAAGCTGTGGCAGATCCCCATGCTGACCGCATTGCCCATGCCTCCGGCCTGGCCTGCGCGGTTCGAACCGCTTGAGGTGCAGGCTACATCGTATTTCGCCGAAGCGGTTAATATTTGAAGCTTCTCCATTACATTCACGGTGAACCCTCCCTATAGAAGAAATTATAACCCGAACAAATGTTCCTGTCAAAATCAACTGGTGGTTGTCCGTTCATTTCGTTGAAAGAGCAGAATGGTCATGCTAGACTTACATATAACAATGGGAACCATTCCAAGAGATAGGACGAGCAGCAAATGGATGCTAATGAAATCGCCAGATTGGCAGGGGTATCACGCAAAACAATCCAGCGTGTGCTGAATGACCCGGATAACGTCCGGCCTGAAACTAGGGATAGAATTGTGCGCATGATGGAAGAGCATCATTATGAACCAAGTTCTGCCGCCAGAGGCCTGGTGAAACGAAAGGCCAATACTATTGGCTTGTTTATTATGCAGGACGAACGCAATTACCGTCTGTACCCGGACGATTTGTTTTACGGGGTTGTGGTGGGGGCAATCATCAGCCATTGCACAAAGCGTGGCTACCGGACCATGGTCACGATTGTGGACGTTTCCGATATCAAACCGATGATGAGCATGTACAGACAAAAAAGTATCGACGGCGGGCTGCTCATCAGTTGGACTAATGTCCAGCCGGTGGTTGAAATGGTAAAGGGAGCGGGATTCCTGATCGGCGTATTCGACCAGAACAACGTCCCAGGTTGCGTTCCGGACATTCCGATCCCGTATCTGAATAACCGCAAGAGCGCATACGAAGCGACACGATACATAATTGAACAGGGACATACCAATATCGGTATCATTACAGGAGATTTGAACAATCATGCGGGATCCGAACGTCTGCAGGGATTTCTGGATGCTGCCGGGAAGTATGGGATTAAGGTTCCGGAGAAGTTGGTATTTCACGGGTCCTTCACGGAGGAATCAGGGGTAGAAGCCATTGATTACTGGGTAGAGAATGATATTTTGCCGCGGGCGGTTTTCTGTTCCAACGATCTGACGGCCTATGGCGCTCAGCGCAATTTGCTGCAGCGGAATATCAGCGTTCCGGAACGCGTTGCTTTGATGGGATTTGATGATCTAATCGTCTCCCAATATATTCATCCGTCCTTAACAACCATGCATGTGCCCAGAGTGGAGATGGCGATGTATTTAACGGATTGCCTGATCGATAAAATTGAAGGCTTAGAAGAAATCCCTAATAAGCAGAACATTGAATTTGAGGCGAAGGTAATCATTAGAGAAAGCTTGTAATACTACAAGGATAAACCCCGGATTGACAAGCACTCGGGCCGGGGTTTATATTAAAAACATCACAATGTCCTACGTAGGACAATTTTTTAGCTCAAAAATGTCTTACGTGGGACATTACGTCTTAACAATCAGCAAGCGCTTACAATTACTTCGGTAAATGGGGTGGTCTGCAGTTACGAGACTGGGAATGGACGGTGCAGCAATCGTAGTAAGAATAACTTTGAGAATGAAGGGAGCTACAGATCGATGAATCATCAAAGGAAACGTAAAGTGACCGCGGCCGTCTTGGCATGTACGCTATTCATCATGGCCGCGTTGCCGGCTGCGGGAGCAAGCGCATCGGCCAAGCAGTATAAGGATCTTCCGGCTAATTATTGGGCTGCAAAGGCGCTGAATGAATGGTCCGGTTTAGGGATAATTCAGGGGTACACGGATGGAACGATCCGGCCCGGCCAGATCATCAGCCGTGCTGAATTTGCGGCGCTGATGAACCGTACGTTCAATTTTACGGAAATGTCTTCTTCAGCAGCGAAAGATATCCCAGCGGGATCCTGGTATTCGTCCGATATGTTGAAAGCGCTATCGGCAGGTTATTTCAGCCTGAATGCCAAGCAGAATGCCGAGCCAACCTTACCGCTGACCAGAGCTGAAGCGGCTGTTGCCTTAGATCAGATTTTTAAGATTAGTGCAGCAGATGTTGACGTGAAGATGGTTCAGTTCACCGATCTTACAAACACGGAGGCGGCAACCCTTGCTTCAATCAAGGCCTTGGCTGCCCAAGGGTATCTGAAGGGATTCCCGGATAGCACCTATAGACCAGGCACAACCATTACACGCGCTGAGCTTGCTTCGGTAATGGACCGGATGGTGGATCTGCTTGTGAACCAGGCAGGAACAGTTAAGGGCGGCCCGATTACAGGGAATGTGGTGGTTAACCGCGCCGGTGCTATTTTGACGGATACTGTTATTGAAGGAAATTTGTATTTGACGGAGGGTATAAGCCAGGGTGATGTCACTCTGGAGCGTGTTACGGTGAAAGGCGAGACCTTCGTGCGCGGCGGCGGAGAGAACAGCATTCATATCGTTGACTCCACCCTGGGGAATGTGAATGTAGATAAGAAGGATGACAAAATCCGTCTGGTTCTTTCGGGAACGACAACGGCGGCAGCACTGAGCCTTAACAGCAAGGCTAAGGTTGAACTGGATGCCCATTCGGTAATCAAGGTGCTGAATGTATCCGAAGATGCGGGTGATTCCGTTATCGCTGGAAAAGGAACCATCGAGAAAGCGAACAACAAGGCACAGGGTGTCAAATTTAATGACGGCCAGCTCCCGGCGGGCAGCAGCGCCCCGATGACATCGCCTCCTTCTGCTGGCACAACGCCCAGCGACTGGACGCTGAAATGGAGTGATGAGTTCAACGGCCAGAGCCTTGATCCGGCGAAGTGGGATTTCGACCTGGGAATCGGCAGCGGCGGCGACGGCTGGGGTAATAACGAGCTGGAGTACTACACGAACCGGCCTGAGAATGTGAAGCTGGAGAACGGCAATCTGGTAATCACAGGCCGCAAGGAAGCGGAGAAGTACATGGGCTCGGATTATACGTCTTCCCGTCTGGTGACGAGAGGCAAATACGCTCAGAAATACGGAAAAATTGAAGTGCGGGCAAGCCTTCCGTCCGGTAAAGGAATTTGGCCTGCCATCTGGATGCTACCCGAGAATTATGAGTACGGCACTTGGGCGTCCTCGGGTGAAATTGACATTATGGAAGCTTGGGGCAGCAAGCCAGATCGCGTAGCCGGCACCCTTCATTATGGTTCGGTATGGCCGGATAATGTGAACACCGGCAAACAGTACCTTTTTGAGAACGGCAGCACGATCGAAGATTACCATACGTATGCGATTGAATGGGAGCCGGGGGAAATCCGCTGGTATGTGGACGGTAAATTGTACTCCACACAGAATGACTGGTACAGCGTAAGTCTGAACCAGCCAGCCGACAATGCGTATCCTGCGCCGTTCGACAAGGAGTTTCACCTGCTTCTGAATCTGGCGATCGGCGGGAACTTTGACGGTAATCCGGATGCTTCCACAGTATTCCCTAAAACCATGAAGGTGGACTATGTCCGCATGTATGAACTGACGGGCAGAGCATACCGTGAACCGGTCGTGCCGACATACACGAAAGAAGAATTGCCGGCAACAGGTGCACGGCAACCGCTTGTAGACGGAAATCTGGTATACAATAATAATTTCGACCAGCCGAACGAGACAGGGTTTAAGAACCTGGGCGTAGAGAATACGAAGTATTGGAGCCTCTTCCAGGGCGAGGGAGGAGCTGGGAATGTTACGGTTGAGAATATTGCCGGCAAGAATTTTGCCAAGGTCAACATTACTTCAGCGGGCAATCAGTCTTATTCCGTTCAAATGCTGAATGAGGTTTCTATCGCCAAGGGCCAGTTCTACAAGCTGAGCTTCAAGGCCAAGGCGGCGGAAGAACGAACCATGAGAGTTAGTGTCACAGGGGGCGAGTCCAGGGGATGGGCGAAATATTCGAGATCCCAAGTAATCGCACTGTCTGATCAAATGGAAGAGCACACCATGTACTTCCAAATGAAGCAGGACACTGACCTTGCCGCCCGGACTGAATTTAATATGGGCACTAACAGCAATGCGGTTTGGATTGGCGATGTCCGGCTGGAGCGGCTTAATGTCGATTCTATAGTTATTAATGGAGATTTACCGAAAAAGCCGCTTGCAGGTGATGGCAATCGTGTCTATAACGGTAGCTTCGACCAAGGAGATACTAGCCGTATGACATACTGGCATGTCAACACTTTAGATGGCGCTGTTGCTACAGGAAGTGTAAATGAGGCAGAGCGTAAATTGAATGTCCGTATTTCCAGCGCGGGTAACGCTGCAGCGGATTCCGTACAGGTTCTGCAAAAAGGAATATACCTGATGAAGGATCAGAACTATGAACTGACCTTTGATGCAAGCGCAGACAGCAGCAGAATCATCGAAGCGGCTTTAATTAGCGCCGACGGCAGCGCAACGTATGCTTCTGCCAATAATATTGCGTTAACCACTACTGCGGGCAAGAAAACAGTGACGTTCACCATGGACGAAAATACCGTGAACGACGCCCAGCTTGTGCTTAAGGTCGGCGGTGCCGCCGGTACGATCAAGCTGGATAACGTTAAATTGATTCAGACCAGCGTGGTTTATGGGCCGGACACGGTGTTCTACCCGCTGTGGAACGGGGATTTCAGCCAGGGGCTGGACGGTTGGAGAGCGGCTGTTGATAGCGGGGGCGCAATTACAGCTGCTGAGAATAGCGGGGTAGCCGCACTCACTGTAAGCAGCTTAGGCGATAAGGCTTGGAGTAACATGTTCATTCAAGAGAAGCTTCCATTATCCGGCGGTATTACTTATGTTGTATCCTTTGAAGCCCAGTCAACATTGGCACGGACGTTGAAGATCATTGCAGAGAACTCAAGTTATCACCCTTACTTTCAACAAACGGTTGACCTGACGACTAATAAGCAGCCTTACAGCTTTGAGTTCAAGATGTCTGATAAAGACACCGTGGATTTGAAGTTCCTGTTGGGCACAGTTGCAGAAACACCATCGGAAATTGGCAATCACGTTGTGACTATTGACAATGTAGTGTTCCAGGTGAAGGGGGCAACGGTTCAACGTTCTCCGAAGCTTGTTAGCGATACTACGCAGAACCATGTGGGTCAGCCCATTGAAATTACGTTTGTGGACGATCCGGCATGGAGAGGCGAAGTAGATGCAGTCAAAGTGAATGATGCCGCGCTTGAAGCTGACCAATACACTCTGGAAGAGGGCAAGTTGACTTTAAAATCCGGTGTGTTGCCTACATCAGGCAACTACACTGTAAGAATTGAAGCAGCTGGCTATGCGTTTACTGCCGTGAAGCAGGAGGCGCTGCCGAATCCGGAAACTGTATGGGAGGAAGTTGGGGGGGATTTACTCGCTAACGGTACTTTTGACACAGATTACAGTGGATGGTCTATCTATAATCAGAAGAATGATAATGAGATATGGGCTGGACAGGCGGACTTTGCATTTTCCCAGGGTTCTCTGACTGCAACGGTAAACCAGATGGGCTGGGAGTGGTGGCATATTCAGCTTTATCAAGAACATATTGCCGTTACACCGGGCAAGTATAAAATTTCATTTAATCTGACTTCCAATAAGTCGAGACCAGTCTATGCCGAATTAGCAGAATCGGGTGCGCCTATAAAGACATTCAATGTGACTCCATCCCAGACTGCGTATGAAGCCATTATAGATGTTTCGGCTACCGGCAGCTTCAAGTTCCTGTTAGGATTGGGCAAAATGAAGGACGATGGAACAAATTATGAGGTCCCTCAGACACTGGTATTCGACAACATTAAGCTGGTACGAGTACAGGAGGCTGCAAGCGTTACAGCTCCAACAACTCCTTGATTGAACGCTGCAAATTCAAAAAACCTGCGGCAATCCGCAGGCCAAGCCGCCGGGAATATCCCGGCGGCTTTTTAATATGGCTTAGGAGGAGTATCCCATCAAAATTGGAGGAGATACCGATTTTTCTTTTTTGGGAGGGATGCTAGTATATTAATATTATTGATTTTGATTCCTCTATAGATTCTTGTATCATGGATAGAAATAGAAATCACTTAAAGGGAGAGAACACACTTGAGTACAAATATGCTGGGAGTGCCGCTGGAAGGGTTCGCTGAATTCAGCCGCACAGTAGCCGCCGAAGGCGCGGTGTTATTGAAAAATGACGGGAATGTGCTGCCGTTTCAGAATAACGAGAACGTTTCCATTTTTGGACGGACACAGGTGGATTATTACCGCAGCGGGACCGGATCAGGCGGAAGTGTCAATGTTGCCTACACCACCAACCTGCTGGGCGGACTGCGGGATAAAACGAATATTATCGTCAATGAGGAATTGGCGGCTGTATATGAGCAGTGGATAGAGAGTCACCCGTTCGATAACGGTGGAGGCGGCTGGGCTGCTGAGCCATGGCACCAGAAGGAGATGCCTTTAACGGGTGAATTGGTGTCGGCGGCAAGAGCCAAGTCGGACAAGGCCATCGTGGTGATCGGGCGGACTGCCGGAGAAGATCAGGATAATGCCAATGAGCCGGGAAGCTACCAGTTGATGGATGAAGAGAAGGATATGCTGAAGCAGGTCACCGCTTATTTCGAGCAAACGGTCGTTGTGCTGAATGTATCGAATATTATCGACATGAGCTGGATGAACGACGAAAGTTACGTACATCCGATTGCGTGTGTGATTTATGCCTGGCAGGGGGGCATGGAAGGTGGCAATGCGATTGCCGATGTGCTTGTTGGAGAAGTGACGCCTAGCGGCAAACTAACCGATACGATCGCATATTCGCTTGAGGATTATCCGTCGACCCACAATTACGGTGATGAGTTCAAGAATGTATATCAGGAAGATATTTATGTCGGGTATCGTTATTTCGAGACCTTTTGTCCGGAGAAGGTTCAATACGAATTTGGTTATGGGCTGTCTTATACCACGTTTGAAATAAAGCCTGAGGAAGCTAAACTGACCGATAAGGACGGGGAAGCGTACCTGGAGGTTAGCGTAACCGTAACGAATACAGGGACTGTTTTTGCCGGAAAAGAGGTCGTTCAGGTCTACTACGAAGCGCCGCAAGGCAAGCTGGGTCAACCGGCAAAGGCGCTGGCGGCCTTCGGCAAAACCAAGCTGCTTCAGCCGGGTGAATCGCAGCGGCTAACCGTCAGTTTCCCGGTTCATTCTATGGCTTCCTATGATGATGCAGGTGTGACCGGGCATGCTTCAGCCTATGTGCTCGAAGCCGGAACGTACAACCTGTATGCGGGCAGCAGCGTGAAGAACGTGGAACATATTGGCGTGGATGGGCAGGCCGGTTATGTTGTTGAAGCACTGGTGATTGTAGAGCAGCTGGAAGAGGCGCTTGCGCCGACGGAGAGCTTCAATCGGATGGTGCCTGGCGCACGTAACCAAGACGGCTCGTATGAGCTTGCTTATGCCCCGGTGCCGACACGCCAAATTTCGCTGTCTGAGCGGATTGAGAAGAATCTCCCTGAAACGTTCGAGCATACGGGTGATCAAGGATATAAGCTGAAGGATGTGCACGAGCACAAGGTCAGCATGAAGGATTTCATTGCCCAGCTGAGCGATCAGGAACTGGCCGAGATTGTCAGAGGCGAAGGTATGAGCAGTCCACTGGTAACGCCGGGTACGGCCTCTGCTTTCGGAGGCGTAAGCGATGCCCTGTTCAATTACGGTATTCCGGTAGGCTGCACGGCGGATGGCCCGTCCGGAATTCGTATGGACAGCGGTCAGAAAGCGACTCAGGTAGCGATTGGAACGCTGCTTGCCGCAACCTGGAATGCAGAACTGGTCGAAGAGCTTTATGTGCTGGAAGGGCAGGAGCTGCTGAGAAATCAGGTGGACACCCTGCTCGGACCGGGACTGAATATACGGCGCAGCCCGCTGAATGGACGGAACTTTGAGTATTTCTCGGAAGATCCGCTGGTGACCGGGATTTTTGCCACTGCCTGCACACGCGGGATTATCAAAGGCGGCTCGAATGCCACGCTGAAGCATTTTGCCTGCAATAACCAGGAGAAGTACCGCAGCAAGGTAGATGCCGTGGTATCCGAGCGTGCCGTCAGGGAGATTTACTTGAAGGGCTTTGAAATGGCAGTGAAGCAAGGCGGAGCCAATTCGATCATGACCTCCTACAATCCGGTTAACGGGCATTGGGCGGCGTCCAACTATGATCTGAATACCACCATCCTTCGCGGTGAATGGGGCTTCAAAGGTATCGTGATGACCGACTGGTGGGCAGTCATGAATGACTGCGTGGACGGAGGTCCTGCGGACCGGAGAAATACAAACTGGATGGTCCGTGCACAAAATGACCTGTATATGGTGGTTACGAACTATGGCGCGGAGACCAATGCTTTTGAAGACAACACGATCGAATCCTTGAGTAATGGCACCTTAACCCGCGGTGAATTGCAGCGTAATGCGATTAATATTTGCGAGTTCTTGATGCAGGCGCCGGTGTTCTCCAGGGAACAGGTAGTTGAAGAAACGGTCGATACCTTTAAAGCCAATCCGGCTCTTGCGCCGGAGCAAGCACAGTCGATGACGCAAGGTGTACAGATTCAAATGGCATCATCTGGGTCGACCTTTATGAGTGTTGAACAAGCAGGGGTATACCGGATTTTTGCCCATGTGATGTCTCCGGATACGAATCTGGCCCAGAGTGCCTGCAACCTGATCGTGAACGATCAAGTGGTGACTACAATTCAAACGAACGGAACCGAAGGTAAGTGGATTACCTTGAAGCTCGTGAAGGTCGGGCTTGAAGCGGGTCTATATGAGCTGAAGCTGGATTTTGTTAAACCGGGTCTGCAGATCGATTGGATCGAATTTAAGCAAGTGTAAATCACGAACGAATTAGCTGCGTAAGTAACGTAAGCAAATGAATTCGAATGGAAAAAGCAAAAGCAAAAGACACCTTTAGGGGTGTCTTTTTTGCATTTCATAAAGATATTTTCTCCGAGCATGTAAGGCCATGTAGAGCAGGGTTCTATTCGGCACCGCCATTATCCCATTAAGCCTTTCATTCCGCCCAGCAAAGGCCGGATGGATTTAATCATGTTATAGCCCATCTGTATCATCGGCATCACTTTTTGCATCATCCCAAAGAAGCCTAGTCCGCCGAAACCCGCCGCCCCGGCTGCTCCGGCAGCGCCGGCTCCACCACCTCCAAGAAATGAACCGAAAAGCGGCATAAGTCCGGATACCTCGGCTTTCTGTGGACGCGGACGGGTCGTAATGTTTCTTTTGGAAGTGTGATTTGGACGCGTTGGTTTGGAGAGGATCAGACTATCTTTCTCAAGGCCGGTTATCCACCCTACATAAGAACGTCCATCATGCAGAGTGATGCAGACCGGTTGTCCCTTGAGCTGTCTGGCCTGCTTGTGAATCTTTGTTCTATTGGCCATTCGTGGATCACCTCGTTAATTTATTTAGTCTATAATACTCAGATTATCTATGGCTGCCTGTGCTAGACGGTAGTTCTTCTCATCCGTAATCACCCGTTGTATAACAGGAAATAGCATACCTTCCCATACGCCGAATAAAATAAAATACGTTGTCATTGGATGGAGAGGGTGGGAGTATGCAAATTCATGTTGTGCAGAAAGGCCAGACGCTTTATGGCATAGCAGAGGCTTATGGAGTTGATATGGATACGATCAGTGAGGCCAATCAACTGTCTGCCCCGGGCAATCTGGTAGTCGGGCAGGCGCTTGTTATACCGATCGTTGGTACGTATTATTGGGTTCAGCCGAGGGACAGCCTGTACAGTATTGCCCGGAGGTTTGGGATAAGCGTCAATACGCTGGCAGAGGTTAACCGAATCCCGTTGAATCAACCTTTATCGGTGGGACTTCGCCTGTATATCCCAACCAAACCAAAGCGGAGAGCCGAGATTAACGCATATATCGAGCCCCGAGGAACAGAGGTATCCCAAAGTTTGATTCAAGCCGCCGAAGAAGCAGCACCCGATCTTACATATCTGGCACCGTTCAGCTTTCAGGTCCAGCGGGATGGTTCGCTCATTCCTCCCCCGCTTGATAACCTTTCCGCTATCGCTGCACGAAACAGAGTGACACTGATGATGGTGTTGACTACCTTAGAGAATGCCCAATTCAGCTCTGAACTGGGCCGTATTATTCTCAATGATCAGGCCGTTCAAAACAGGCTGCTGGACAATATCATTAGTGAAGCAAAGCGGTTGAATTTCAGAGATATCCATTTTGATTTTGAGTTTCTCCGGCCAGAGGACCGGGAGGCGTATAATGCGTTCCTGCGGAAAGCAGCGGCGCGTATTCATCAGGAGGGGTTTCTGCTCTCAACCGCTTTGGCACCCAAAACAAGCGCAACGCAAGTAGGGGCCTGGTATACAGCCCATGATTATAAAGTACATGGAGAGGTCGCCGATTTTGTAATCATTATGACGTATGAATGGGGATACAGCGGGGGCCCGCCGATGCCTGTCTCGCCAATAGGTCCAGTCCGCCAGGTTCTCGAGTATGCTTTAACCGAAATGCCTGCCGGGAAGATCATGATGGGTCAGAATCTGTACGGATATGACTGGACATTGCCTTACGTACCTGGGGGAGCTTATGCCAGAGCGCTCAGCCCGCAGGCGGCCATTGATCTAGCCAGAAACCGGAATGAGGCGATTCTGTATGATTACACCGCTCAGGCGCCGCATTTCGATTACACCGATGATGCAGGCAAGCGGCATAAAGTATGGTTTGAGGACGCAAGATCGATCCAGGCCAAATTCAATCTGGTGAAAGAACTGGGTATCCGGGGCGTGAGCTACTGGAAGCTGGGGCTTCCTTTTCCACAGAACTGGCTGCTGATCCAGGACAATTTCAATGTGGTGAAACGATAAATCTAACTAAAGCCACGTACAAGGGATCCCATCTTCTGCCGGAAAGGGGGATCTCTCTTTTTTTATCTGCCAATGTTTGATGCGTTACTAAAGTTTTTTAGTGTTGTTCTTTCCACAAATTCATGCTATATTAGTTTTTGTGTCCGCCTGATATAATACTTTTTATTTTGCGGTCGTGGCGGAATTGGCAGACGCGCACGGTTCAGGTCCGTGTGGTAGCAATATCGTGGAGGTTCGAGTCCTCTCGACCGCATAACGCAATAGACGAAACAGGATACAAGCAAGACCCACTGTCGCTCTTCAACCCGAAGAGCCTTTTTCTTTTTCCGGGCAAATTGATCTACAAATCCTATAAAAAGAAGTGAATGGTTATGGAACCCGCTACACAGATGAAGCGGAGCAGCCGCTTTCTGGATAAATATTTATCCGGCCAATCTATGGACTACCGGGAGATTATCGCGCTGTTCATCCCGATTCTGGTGGATCAGGCTTTTATCATGGGACTGAATATCGTCAATACAGCAATGATCAGTTCGGCAGGAGTAGCCGCGATCAGTGCGGTGAATATGATTGACTCGGTGAATATTTTTCTGATAAGTGTGTTTGTGGCAGTGGCGACGGGCGGAACAGTGGTAGTGGCCCAGTACAAAGGCAGCGGGAATGATTTGATGGTGTCCAAAGCGACTGCAGGAGCGGTATCGGCCGTCTCCCTGCTGGCGCTGGCAATTGGCCTGCTCGGCATCTTGTTTCACAATCCGCTGCTGAACCTGCTGTTTGGGGCGGCCTCTCCGGAAGTCATGGATAACGCCCGGACGTATCTGATCGGAAGCTGCACTTCTTATTTAGGAATTGCGATTGTCCAGGCGGTGTGCGGAGGTCTGCGCGGAATCGGAAGGACAAGGGCGTCGCTAATGCTCTCGCTGATTATGAATGTGGCGTATGTCCTCTTTAATATCGTATTTATCAATCTGCTGCACATGGGTGTTCTGGGCATGACTATTTCCATTAATGTAGCCAGATTTTTGGGTGCAGCTTGTGCGATTTTCTATCTGTTCAAACTGGACAGCAGCCTGCATATCCGCATCCGTGACCTGCTGCTTGTACCTATTTCGATGCTGAAGCGAATCATGTTTATCGGCGTGCCGTTTGCGGCAGAGCAAGTCTTCTTTAACGGCGGTAAAATTCTGACCCAGGTGTTCATTGTCAGCATGGGCACGTACGCCATTGCTGCTAATGCGATAGCTTCATCTTTTGCCGGACTCATGCAGGTGCCTGCTAGTGCACTGTCTCTAACGCTGATTACAGTTGTTGGACAGTGTATGGGGCGCAGAAATATTGAGGATTCGCGAAAATTTATGAAGTCCTTTCTTCTGCTAGGTTCCTTGTCCTTTGTGCTCATGACCCTGATCACGATGCCTTTATTCTATCCGTTCGTTTCGCTGTTCCATCCGCCCGCTGAGATTGTGGATGATATCTTCCTAATTGTGCTCATTAATGCCATTGCACAAATTCCGCTCTGGGCGATCAGTTTTATAACACCTTCGGGACTCCGGGCCGCTGGAGATTCCAAATTTACTTCTATGGTGTCGATGTTATCCATGTGGCTGTTCCGCGTAGTGCTTGGTTACGTGCTCGGAGTTGTTCTCGGCTTCGGTATTGTCGGCGTCTGGGTGGCTATGAACTGTGAGTGGGGTATTCGCGGATTTATCTTTGTCCGGCGCTATCTCGGGGAGAAATGGTATCAGCATAAGTTGATTTAGCCAGAGCTGGATCCTATTGTGTAACTGAGCGAATACCAAGACACCTTTGTGGGTGTCTTTTTTTTATGATGCTGAAGAAGGCAGGGATAAGATTCCAAGGAATAAAGGGAAAAGAAGGGGGATGTCGAATTCGGATAAGGAAAGTCACGGAATTTGCCGACAGGAAAGGAAGTTTGACGATGCGGTTGCGGATCGGGGTCATGCTGCTTAGTATTTGTGTTATTTGTGGTTTGTTTGGCGGGGAGTACATAGAGGCTGCTAAGACGGTGGTCAGCGTTAAGCTGGTATTTCCAACGGCAAGTCCCATTATTGTAGGAAGTACATGGAATGCCGGCGTTGCCACCAAGCCCAAGGTCAAGGTAGTCTACAGTTCAGACAATTCCAAGGTGGCAGCCGTAAATGCTCAGGGAATGGTCAGCGGGGTCAGTGTTGGTCGTGCAAGAATAACAGCAGCGGTTAAACAGTCAGGCTACAGTGGACAAGCCACCCTCACGGTTGAGGTTAAGGCGAAGCCTATCAAGCTTGATGAGCGTGAAGTTCCGGGATCGACAGACTTCAATATGGTGAACGGCAGTTACATGCTTGAGGATCAGGAGAATCTTTATTATATCGCGATGAAGGATTACCTTTTCTACGGAGGACCAATCTACAAAATCAGCAAAGGCAATCCTGCAAAGAAACAGTTAATTTATAGCGGCGACGCCATGTATATGGTCAAGCAGGGGGACTGGATTTATTTCTCCGACCGGAGCGGCAGTGAGAATATCTACAAAATCAGAACGGATGGAACAGGATTAAAACAATTGAATGACTACAACCCATGGACATGGAACCCCGCTCGTAATCTGACATTGATTGGCAACTGGATATACTATGGCTCCAATGATCAGATCAATAAGATGTTAACAGACGGTACCAAGGATCAGATTGTATTCCAGGATCCTGAGATGAGGACTTTTTTCGTCAGTAACGGCTGGATCTACTATGTTTTTATGGATAAAGATGCGCAATCGGGCATTAAGAAAGTGAAGATTGGTGGAACCCAAAGCCAGTTGGTCGTCAGGATGGATACATTTAACTCAAAGATGTCGGTCAAGGGTGACTGGATCTATTATGCGGCTATGGATGGATTTTACCGGATTAAAAATGATGGCACCGGCAATATGCTGCTAACAACGGGTACAGATGCTGTGCTGCTCGGGGATTCAGTATACTATGTGGATTCTGATGGAGATGGATTCTCCATGTACCGGATGAAGGAGGATGGGAGCGGGAAACAGCGAATGATGTCCGTTATCGACAATGGATACTCCAGTGGCAATGAGGCGCAGATGTTGGGCTCCAATCTTTACTATATCACTGAAGAAGAGGAAGGTAGCATCTATGAGCTGAATGAGTCGGGGCACCGGAGGAATATTAATGGCCCGCTGTATATTTACACTACTGAACAGCTTATGGATGCCCAGAACCATGGCGAGACTTACATCATCGATCCGGAAGATATTGCATTGAAACAGTTTGAGCAGGCCTTGGCCAAGGCAAGGGAAGTTATTAAGGAAATTATTCTGCCGGACATGACAGATGATCAAAAATTGAAGGCGGTCCATGATTATATGATCCTTCACACAGCCTATGATTATGACAATTATCTGAAGGATACCATCCCTTATGAGTCGTATACGGAATATGGCCTGTTGATCAAGGGAACCGCTGTGTGCAACGGATATGCGACCACTCTGCAGATGTTTATGAATTTGCTCGGTATCGAGAGCTACTATGTGGTTGGAACGATTCTAAGCAACGGTGGAGCCCATGCTTGGAACGTGGTGAAGATAGACGGCAAATATTATCAGGTAGACGTAACCTGGGATGATCCGGTGCCTGATCGTCAAGGCCGGTTAAGATATGATTATTATAAAATAACCGATGCTCAGATGACTCTCACCCGCCAATGGGACCGTTCACAGGCTCCAGTTGCGGATTAGGCGAGTCCGGTAAGTTGAGAATATTTGTAGTTCATAAATTAGTAAAGGACCTGAGGCATTATGCCTGCAGGTCCTTTGTGCACCTAATGCGTATCGGAATGCTTAAATTATGGGACCGGTGTCAAAGCGGGAATCTGGGTTAATTCAGTGTTTAAATACTGCTGGCTGTCCACGATTTTTCCGATAACATCCACACCTACGGTAGTGACCGTTACGTCGATTGCTGCGGTTGCTGTGGTAATTCCGAGCTGAACCTCGTAGATAGGAAATGCACTGATTGGAACGGTGATGTTAGTGGCTGAATTTGCTGCTACGGCGAATACCTGATGGGCAAGCGGCGTCTTGGGTGTATTGACTGAGTTGTCGGCAATGGAGAATACACGAAGATCAAAGGATGCGGCATTGGTGAGGTTCTCATTGATGATCAACAGGCGGACGAATTGCGCCCGGACGCCAGTCTCTGAACCGTTCAGAATCGAGCCTGTGGTTGTAAATATAGTAGCCATTGAGAATTCCTCCTTCCCTATGAGATAGTTTATTATATTTTTAACTCATAGATTTGGAGTGTACGGTCATCCTGATGGTTGTAAAAAAGGTGTGTGACCGGGTGTAAAGGCTGAAATTAAACCCTGTGTACACCGGAACGGACTCCGGGTACACAGGGTTTTTGGGGTTAGGTCTGAGCGTTCATCGTCAGGCGGGGGAACGTTTACTCTTTTATTTTGTCCCTAAGATGGCCGTTTCACCCGATAAAACGAAGATCTAGCTGTAATATACAGGTATTCCTGGTCCTCCCCTGCAATAATAACGCCTGCTGGACGCTCGGGCATAAGGAGTTCTTCCACTAACGTTCCATCCGGACGGTAGCCGTAAATATCGCCGTCGGCAATATAGATAGTGCTGTTGCAATCCCTGGCGATCCCGTGCTCGCCTTTTTCAGCAAAAATCCGAGGGTCTGATAAGAAGCCCTCCGGGCTGACCTGATAAGCTACGGTCCGCTTGTAATATTCATCGAGGGCATAGAAGACTTCGCCGGGGCGTGCCTCCTGCAAAGAGCTGGACCGCATCAGATCATACGTTACCGGAATAATCGTTACTCCATCGGGAGCGACGAAACATTCCTTTGGATGCTGCACAGTAGTTGTAAGGAAATCATTGCTATCCCTCCAGCGGTTGCCGGGATATAAGGCTTTGTGGACCGGTCCGAAGGAATCCATGGGGACTATCGGCAAGGGCTGCAGGCTTTCTTCCGGCTGCTCCGGATCGATTGCATATATTTTCACGGTCGAGCCAACGTTATACCAATCTCCATAAGACGTCCCGCCTGCATCATCCGGCTTCGTATAGATCTCGGGCTGCCCGCCTACGGTTGCACCTTTGGGAGGGAAATACTCCACGACGACCAATAAACGGTCATTCCGGTCGCAAGCAAGCGATAAAGGACGGTGATGCAGATCGCTTACGACACGAAGAGACTGCTCTTTGGCTGACCAATGATAAATCTGTTTCCTGCGGGAATCCGCGAAATAGATATTGCCTTTACTGTCTTTGCAGAGGGTATCGGCAAATTCAAAGCCACCGGCCAGCTTCTGCACGGCTACTCCGGAAGGTGGAAGAGAGCGGCGGAGCGCAGGGTCCCCGCTGATATGAAGTCTGGCCAGCTCCCATGCCCGAACTTCTGTATCTGTAGTGACATCGTACAGCGTATTATCCAAAGTGTATTTAATCTGTGTGTAATTGTGGACGTTCAGGAATTCTACCTTTTCACATTCCCAGGTTCGGGTGGCATACGGGTATGGATTATCGAGCCAAATCGTGCGGAAGAAATAGGTGTTGGCAAATAACATCTCCCGGCAGCGGTCGAGCTCAAGAGGCAGACAGTCACGGCTTTCCGCGACTTCCTCCTCCATTTGCAGTGCATAGATCTTCCAATTGGCCGTCTTCTTAAACTTCACCTCGTGCCGGACGTGATGCTCCACGGACATCGCATAAATCCGGCCTGCCGTGGAAGTATCAGAGACATAGAATCCTGCCGCGGCATAGGGACTGGCCGTCCAGATATCCTTGAACACGCCCCCGCCGCCCTGGGTAACCCACAAGCTCCAGTACTGGGAGTCCCAGCGGAGCTCCGGGGAAATATCCGCCGTCCGGTTGGCATTATAGACAGGCTTGAAACCCCCGGTTGGTGTGAGTCCTCCGTGACCTCCCATAAATTTGATATCGTTCATATAGGAATGAGCTCCAGCCATCCATTTACAGCCTACGGCCCGCGGATTCCGCCCTCCTGTATCCACACCGATGCCGTACAGAATGTTGGTTCCGCCGCTAGGGGCTTCGATCAGAGCCTTTGGCTTGCCGAGACCTCCGAAGACCTCCGTATTGTCAGGAAGAACAATTTGGGTGGTGATCGGATTCATGCCGATGAGCACCGTGTCAGGCTTCAAACGTAGTGTTTCTGTGACTTTGTACATGCCTTGGGGCAGATAAAGAACAGGATGCTGCTCAATCGCTGCCTGCAGAATAAGCGTGTCATCCGCAGTTCCGTCTCCAGCTGCACCTAAACTGCGGACATTCACCCAGGTCTCTACTCCGGGCAGAGCAGGAATATCGCTTGGCACCGGATCAGCCAATCCGGACGCTTTTTCCAGTTCAAGAGTCGTTCGGATCGCAGGACGTGAGGTGACCTCATCCATCTGGTTGCCATGGGTAAAGGCGGCTACCCGGTAGAATTCGCTGGTGCCTTCGACTTGCTTACCGCTTTCAAGAAAGGCTGCAAGAACCGGCACCTGACGGCAATGCACGTTCTTCAAATTGATCTGGTTATGTGCGTTGTTCTCGTGGCTGATCACAATAGCAGGTCCGCTGATTTCATCGAACCGGCAATCCTCCATATAGAGCTTCTCGATGTACTTGGGATCCGTGTCAATAACGACAGGGACACTCCGCACGTCCATCCGCAGGATCGTAAGTCCTCCCTCGCGCGTCCGAATTGCGGCTTTGCGTTGATGCTCGAAGCAGGTATCGATCATGAGAAAAGGCCAACCGGGTGAAGGCTTCGTCGTATAAATCCCGTACTCTCCGCCAAAAAAGCGAACATCCTCGATTTCATTACCAACATCGAATATTCCAGCCTTACCGTTTCCGATATGAATATCACAGTGGGAGATGAAGCCATGCTGGGCATAATGGGTGCGCAGAGCTACTGCTGCGGGATTCCCGTCTTCAATGACCAGGTTAATATTGGACAAGGCGCTATAGAATGTGCCGGGATTGGCATCCTGAACAAGTTGTCCGGGCTCGGGCTGTTTATCGGTGAACCAAATCATATAACGGGCGTTCCCTTTATCCTCAGGGTCGGCAGTCTGGAACCCGGGTGTATTCTCTCCGAGAAGGATGACCGGGCGATTCTGGCCATACCCGATCAGGCGTATAGCTTTGGGCACATAGATGGTCCTGCTGATACGGTAACTTCCCTCCGGAATGAATACAATCCCAAAGGGGATGGAGTTAATTGCCTGCTGCAGGGCTTCGGAGTCATCGCCTATACCGTCGGCAGCAACGGGGAAGTTGTCCGGTGTAAGATACACAGCTTGGGGGTCTTCCGGACGTCCGGTATAGACTGAACTCCCTTTTTGAATCGTTTTCAAAGTCATTTGTTCGCCTCCTGGCCGTAATAGCCAATGATCTTGTACAAATATAGCGCTTTCAATAAGAGTATAATGATCGAAACCGGTTTCGTAAAGTTTAACCTATAACCATTTGCCGAAAGTCCCCTTTAAAAGCTATAATGACTAGTGATGGATTAAACAGTAGAATTAATATCGAAAGAGAGCGATAACGTATGGGCCGTAAGTGGAATAATATTAAAGAGAAGAAAGCATCAAAAGATGCAAGTACAAGTCGTATATATGCCCGTTTTGGACGCGAGATTTATGTAGTGGCCAAGCAGGGAGAGCCGGATCCTGAATCCAACCGTGCACTAAAAGTCGTGCTTGAGCGCGCCAAGACGTACAATGTACCAAAGGCGATTATTGACCGTGCTCTGGAGAAAGCCAAAGGCAACTCGGATGAGACTTATGTTGAGCTCCGGTACGAAGGATTCGGGCCGAACGGTTCCATGATCATCGTTGATGCGCTGACCAACAACGTAAACCGCACAGCCTCTGAAGTGCGCAGTACGTTCAGCAAAAACGGGGGTAATCTGGGCGTCAGTGGTTCTGTCAGCTACATGTTTGACTCTACTGCTGTTATTGGTATGGTCGGCAAAACCTCGGATGAGGTGCTGGAGCTGCTGATGGAAGCGGACGTGGATTTCCGTGATATCGTAGAGGAAGAAGAAGCTGTTATTATCTACGCCGAGCCGGATCAATTCCATGCGGTGCAGGAAGCGCTGCGCGGCGGCGGAGTTACTGATTTTACCGTTGCTGAGCTGACTATGCTGGCCCAGAACGACATCGTTCTGCCTGAAGATGCGAAACCACAGTTCGAGAAATTGCTCGATGTTCTGGAGGATCTGGAGGATGTACAGCAGGTCTACCACAACGTGGATTTGGAAGACTAATCGAATATTATATCATCATCAAAAAAAGCTGCCCGGACGCATCCGGCAGCTTTTTTTAATAATCTCATATCATAGATAACTGCTTGTCTGGTCCGTAGCCTAAGCCCCGGTCCACTCTTGATCACCAGTAAGATACTTCTCCGTGAGGACTGACAGGAGCTCGATACCTACAGCGTTCTGTCCACCTTCCGGAATGATCAGATCGGCGTATTTCTTGGAAGGCTCAATAAAAGCCTCATGCATCGGTTTGACCGTAGTCAAATACTGATGGTGAATCGATTGGATGGAACGGCCGCGCTCTTCAATATCCCGGAGAACCCGGCGCAGGATCCGTACATCGGGATCGGTATCTACAAATACCTTGATGTCGAGCAGCACGCGGAGCTTCTCATCGGAGAGCACGTGAAGACCTTCAATAATCACAATATTGTTGGGTTCAAGTGCCAAAGTCTCGGATGTCGAACGGGCGTGAACCGTGAAGTCATATATCGGAGCCTGAGCGGCCTGACCTTCCTTCAGACATTTGAGATGCTCAATCAGCAGCTCATTGTCAAAAGCGAACGGATGATCATAATTGATCGCTCCCCGCTCCTCAAAAGTGAGATGCGAGTGGTCCTTATAGTAGTTGTCCTGAGATATAAAAGTCACTTTACCCGAACCCAGACGGTCAATGACGGAACGGGCAACTGTTGTTTTGCCTGAGCCGGTGCCACCGGCGATACCAATAATAAGCATGGTGATTCAAATACCCTCCCTAAATGACTGCCTATGCAATTTCAATATTGTAGCACAGCCGCCGCTAATTTACACGCTAGGTGAGTTACACAAGCCAGATTATTTTTCGAAATTCGACTATTTTAGGGAGATTGTCTCCTGAATCCACGGAGATTGTCTCCTGAATCCGCAGAGATAGGGAAATTATGGTGCGGAGGTGGCATTTTGCTATAATCAAGACAGAACAATACAGTGAAAAGAGGGGCTTGCCCGATGAAAGAAAATCAATCCAATCCGACAGAATCCAAAGAGATTCAAAGTAAGGATACGAAATCCCTGCAAGAAGGGTTTAACCATGCCGCCTACCCGTTGCCGGGTCATGGCAAGCGTAATATAGCTGTCCTTCAAGATGCCTTCCATGATATAGATGGGGATCTGGACAGTGATGTGTACGGTAAAGGAAAGCTGATCGAAGAATTTCAGGAGAAAATGGCGGGTGTCCTCGGAAAAGAATCCGCCGTCTTTTTCCCCAGCGGCACGATGGCTCAGCAAATTGCACTCCGAATCTGGTGTGATCATAAAGGCCTGAAGAAGGTCGCTTATCATCCACTATGTCATTTGGAAATCCATGAGCAGGACGGCCTGAAAGAGCTGCATCACATTCAGCCCGTGCTGCTCGCAGACAAGGACCGTCTGATCACATTAGAGGATGTCATGAACCTGAAGGAAGAGATTTCATGTCTGCTGCTGGAGTTGCCTCAGCGTGAGATTGGCGGACAACTGCCGGAATACGGGGAACTGGAGAATATATCGGCGTACTGCCGTGAACGTGGAATTCTGCTTCATCTGGACGGGGCGCGCTTGTTTGAGGTGTTACCGTATTACGGGAAATCGGCTGCAGAGATCTGCGCGCTCTTCGACAGTGTATATATCTCTTTCTATAAAGGTATCGGAGGAATCGCGGGGGCGATTCTGGCGGGGAACAAGGAGTTCACCGAGGAATCGAAGGTCTGGAAAAGACGCCATGGAGGCGACCTGATCAGCCTGTATCCGTACATTACAACCGCCGATTATTATTACGAGCAGAGGGTACACCGAATGGGTCAGTATTACGAGGAGGCTAAGGAACTGGCCAGCTACTTCAATGGGTGCCATTCAGTTGAAACCTTACCACTTACGCCTGTTTCGAACATGTTCCATGTCCATTTTGCGCTGCCGAAAGAGAAAGTAGAGCCCGTCTTGGCTTCTTTATATGAAGAAACAGGGATCGGACTGACCCAGTCGCTTAGGGAGAAGGATGAAAGCAGCTGTTATTATGAGATGAGCATCGGCGACCGTTATGCAGGCGTGCCGAAGGAGAAGCTCCGCGGAGCTTTTGAGATCCTGGATCAGAAAATGAAAGAAGCGTCTTCCTTGCTGTAACACAAAGTGAGCCAATCCCAAAAATAATTATTACACTCTGTAAAGTGAAAAACTTCAGGAATGGTATAACATAGTATAAAAGCAACTTAATCCTGAGGTTCGAACGGAGATGATGTGATGCAGTTGAAGAAGATTACCGTAAACGGCGAGCGACTGAAGAATACCATCGAGACTTTTGCAGATTTCGGGCGGACGGATAAGAACGGCGTGACCCGGCTGTCGCTGTCGGAGGAAGACATAGGGGTGCGGAACTATTTCCGTTCATGTTGTGAGGAGCTGGGGATGACCGTTACTGTAGATGATATGGGGAGCATGTACGCAACGCTCGCGGGCGAACAAGCGTCTCCACCCATTGTTATCGGCTCCCATTTGGATACGGTGAAAAAAGGTGGCAGATTTGACGGGGTGCTAGGCGTAATCGCCGGGCTGGAGATTGTAAGGACGCTCACTGACCATGGGATTACACCGCGGGTTCCTGTGACGGTCATGAATTTCACTAATGAAGAAGGCGCACGCTTCGAGCCGTCGATGATGGCCTCCGGAGTACTCTCAGGCAAATTCGATAAATCCGTGATGCTGGAGAAAAAAGATCCCGAGGGGGTAAGCTTCCGGGAAGCGCTTGAAGCCAGCGGCTATGCGGGAGATGCTGCTAACCGGATCAAAGAGGCCAAGGCTTATCTGGAGCTCCATATTGAGCAGGGTCCTGTACTGGAACGGGAGAACTTCACGATTGGGCTAGTGGATTGTGTGGTCGGTATGGCTTGTTACGAGATTGAAGTGACAGGTGAATCCGATCATGCCGGAACCACTCCGATGGAGATGCGGAAGGATGCCCTGTTCGCCGCAACGGATCTGATTACGGAGCTTCGCCGAAAGCTGGAGGTGCTGGATTCCGAGCTGGTCTATACCATAGGCCGAATGAATGTGCTGCCGAATATCCATACCGTTATTCCGAATAAGGTGATCTTCACCATTGAAGCAAGACACAAGGATATGGATGTGGTGCGTGAGGTCGAGGCTATTATTCATGCGCTACCGGAAGCATTGCTGGATTGTGAAGTGAGCAAGAGTAAGCTGTGGGGCCGGGACACGGTATGGTTTGATCCGGACATTTGCAGTGCTGTAGAGAAAGCGACACAGGCTCTTGGTTATTCCAATAAAAAGATGGCCAGCGGTGCGGGACATGACGCCCAGTTCGTAGCCGGATTCCTTCCTTCCGCCATGGTTTTTGTCCCAAGCGTGAATGGTAAAAGCCATTGCGAGGAAGAGCTGACTTCCTATGAGGATTGCGAAAAAGGTGTAAATGTCCTGCTCGAAACGGTACTATCCCTGTTGTCATCTTAGAAAATTCGGCTTCCGTGTGCAGGGAGCCGATACGAATCCAACCCGCGCACATCCATGTCAGGTTTGTGAGACGTAACTTCCCCTTTCAGCTTGATAGGCTCGGCAGATGTTATCTTTGGTCACTGAACATAAAAGAAGATGAAATACTTTAATGGGCCTGCTCTTCGAGCAGGCCTTTTACTTCTGCATCAGCCTTTTGGAGTATCTATTGTGTAAAAACACAATCATGTCAGCTAAAGTTTTTAAATTTACTCAAATTGAAAAACCATTTGATATGTTATCATTCTTTACATAAGAAACACCACAAGGGAGAGATAACGAATGATTATTGGAATTCCTAAAGAAATTAAAAATAACGAAAACCGCGTAGGCATTACACCAGCTGGTGTTGTAACTCTGATTAGAGCAGGACATGAGGTATTGGTGGAAGCTGGCGCAGGTCTGGGCAGCGGATTCCTGAATGAAGAGTATGAACAAGCTGGAGCGAAGCTGATAGCGGAAGCCGGCGCTCTCTGGAGTGCTTCCGAAATGGTCATTAAAGTGAAAGAGCCACTCGAAAGCGAATATGATTATTTCCGTCCAGGTCTGATCCTGTTCACGTACCTGCACCTTGCACCTGAACCGGCGCTTGCAGCTGCACTGATGCAGCATGGCGTTACGGCGATTGCTTATGAGACGGTTGTGGATGGCCGCACACTGCCGTTGCTTACTCCGATGAGTGAAGTAGCCGGACGCATGTCCGTTCAACTCGGTGCACAATTTCTGCAAAAGAACTACGGTGGACAAGGAATCCTGCTCTCCGGCGTTCCCGGCGTCAGCAGAGGCAAAGTTAGCATTATCGGCGGCGGTGTAGTAGGTACCAATGCTGCGAAGATGGCGATCGGTCTGGGAGCCGATGTAACTATCGTTGACCTTAGCGCAGAAAGACTGCGCCAGCTGGATGATATTTTCGGCGCACAAATCAATACCCTGATCTCCAACCCGTTCAACATTGCCAAAGCTGTAGCTGAAGCTGATCTGCTGGTTGGTGCGGTGCTGATCCCAGGCGCTAAAGCGCCGAAGCTGGTAACTGAAGAAATGGTGAAGACGATGAAGCCAGGTTCTGTTATTGTCGACGTAGCTATCGACCAAGGCGGTATCGTAGAGACCATCGATAGAGTAACCACTCATGACCATCCGGTATTCGAGAAATTCGGCGTTCTGCACTACTCTGTAGCCAATATGCCGGGTGCCGTAGCCAAGACATCGACGATCGCTCTCACCAATGTGACCATTCCATACGCCCTGCAAATTGCGAACAAAGGTGTGCTGAAGGCAATTGCCGAGAACGAAGGACTGAAGAGCGGTGTCAATGTGGCCGGTGGCAAAATCACCTATGAAGCTGTAGCAACGGCCCTTGGCGAAGAGTACTACACTGTAGATGCAGCGCTGGAGCAAGTGCCAACATTGATCTAATCTCCCGGATACCCTACACAGTATCAACATAGATATAGATATAGATATAAGCATATATAAAGAGAGATTAAACCTATTGAACAGCCTGCCGTATTTGGGGTTGTTCTTTTTTTATGACGGTAGTCAGCTTGTCTATCTCCGTATTATAATAATGGATAAAAGAAAACCAAGCTGCGGCTATCCTTTATTGGTGGAGTGAGGACATGTGACCAAATCCGAATCATCTTTTGACCGTTTTTTTGACAGTATGGAGTCCTTGGCAGATACCATCAGTGAATCGCTGCAGTCCCAAGTCACGATTGAGGACAGCAACCACCATGTGATCGGCTACAGCTCGCACCAGTTCGAAAGTGATCCTGCGAGAATCTCTACCATTATCGGCAAACGTGTACCGAATCATGTCATTATTGGCCTGCGTAAAAAAGGGATCATGCAGGAGCTGGAGAATACTCCGCACCCGATCCGTATTCCTGCCGTTATGGAGGTGGGGCTTGGCCCCCGTATGGCGATGTGCATCAAGAATCAGAAAGAGATTCTGGGGTATATCTGGGTGGTCGATACCGGGAATTTGGGTGAAGGCCATGCCGAAGGCATTATTGAAAAAGCGGCCGGGATTGCCGGGCGTTATCTCATGAAGCAGCGGGGCTGGAAGTCGAAGCAGGAGAAAGCGCAGGAGGACTTCTTCTGGAAGCTGCTTACCTCGAACTATGAATCGGAAGCGGTGATCCGGCAGGATGCGGAGACCTGGTCGATCCTTTTGCCGGACAGCTATCATATTGCCGTATTTGAAAGTGATGCTGTGGTAGATGAGCCTTTCCTGTCCCGGTTCCGTCAAGCCATGTCGGCGTACAGCGGCCTTCGCCTGCTGCTGCTAACAGCAGAGAATCAACGGCTTATCCTATTGTTCTCCTTCGTGTTTCCGGCTCAAGGGCTGGAGGGTCTGTCTTCCTTTCTTCAGAAGCTGATGAAAGAAATCCGGAGGAATGAGAACTGTGAGCTGACCGGCGGCTGCAGTCTTAATTACGCTGATTACAGCTCGGCAGCGACAGCCTACCGGGAAGCCGTCTCTATTTTAGAGTTCAAGAAGCTGCTGCCCTTTCATGCCCGTGATCTGCTGCTGTATGAAACCGTCGGTTTTTGGGCCTACATTCCGGCAATTATGGCTCAGAAACGGGGGCAGACCCGCAAAAGTCCGCTGCTTCAGCCGTTAAAAGACCAGGATCGTGAACATAAAAGTGATTTCCTTAAGACGGTTGCCGTCTATCTCTCCCTGAGCGGGAATTTGAAGGAGTCGGCGGCTTTCCTCCATGTGCATACGAACACGCTGATGTACAGGCTGAACCGGATCGCCGAGATCACAGGAAAAAGCCTGAAAGACACCGATTACCGCACCTCTGTTTATCTGGATCTGTTGACGGAAGAGTACGGACAGCTCAATCAGTGGTTTCAGGCGTGAGGAAGAGATCTGACCCCTATCCACTCATCGCTCAGATCGAGCTCCTTTATAGTTTTATCCTTTTGCAAAGTCATAGAACGGGAACAGCCCGCCGGGTAGGGGGTTGTTCTTTTTTTATTCCTAATCAATCCAATAAAAATCTTATACATATCATAAAAATGTGAGTTAGAGGGCGGAACTAAGAGGTTGTATGATAACTGGTAAGGAATTCCTTTAAGGAGGGTGAAACCAATTAACAGAGGGATTCTGTTTATTAAAATTCATCATGCGAGGGGAATTGCGATATGCAGGATAAAATTGTGCGGATCTTGAGTGAAATTAAGAACAATCCTGAACTGTTGCTCACAGCCACTGAAACCACCGACATTGTGAATGACGTAGGTCTGGATTCATTACAAATGATTAATTTTATTCTTCGGATTGAAGACGAATTTGAAATTGAGTTTGATTTTGATCATTTTGCATATGAGGATTTTAAATCGATTGGAGATTTTATGGGCTTTATCACAGCAACGCAAACTGCTTTTTAAGGGGCTTCCATTGATGAGACCAACCCTTTATTTAGGCACTTTTGATTCAGAAGCGTGGTGGCGTAGTCCAGAGGTATCCTTTCTTCCTGCTATGAATAACAACAGAAGCCAATCGATTACTATGGGAATGGATGAGTTATTATTTCCGTTATGTAAGGAGCATGACATCCTGTTCACCCGGCATCCCATGGATGAACATCTTAGAAGCTATTTATGGCTGCTCGGATATACATTTACAAATGTTCATTGCAGAAATCATGTTCATAGTGATGACTACAACCTGCATGTGTTTGAACTTCTCATTTCTGATGAAAGCTACTATAAGCAGCTATTCCCTAAAGATGCGTTGATCTCTCCTTATTCTATCCTTTCTGATACCAGTGAGTTAGTGCGCAGGTTCAGTTTTTATAATCATTGTCCCTCCTTAAAAACAGTTAAAGAAGTGAATTCAAAGATGTATTCTCATGAATTAAGAAAAAGATTAGGTATACGCAATATTTCCTGTATAGCTGAACGTTCAGATGAGCTGCTGACCCTTGGTTTAGAGCTATTGCAGACTGGACATCTGCTTGTGAAGGACCTATTCGGTGTCTCAGGCAAAGGAAACATGTTGATTTCGAGCGAGAGAATGTTGAAGAGAATTGCAGCATACTTGAAAGAACAAGAGAATACAGGAAGAGAAACACGGTTAATTATTGAACCCCTTTTAGATAAAGCGGAGGATTTCTCTTGTCAGCTGTTTATAACCGAGCATGGAGAAGTGGAATTGATCTCTGTTCAAAAAATGGTAAACGACTCATTCTCCTATTTAGGCTCCTATCCTGCCGATACCTGGTTTATGGAGGGTCTCTGGAGAAATAATTACTTTAGCATCATGGAAGAAGCTTGCAAAGACTTATTTGAAAGAGGCTATTACGGAGATGTGTGTATAGATTCTATGCTTCTGACCAGCCATGAGATTATACCTATAGTTGAAATTAATGCCAGAAAATCAATGGGGCTTATTAATCATCATTTAAATAACTATTTACAACAGTATTCGTTGTCCAGTTTTTTAACATTTATCTCAGCAGGTTATTCAGCTGAAGTGACCATGCTGCAGATTCTCGAAATGTTAAGAGCCAATGAATTGTTGTTTACTCCTGACAATAAACAGGGAGTTATTCCGCTGAGTTCAAACACGTTTTTCGGCACCAATGATACAGCATTCGCGGATGCTGATTTGAAGAAAGGCAAGCTTTATTTAGCTGCTCCGTATTCCTCCAGTTTTAGTGAAGCGTTTACCTTAATCAATCGGGTGAAAGACGTCTTGAAGTCTGTAGCTATTAAGATTTATAACTAATATTTATCGTAAAACGAGGGAGCTGACAAATTGATTACAATTTTATGCTCATCTGTCGCTTTAGGTGTATATACGCCCGCGGTATTATTGCGTGAAGAGATAAGCCGTGTATATACAACCGATTTGGAAGTGCTGGAAAGTCTTTATCCACCAGAGAAAAGACAGAAATTAACCGAAAACAAGAAGGTGTTTTCTGCCAGGTTTGAAGTTGCCAAACTGGGTCATAGAATGATCAAGGATATTACACCGAATCTGGATCCTCACCTTGTAACTCGGCTTTTATTAAATTGGGCTGAAGAAAACCGGAGAGTTTTTATTATTTTTTCGGGGTTTTGGATTCCTATAGTAGAGGAGTATGCGAAGAATTATCACAAGGATGTCCACGTGGAGCTGATCCATATGGATGCAGCTATTTCCCCGTCGTGGAAAATGTTCTACCACAATATTCGGAATGACTGGTTTACTGTTAACGATGTTTGGTTTTTTGACGGGGCGGCACAACGGGTTAATTACAGTATTTCTATAGATAATGCTGCACCTAAGGACTATAAGCAACGTGAGAACAGGTTCGTCATTCATGGCGGCGGATGGGGAATGGGGACTTATAAAGAGAAAGCAGCAGAGCTGAATAAATCGCTGGAATTAAACATCGTCATTCATGATTTGATGGATTATGAAGCTTATGGAACAAGCCACCGTTACTATATGGTAGAACCAGGCTGGTCGCCTTGGATGAAAAATGAGGAAAATGAATACAGCCTGCCGCCATTCGGCGAAGTCATTAACGGGTGCGTGATCGGAGATGCTCAGGAAAAGCATACATTCTATAAGGTGATCTGCAATTCGAAAGCCATTATAAGTAAACCAGGCGGAGGAACTTTGCTGGATTCGCTGGAATCCTTCACGCCGATTATATTCCTGGAGCCCCTTGGTGAACATGAAGCGAAAAACGCCGAGCTGTGGGAGCAGCTTGGGTTTGGAATCGGGTATGAGAAATGGATGAAGCTCGGCTGTCCGCTCGAGATTTTGGAGGCATTTAGTGAGAACTTAAAAAGCTATCAGAATCAGGTGTTAAATTACGGGAGGTGTTTTCATGAAACAGCCGCAAACATCCGTACTTTTGGATCGGGATTCATTTGAGCGGTTAAAGAAAACGATTAAACATATGTCAGTCACGCATAAACAGGTTCACATCAACCCTACGTATTCTACGAATCTTCCTGTCGAGGTTGGACTTAAATTAACCAATGGCTGTAATCTGCGCTGTAAGCATTGTTTCGAATGGAACTCTGAAGGCTATCATCGGGATTTAGGCAAAGCAGAGCAAAGAGAAGAACTCGATTTTGCTGTTATTGAAAAAGTATTCCGACAAACCAAAGAAACGAACGCCAATATGTTTCTTTGGGGAGGGGAGCCTCTTTACTACAGCCGTTTTAATGAATTGGCCGATCTTCTGGAAAAGGACCCTAGATGGACGGTTCTATGCACAAACGGAATCCAAATTATTGATAAGCTGGATTCGATAATCAAAATGTCCAAAAGTCTGGTTTGTTTGATCAGTCTGGAAGGCTTCGAGAAGGAAAACGATGCGATCAGAGGAAAGGGCACATTTAAGAAGGTTATGGCGGGTATTGATAAGCTGCTTGAGCTGGAGAAGGAGGGGATTTACAAAGGGAAAATTTCCATTCATCTGACTATTAGCGATGTTATGGTCGATAAGCTGTATGATTTTGTTGAGTTTTTTGAGAATAAGGGAATTGACTCGGTTTATATTACATTCCCGTGGTATTTACCAGACGAGGTTTCCAATAATATGGACCGCTATTTCAACGAACATTTCAAGTGGCTGGCGGATGATCTGGAGGAAGGGCACCGCAATAGCTGGCATTCGTTTAAATATAAAATCTCGCCCGAAATGATTGATCCGCTGCTTGAGCAAATGGAGAGGATTAACCAAAGAACCTGGAAGTTAAGAACACGTTATCAGCCCGCGCTTGAAATGGATGAAGTCAGAAGCTTTGTATTGGGTTCAGAACAACCCGCCCAGAATAAAACGCAATGCTTGTCT
Organism: Paenibacillus oryziterrae; assembly: GCF_042610485.1. Taxonomy (NCBI): domain Bacteria; kingdom Bacillati; phylum Bacillota; class Bacilli; order Caryophanales; family Paenibacillaceae; genus Paenibacillus; species Paenibacillus oryziterrae. Next base: position 382,965 of record NZ_JBGJZO010000002.1, on the reverse strand, counting down.
ATTCGCACCAGACTGGATGTTCTGGCTGATGGGGAAGTCAGTGCCTGCAAATTATTTCCGGAGTTCTCATTAGGGAATTTGGCGGACCAGGATCTTAAGGATATATGGGACGGCGAGAATTTTGCGAAAGTCAGAAGAACCCTGCAATGCGGGTTGATGCCGGTATGTTCTAAATGTATTCTGCTGTATCTTCACGGGAAATAGGGATGGAGGAAATAACGAAGAGTTCCACTGTGAGCTGCGAACTTATGAATTGGGTGGTTCCTCTGGGCCCCTACGATTGTTTGTTGAATGCGATTACATTCTGGCTGTCGGTGCATCGTGCCGATCCGAATCCGCTTTACAGGTATAATTTCTCCATTCATTATTACGCAAGATTTGATTTGTTTGACGGTACGGTGCCAGTGAATGAACTATTTAACTTTATCCGGCGCGCTTATGGAGTTGGATTGAATCATTGTCGTTTAGACCAGGTAGTCAATGGACGGATGTATTTGCTGCCAGTGGATGCCTATTATTTATCCTACATGAAGGAATATTACGGTCAAGGCCATCTGCTGCATTATGTGCTTGCTGAAGCGGTAACGGATCAGAGCCTGATGATGATCGATCCTTATTTCAAAATAAGCATACTGGCTGACATTACTGCCGTTGATCAAGCCTGGCGTACATTTAGCGAACCCATTATGGAAATTGGGCTGCCCTTGAATCTAAGTCCTGACTTATCCTCTGTCCAGCCATACTTAACTGAAAAGCCCTATCCTGATATTCTTACAAGCACCTTTGCCCAAATTACAGAACGGATCATGGATTTTGGAGCTTATAGGGATACGGCTGATTTAGTGAATAACCCTGTCTTTAAAAAACAGTTTGGCTGCATCCGAACGATTGCTTTATCGCGGTTAAGGCATTTTGGCACCTGCAGCCTGGCGGATTATGTTCACCTAAGCTCAGCCTGGAGAATGGCTGAAGTGAGCTTTATGAAGATGACAATAAGCTTGGACAGAGGGGTAGTGGCTACCGTGAATCATCTGAAGCAAATTGCGGACGATGAGCTCGCTTATTTAAATTCCTATGCCAAAGGAGGACGATGATGCTGGGTGAAACGGAGTCGAAGCAACAGAACAATCCTGAAGAGACAAGGCGTGAGCAAATAGAGCGGTTATTTTGGGGAAAAAGGGTAGATGCAGTTAAATTGCTTAGAAGGGCGCTTAAAGAGCAGGTGGAGCAGATTGAAATTCATAAAGAGGAAACCCGGATCAGGCTTACGGATGGAAGGCGATTTTATTGGGATATCCAGCACTTAAACAGTCTTGGTTTTCTTATGAGGGATGGATTTGTGGAGCGCGATGAAAGCCGGTTATTATCTGTGTTCCTCCGGAAAGGGTTTGAAGTGTTTGATATTGGGGCGAATTATGGGTGGTATTCCACGTTATTCGCACAAGCGGTGGGGCAGAAGGGCAGAGTGCATAGCTTTGAACCCGTAAGCCCTACATTTTCTGAATTGGATAAGAACATCAAATTAAACAAACTGAAGAATGTGGTTATCAATCAGCTTGCGCTTTCGGACTATGATGGAGAAGCTGAAATCTATCTTCCTGTAAAAAGCGGGTCTGAGGATGCAGCGTTAATCATTGACCCGGCCTTGCAGCATGAAACCTACCACTGCCAGGTTCAGACTTTGGATACGTACATTCACAAGTATAATATCAACCATATTGACCTGATTAAAATCGATATTGAAGGCGGAGAATTAAAAGCATTAATAGGATTTGAGCAATACTTGCAGCACAAAGAGAAGCCTATGCTAATGATAGAAGCGACGGAATATCTGGCTTTACGATTCGGGAATTCTGTTAGTGATTTATTTCGATTTTTAAATAAATATCAGTATCATATTTTTCAAATGGTCGCAGGTAAGCTTGTTGAGCTTGATACAGCAGAGGAGTTAAAGGCGCAGAACATATTTTGTCTGCAGCCGGATCATATCCAGACATATAGCCCGCTCATAAAATTTATAACCATTACAAAGTAGGGATGCATGTATGGTCATTCATGTGGATAACTTGAGTAAATCCTTTGATTACTATAAAAAAGAAACGGGAATTAGAAATTCCGTCAAGAATTTATTCCACAGAGAAAAATTAACCAAGGATGCCGTGAAAAAGGTATCGTTTGATATTAATGAAGGCGAGATTGTTGCCTTTCTGGGTCCGAACGGAGCAGGGAAAACAACAACCTTAAAAATGCTCTCCGGCATATTGTATCCGACAAACGGCAGTGCGGAAGTGCTGGGGTACACGCCTTGGGAAAGAAAGAATGACTTTAAAAAGCAATTTTCTATTGTAATGGGACAAAAAAACCAACTGTGGTTAGATCTGCCGGCAAGTGATTCCCTGCATTTAAACAAATGTATTTATGAAATTGGGGACCGAAATTATAAGGATACACTTGAAGAATTAGTTACGCTGATGGATGTTAAACACCTGCTGCATGTGCAGGTGAGAAGGCTGTCATTAGGTGAAAGAATGAAGATGGAGCTGATCGCTGCTTTATTGCATAAACCAAGGATTATTTTTCTGGATGAGCCCACCATTGGCCTGGATCTCATTTCACAGAAAAATATCCGCGAGTTTCTCAAGCATTACAATAATGAATTCCGCACAACCATATTGCTCACGAGCCACTATATGAAGGATATTGAAGACCTGTGTAAGCGAACCATTGTTATCAATCAAGGCAAGTTGGTTTATGACGGGGAGATCCGCAAAATCAATGAAGTTATGAATGAGAAAAAGCTAATGAAGATGACGTTCTCGACAATCGTCCATCAGCAAGATTTAGCAGCTATGGGCACTATTAAAGAATACAACGGATATGATGTCATTTTGGAAGTGGAGCGCGGGAAGTTTAAAGACTATTCAAGAATGGCCATGGATCACTTTCCAGTAATCGATCTGAATATAGAAGACATTCCCCTGGAAGAAGCCATAGCACGTTTATATGAAAAGGCGGATCTTGCGAATGAATAATAAATTTGCAGTCAGCTTTTCACTTGGAATGCAGAATTCCATGGAATACCGCTTTAATTTTTTTATGGGTTTTGCAAGTCTCTTTTTCCCGATTTTCATTCAGCTTTATTTGTGGAAGGCTGTTTATAGGCATGCATCAAATGTCAACTTGTATGGCTATACCTACCACCAGATGATTGTCTACACGATTGTAGCTGCACTTGTTTCGCGATTGGTTGCTACGGGTCTGGAATATGATATTAATCATGATATAAAAAGCGGGGGTCTCAATAAATTTCTGGTAAGACCGATCGGTTATTTCCCTTATAAAATATGTGTTTATCTTGGCGGGAAAGTTCTCTCTTTTGCCATTACGTTAATAATTCTGCTGAGTGTTGTGCTATTTATGGTTTATTACCTCAAAGCTCCAATCGGTGTATCACGCATACTGGTTTTTAGTGTTGTGCTTATTTTGGCGGTCGTCCTTAATTTTATGATTTCCTTTTCGGTCAGTGCGATTGCCTTCTGGTTAACCGATGTCTCTTACCTTTTTCATATTACAGCTTTACTGATTCAGATTTTTAGCGGGGGGATCTTCCCGCTCGATATCTTTGGGAGGAAATGGCTTGCGGTATTTGATTACTTGCCCTTCAAGTACACGATTTATATGCCCGTTAATGTCATCAATGGCAAGCTTACCATGACTCAAGTGCTGCATGTCATAGAGCTTCAGCTAATATGGATTGGACTTATTATGATGATTACGAGCTATATTTGGAAAGTGGCAATCAAGAAATATATTGCAGTAGGTGGTTAAAGTGAACCCGATGCTCAAATCACTCAAAAAGTACGGTTTCATATACACCTTATTCATCAAAAATTCCCTGATGTCGCAAATGGAGTATAGGGTTAACTTCTTGATGGGTCTGCTGGTGGAAACCTCGTATTTATTCGCAAAATTCCTGTATGTGATTATTGTCTATGAGGCAGGAATAACGATGGATGGCGTGCCGACAGATGCGATACTGCTATTTATTGGGACCTACACCTTAATGACGGGGTTGTATTGGGGACTGTTTGCCATAAACTTCGTGCAGATTCCGGAACATGTGAGAACCGGGTCACTTGATATTTTACTAACGAAGCCGATTTCCCTCCAATTTATGATGACTTTACGGAATGCCGACTTTGGTTTGGCGATTCCGAATGTACTCGGTGGAGTGGCTATGGTTGTAGTGGGATGGAGCAGACTGGGAATTCCGGTGGATTTTATTTCAGTAGGCGGTTTTATCTTTTTTATAGTCATGGGGCTGTTCATGACCTACACGTTGTTCCTGATTCCGCAATTATTATCGTTCTGGTTTATCCAAATCTCCGCTATAAATGACATCTCCAACGGGCTCTTCGAGATTAATAACATGCCAATGACTATTTACTCCAGATGGATTAAGCGTATAGGGGTGTTTGTTATCCCTGTTTTATTGATTACTAACTTTTCACCGTTATTCGTTCTGGATCGGTTACATCCGAACCTCTTCTTCTGGGCCCTACTGTCCCCGGTCCTATTTATGGGGATCACGAGATGGATCTGGTCAAAGGCTATTCGTAATTATAACAGCTCAGGTGGTTGAAAATCCGGTATAACGGGAGGTAAGGATATGAATACTCATAAGAAATTTAATATTGGAATTTTGGGCTGCTCCACCATAGCTCCTTTCTCTATCATTACTCCCACTAAGGAGCTTGATCAATTTGTAACTTATGCTGTAGCCTCACGCGATCTGGACAGATCCAAAGCCTATGCGCTAAAGCATCATATCCCGCATGTTTTTGAAAGCTATGATCAATTGCTGGAGTCGGTGGACATTGATGTTGTCTATATTCCGTTATCCAATTTTCAGCACAAAGAATGGACTTTAAAGGCAATTGAGGCCCATAAGCATGTCTTAATTGAAAAGCCGATGGCTTTACATGCAGATGAGGTTGTATTGATCAATGAAAGAGCGAACGAAAAGGGTGTGCATGTCCTTGAAGCGCTTATGGTACAGCATCATTCGTGGCAGCAGGATATAACGAACATGATTGCAACTGAAAAATACGGCAAACTTAAAAAAATCAGAACCCGAATCTCATTTGAAATTCTGCAGAGCAACTATAGTGAGGATAATTACCGGTTCAAACCGGAGTATGGCGGAGGCTGCTTCATAGACGAATGCTCTTACTGGCTGCAGTTTATCCAGAAGGCAATTGGTTTAAAGCCACAAGTAATGGATGGGTTCTCGACATTTTCAGGTATCAATCAATGCGACTGGACATTTAATGCGACGCTGCAATATGAGGATGGTGTCGAGGTGGAGTTCTTGGGTTCATTTGAAATGCCTAACAATGCCACTCACTGGCTGGAGTTTGAGAAGGCAAATGTAAGGATCAGCGGCTTTTTTAAGCCTTGCTATGGAGATTATAAGATCGTCATCCAGATTGAAAATATAGAAGAGGGAACGACAGAGAAACTTGTCTACTCCCCGCAGAATTATTATGTCAACCAGCTTCAATTTTTCGCTGAAGTGATTCGGGGTGAAAGAGACAATATCCCCTTATCAGAATCCTTTGAAAGAATTGCAACCATGAATGCGATCTATGAGATTGCCAGAAACAAGCATTTTCAAGGGCTCGGACGGAATAACAGAGAACAAGAGATTCGTAATCTACTCGTTCAATTGTCTGACAGTGCTCCTAATCTGAAGAATGCAAGCGAAGAAGCAGATTTGCGAAGTTATGGCATGGATTCTTTGCTGTTTATTCAATTTGTTGTTGTCTTGGAAGAGCATTTTTCAATTGAGGTTACTCCGGAATTTTTGGATATAGATAAATTATACAGCCTTAAGAAGTGGAAAGAATACATTGATTCACAAGACATTGTATGTTAGTGGCACTGGAAATGGACTATTACACAGAGGGATACCGGACTATGCATTCCAATTGTGTGGATTTACCCATTGCGGGTGCAGCGGGCTTTCATCAGTATGAGAACTATTTCTATTACACATTTTTGTATGCTGTCATGATGAACTGGGGAGATGTAGAGGGAGGTGACTGGGCTGCCTCCAGACGCAATATTCTTAACAAGCTGGGATTAACCCTTAAGGTAAATGAGGTTTCGGTTGCTGCTGATCTTATGTCTGCGATTAAAATGAACATTGATCAGCAGTGCCCGGTGGTGATGATTGCTAACTACAAGTATCTGTTTTTTTTGAGCTCATACGATACGGTCATTGATGATCATGCCTTTTTAATCACGGAATATGATTCAGCAAGAAGGATTTTCGTGATCAGAGAAAATCAGCTGAACAAAGAAGTAACCCTGAATGTGATGAAGGGAGAGCCTTTTTTTAAGCTCCAGCTGACCGAGGAGTTAGTAGCGGATATTTGGAGTAAATCCAATGCTTCTTTTAAGGAAATCAGGAATTATTGTTATAACAAGCTGTTCAGCATAGAGAAAATAGGCTCATCGAGCTATCACAGCTATCTGGATCTGGTTGAAGATTTTGTGGAGTGCCATAAGAATCGTACCAATAATTTAGTCGAAGCCGTTGATCGTTTTAATGATAATGTCTCTCTTATGGAGGGGCTTAAAGATGCAAATGCGGTTGCGGTTGAATTTGAAGTCATGCGCAGAAGCTTTCATGGTTCGGCTTTAATTATGTTTGATATATTTGAACAAGCTTTTCCTTTTTTATCCTCACATGAAGAATGGCGGCAGCGCTTTTGTGAGTTTAGAGATGAATATGTTAAATTCAGGTACCATCTAATCTCAAATTTCCATGCGGATACTTTGAGACGGAAGCTTATGCAGCCTAATAGAATCCTTCAGCTTAAAGAAGAGATTAGACAACTGGACACGAAACTATTCTCTCTACTGGATAAACTGATCTTACATAACTCGGAGCACCTTAAGGAGCAAATTCTTAGCAATACCGCACAATCTTTAGTTAACTATGCACCTGGAGCTGAGGTATCGGCGGATAGTGAGTATAGCCCTGATCAGGAAACAGTATGTAAAGCAACCCATGTCGTGAATGGCAGGTGGGAGAATTGGATGACGGATTCCTGGCATTCAGACAAGTCCAAGCCCATCCATTGGTTGATGCTGGATCTTCTGGAGCCCAGAGCTATTCTGAAATTTGTGATCAGGCATTCAAATGCCCCCGGTTATATCACAATGGATTTTGAGATCCAGGGGAGCAACAATAAAGAAAAATGGGAACGGATAGAGACCGTCAACAATAATGAGTCCATCTTAACTACGCATGAGGTAGAGCGCTGTATCTATAGGTATATCAGATTATATATTACTTATCCCGCCCAGAATGATTTTCAGGCGCGTATTTTCGAGTTTGAAGTATGGGGGTTGCCTTTGACCCACGCCACAAAAATCTGACATGTTTCAAAAAAAAGTATTATATCTTTCGATTTAGCCTGGTAGATATAATAAAAATGTAAAAATACATGCCATATTGAATGGAGAATAAAAAAATGAACAACAAGAAGAAGTGGAAAATATATGTTATTCATCATTCCCATACGGATATTGGTTACACCGAGAGACAAGAGAAAATAGAACAATATCACGTGGACTTTATTCGGCAAGCTATTGCTATATGCGAGGCTTCTCATACGGAGGCCCGTAAAGAATGGTCGGGTTTTAAATGGACTTGCGAAACCTTCTGGGCCGTTGAGAAGTTTCTGGAAGAAGCATCGGAAGAGGAGAAGGAACACTTTGAAGCAGCGCTCCGACGAGGGGATATTGAGTTATCGGGTACCTACTTAAATATGACGGAATTGATCAATTTCGAGCTTCTTGGCAGTATGCTTGCACGGGCAGGGAAATTCGCTCAGTCGCTGGGGCTTCAGGTGAAATCGGCAATGACCGCAGATATTAATGGATACAGCTGGGGCTACGCACAGGCATTGGCAGATGCTGGAGTTGAAAATTTGCTGTCCTGTATCCATACCCATCATGGAATGTTTGCGATAGGGCGCAAGCAATTTCCATTTTATTGGGAAACACCAAAAGGAAATCGCTTGTTAGTATGGAGCGGTGAGCATTACATGATGGGTAATGATCTTGGTATCAATCCGGATGGAGCGCTGTCCTATACCATAAAAGACGAAGACCCGGTATGGGGCATCTCTAAAGATCACTGGAAACTTGCGGAAACCAGAATCTCCCGGTATCTGGATCAGTTGGAGAAGGAGCAATATCCATACGATTTTGTATTGGTGAATGTAATGGGGCTGCTAAGGGATAATTCGGCTCCAAATCCCAGAATTATGAGCTTTATCAAGGAATGGAATCATAAGCACGGGGATAACGTTGAGATTGAAATGACAACACTAAACCGTTACTTTGATCTATTGAGGCAGCAGGAAGCAGAGATTCCTGTATATAGAGGGGACTGGCCGGATTGGTGGTCTGATGGGGTTGCTTCAACCGCAATGCATACACAGATTTTCAGAAATGCCCAACGTACCTTGGGAGTTGTCAAGAGGCTGGACTCGGAGCGCAAGATTGTAGATTCGGGCCATATTGCGCAAGCAGAGCAACAATTGATGATGTATGCCGAGCATACTTGGGGATATCACTCGTCCATATCGGAACCATGGCACATCATGGTGCAGGAGCTTGCTGTCCGAAAAGAGGCGTATGCAGCAAATGCCAGCAGACTGGTTCATGTCTCTTTGGATGAGGTTCTGAAGGGGCGGGGCGATGCGCTGTTGAGGGCAGACAGGGCGTTCACGTACAAAGTGATCAATTCCTTTGATTATCCCGTAGAGGATTTGGCTCACTTCTATCTGGAGGAGCAGTGGGAAGCGGATTATTTCAGGAAGGGTTTTGAGGTTGTCGATGAACTAAGCGGAGAAGTGGTCAACCATCAGCAGGAGAAGGTCAGCAGAGGCTACCAAATTGCGATCATGATCAAGCTGGAAGCCAAAGAAGAGAAGCGGTTCATTATTCGTGAAGCCTTGAAGACAGTCCCTGTGACGACAAGCAGCACCCGCTTGCGGGGAGCCGACCGTATTCATGATATACGGGATATCTTCCCCCCTGCACAGGAAGAGACACACCAGCTATTAATCACGGAAAATGACATTGAATCGCGTTACGTACGTATTGCTTGGAAAGCTGGAGAAGGCGTCATCTCCTGGATAGACAAAGAAACGGGTAAGGAATTAATCGATCCTCGTCAGGCTTACGGAGCATTTACTCCGGTATATGAAGTGACTTGCGGCGACGAAAACGATCAAATGACTGTGAGAAGAATCATGGGCAGGAACCGCAAAGGCATGAATGTTCAGCGTTCTGTCGGTATCCTCTCAGGCGTGAAGGAAATAACGAATGGCCCGATTTATGGCATCATTGAATTGAAATATCAGGTTCAAGGGATGAGTCATTATTCGTTGTTCTTGAAAGTGTTCAAAGATCAGAAGAGAGTCGATGTATCCGTTCGCATACACAAGGATAGTGTGTGGGATCCTGAAAATGTATATGTCGCGCTCCCTTTTAATGTAACCGACAGCGGTGAACTTTGGTTTGAGAAGGCAGGGGCTGCCATAAGGCCCGGAATCGATCAGGTGCCGGGTACCTGTACGGATTTCTATTGTATTCAGGAAGGGCTTGCGATCATTTCTCCTCAAGGTGGACTGTCCATCGCGACTCCGGATACGCCTCTGATGCAAACGGGACCTTTGGAATACGGTCCGAGGCTCGTTCATGGCCAACAAGAAGAGAACGGCAATAAGTCGTTGTATGCATGGGTGCTGACCAATTATTGGGAGACAAACTTCAAGGCAACATTGGGGGGATTCTACGAATTCCGGTATATGCTGCAATGGGGAAGCGCTGCGGATACGTTAGAGAAAGCCATTCAGTCGTGCCATAGTGTCAATGCAGGTACGATTGCATTTAGAACCATATAAAATACGGTTAGCATAAGAAGGGCTATATCTTTCATAGAGAAGCCCTTTTTTTGTTAAAGTATAAGAATGTATATCCTTCACGCTATAAATTACTCTTTTGTAAAAAGGAGAGGTGGATGCGTAGGTGTATCGTATTCTGATTGTGGATGATGAACGCATTGAGAGAGAAGGCATTCAGCATTTAATACAGGAACACAATCTGGGGCTTGAAACGATCCTGGCGGAGAATGGCGAGATTGCGCTGGAGATCCTTGAGAAGCAAAAGATAGATATTCTGATTACGGATATCAAGATGCCCTTTATGGACGGTCTGGAGTTGTCGGAGAAGGTTAGTGAGATTGGCCTGGACATTGAAATGATCATTTTCAGTGCTTACCATGAGTTTGAATATGCGAGAAGAGCATTACGTACCAACATATCGAATTATTTGCTCAAACCGATCCAAATCACAGAGTTTCTCAGTGTGGTTAAACAGGCGATCAAAGCCTGTGAAGACAAAGAAGTAAAGAAGTTGCGAAACGAACAATTGGTGGAGGGTTATAACCGGGGGCTTGTGTATGAAAAGGAAAAAATGCTGCTGGATTCATTAAACGGAGTGAAATTTAATACGGATGTATTGATGATGTCCCCGGAATTGCTCCAATATGCCAATAACAAGCATTGGCTACATATGATTCTTGTCGATTGCGGCAGAAAATTTTTTGATATTCACAATGATGAATTTATTAGGTTGTTAAACGATAACATTAGCTATGAATTCGATTATGTGAACTTAAATGAGCATCAAAGTATGGTTTTCGTCAAGTATCCTAGTTCCATCCATAAAGAAACTCTGCGGGGACTGGGAGACAAGATTATTCGAAGCACAGCCGAACGTTTACACATGGAGGTTGGCCTTGTCATTGGGAAAGCGGTAAATCAACCGGAATTCTTATATGATGCTTATTGTGAGATGGAGCAAATGCTTGAATTCAAATTTTTTATGGATGATTATACCATCCTGTTTGCCGATGAACCCTTTGAGCAAGCGAGATTTGAGGAAATCGAATTGAATCCGATACTGGATAAGGTATACCAATGTCTGGAATACAATGATCTGACAGGAGCGGAATACAGTATAGAGCTGCTGTTTTCCTACCTGAAAACAAAAGGACAATTCTCCTCCCTGTATACCAAATTTATTTGTTCGGAAATCATGAAAAAGGTGGTAACGAGAGAGAAAAAACATGAGTTTATGGAAATAAACCAGTACTTGGACAAAATTTATAGGACCGTTTCTCTTCAAGATTTGAAGAATACTATGTTTACGATTCTTTCAATTATTGAAACCGGTAAAGGAGTCAACAGGAAGAATGATTCCAATCTCAGGCTAATTCGGACCATTAAAGATTTAATCACAGAAGAATACGATCAAGATCTCTCTTTGGAAGGCATCGCGGAGCAAGTCTATTTAACCCCCAGTTATCTAAGTTATTTATTCAAGAAGGAAACAGGCCAAAGTCTTATCCGGTACATTACACAGGTGAGAATGGAAAAAGCCGTTGAGCTGCTGACTACGACAAATATGAAGATCGTTGAAATATATAAGAAGCTGGGATACAGAAGTTCGACCTACTTTATCCAAACCTTTCGTAATTTTTATGGGGTCACTCCTGCCAAGTTTAGAGAAGGGTCTCCGTAGGCATTAATAATTGAATCGGTCTGCGGGACATTCGTTTCTCCCCACCTATACCAAAACAAGCGAACGGGCAGCCGTTCGCTTGTTTTGGTATAGGAAATATCATCTAATCGTGGCTGAACATCCGGGCAATGCCGCGAAAGGTATAGGCAAGCACATGTTCCGCAGTACGGACTGACAAGGAGGGGGAAGAATGCATCCGCAAGTGAGCCAGCAAGGCAGGCCCGAACAGGTCATAGCTTTTGGAGATTTGTCCACCCAGCATGATAAATTCCGGCCGGTAGACGCCCACATAAGGATGGAGCATATCCCCGAGCCGGGTTCCGAATTCGGCGAACACCTCGTGCGCGGAAGTGTTTCCCTGTCTGGCTTCACGGGCAAGCTCTTTCACATCCATGTCCGTCTCCAGAATACCGGCTTCACGGGCCAGCTTCAGAATACCTCTTCTGGAGATAAGATCATCCGCTCTGCCGTCAAGATAAGGCTGGTCATACAGCCAGCCGTCTGGCGGGATGCCCGGTCCAGATTCCATGATCCGGGAGCCGTCGATGAAGGCAGAGCCCAGGCCGGTTCCGAGCGTCAAGGCTATGAACCGCTCCCGGGGGAAGTCGGTGCTGACTCCAAGCGCAAACAGGCGGGCGTCGTTCTGAAAGCGAATATTCATGTCAGGCAGCGGGCGGGTCTCCACGGAGCTGCTTGCGGGCCAGCGTTCGCGAAAGGCTTGGAGCAGATTCAGCCCGTAAATCGCCTCGAATTTGCCTAGCCCCCTAATGAGGCAAATGCCCTGCCTGTAATCAAAGGGGCCGGGAAAAGCCATACCGATCTGATAGCGGCATTCCAATCCAGGGTCCCGGCGCAGGTGCTGATACAGGTCGTACTGAATCTGGAATATGGATACAAAATGGTCTAGAACGGTTTCCTGATCCCGATCGGCAAGGGCGGGGAACTCCATTTCACTGGCTGGCAGCGGAAGGCCGTCCTCCAGCACGCATGTCTTAATAAAGGTTCCGCCCACATCCAGCGCGAGTACGATATTACGGCTCAAGGAAACTCACATCCCATGCTTTGGAGACACCGGCCTTGATCAGCTTGCAGGGACCGGAACCCAGATTGAAGATTGTATATTCTCCAAGCACAGCCGGGAGAATATACGATTCTGCGTAGTGCAATTCAACAAACACCGCCTCGTCTGCAGCAGAGACAATCCGCACCGCCTCTCCTTCAACCAGATTATACATGGTCATTTCGCCTTGTGTATGGTCGCGCCATTGATCCCGCAGGTGAAGACGGTGGACATAGAACAGCAAATCTCCGCGTTGTCCCAGGACATATTCTTCATTCTCCCCCTGCTTGTGCAGAAGCACCGGCGAAGGCATAAGCTGATCTTCAACCCAGGCAGTCTTTTTGGTGAAGTCAATATTATCGAAGGCAAAGTCAATGTTGATCGGCCGGGGTTTGCCATCCAGGTCCTTGCGCAGAAAGTCATAGATTTTAAAGGTGAACCACCATGTGGTTGAAGAAACCTCCAGCACCAGATTGTCTTTCCCCGAAGAATGAACCGTTCCGGGAGGGATCAGGAACAGATCGCCCTTCCGGGATTCATAACGGTTCACATAATCGGTCAGCGTAAGCGGGATGCCCGTCTGCTGGGCCTGGAGCACATCTTGGCGGAACTGCTCCGGTGTGCAGGCTTCCGTAAGCCCCAGATATACTCCGGAATCTCCCTGCTGCTCCATGATGTAATAGGATTCCTGCTGGGCCATGAATTCATTGAAACGGCTGCGGATATAGTCCTGGGTGGGATGGACCTGGCAGGATAAGTTGTCTCCGTCCATCGTGTCCAGATAGTTAAAGCGGATCGGGAAATAATCTCCGAACAAGTCCGTCAGACGTTCTCCCAAGATCGCGGCGTACTCATTCTGCATCACCAGCAGAAAGGGGATCTCCATTTGCTTGCCCTCATACCCCACAATGATTGAATTCTCCGGGGCAATCGGCTCAAAGCTCCAGGCACAGTTGATCCAATCTTCCGGCAGATCGGCCAGTTTTTTGAGGAACTGCCCGCCCCATACCCCCGGTGCATAAAAAGGCTTCACCCGCAGCGGCGACTTAGCAATGTCCGAAATCATATGGCGTAAGGCCGGCACGGCAGCCATGACCGGCTGTTTCGGCTGATTCAGGTCAATATAATAGTCCATTTCATCCAATGTTTGTTTGCGGTACGTTTCCAGAATCGGCCATTCCACGAACAGGGCGATTTTATATTTCTCCACGGCATCCCGGTTCCAGTTGAGGCCGAAATTGAGCAGCTCCTGCCGGTGGCCGACTTGCTGATATTCACGGGAGACATCAAGAAAATAGGAAGTATCGAAGCGTCCCGCTCCAAGCCAGTAAGCCCCCGGACCAAAAGCAATACAGAATGTAACCGAATCGGCCCCCGGTTCCGCTTCATCCAGCCTTCGGGCGGCTTCTTCCCTGGCCCCGGTCCGGAAATAGTCCTCAATGCTTCCGTCTGTAAAATAGCCAAAGACCCGGTTATCTGTAATATTGGAAGCAAAATGCTTCCGCAGCTCCTCACCCGTCTTGAGATAGCTGCCGGAACCGATGAGGGACACCGAATGGCCTTCTTGTTCGAGCACATACACTGTTTTCTGCAGAACGGTTTGAAACGGGGCACCGTGAGTGCCATCAAAAGCAACATAAATCCTGCCTGCTCCCTTCTCACTGGCGAGTTGAAGCAGGGAGGCGGCAATCGGAGAATAGCCTTCCCAGAGCACTGGAAGAGGCTCAGACGAGTGTACGTCATCCTGAAGAACAGGAACAGGGCTACGTACGAGGTTGACGGGTCGTTTCTCAAACATTTGGGGACACACTCCTTCTAAGGGATTACAACCATTGTAAGGAGTACGGCAGGAATTTTCTTTGAAAACCGTGTCTGATTTTTTGTACAATCCGGACATTTGGCGATGTGGCTACAGGTTTTGTCTTCCGTCCGCAAACTGCAATCTGCGGAACCGGGCGGGGGAGACACCGAGCTGTTTGGTGAACACGCGGGTAAAATAGTGCACAGAATCGAAGCCACAGCGCTCGGCGATGTCTTTAATGGGGAAATCGGTGTGCAGCAGCAAATCCTTGGCTTGTTGGATTCTTCGTTCCTGAATATAATGGACAAAAGTCTGGCCCAGGCGGATCTGAAAAATTCTCGACAGGTGGCGTGGGGAAATATCCAGTTCCCGGGCAACCTGGGCCATTTGCAGCGGGGAGGATAAGTTGTCGCGGATGTAAAGCTTGGCCCGCTCGAAATGGCGGTGCTCTCCGCTATCTTCCTCCATGGCTCCGGCCTGCGGATTGGATTTCGGGGAGAACGCCTGCGGGAAAGAATGCAGCAGAGCAAGCACCAGATGGTTCATCGGCAGCCTGGACACCGTTGCCTCGCTTTCGGCAAGGTTGAAGAGGGTTCGCCAGATTCGGGCAGAGAGCGCGGCATTGTCTTGCTCGGCAATGACTTGTCCCCTGACGGTGATATCCTGAAACGGCTTGCGGTGAGCCGCGGAGGTGCGGGATTCGTCGATTTCAAAGGCGATGAAGAACAGAACGAGCCCCTGCTCGCTGCGGATCTGATGCCAGATGCCTGGACGTGAACAGAACAGGGCTCCCGGCTCCAGGGGGTAGACAGCACTGTCATCCTGGTAAGAGCCTGTGCCTTGTTGGACATAGCAGATTTCAAAGAAAGAATGGCGGTGGAGAGGATTATTATAATGATTCGGCATGAAGCCCCAGTAATGAATATGAAATGAGGTTTGTCCGTCACTGATATTTGAGATATGCTGATTGAGAAGTGCATTGGCTTTTCGGTACGCTTGACGCATGGCGGGACCTCCTCATCAAGTAGGCTTCAACGAATAGAAAACGTTTGCTTTTGATTCTATCAGAGATCAGGAGGGAACTCTATGTTTACCATATTAATTGTGGATGATGAGAAAATTGAACGTGATGGCATCAGAGGGCTGATAGCCGAAATGAAATACGATCTGCGGGTAATAGAAGCAGAGAATGGGGAGAAGGCGCTGGAGTATCTTCACCTGAACCCGGTGGACATCTTGCTCACAGATATCAAAATGCCTTTTATGGGCGGACTGGAGCTAGCGGAGCAGGCAAGCCTGGTGCAGCCATCCCTGGAAATCATTATTTACAGTGCCTACGGGGAATTTGACTATGCCCGCCGAGCCTTGTACACCAATGCCTCCAGTTACCTGCTGAAGCCGATTGATATGGATGAGTTCGCCGGGGTGATGTCCGGCGTGATGCAGAAATGCGCGCATAAGGCAACACAGCAGCTCCGCACTGCCGAAATTATGCAGGGGTATCAAAAGGGCTTGGAGTATGAGAAGGAAAAGTGGCTGATCGATTTGCTGAACGGGGTTACTGTCATCAGCAATGTTGCTGAGCTGCCGTTTGGAGGGGGGCCGGCTGCGCTAATGCTGATTGATCTCAAAGAGCGTTTCTTTGACCGCAATTACGAGGCTTTTGAGCAAACAGTGCAACAACTCGCGGCCGGTGAATATGAAGTGCTGAATTTGAATGAATATCAAAGCGTGCTTATTGTCTCGTGCCCGGTCAGCGGCGGCCAGGAAGAGATCCGGGAAATGAGCGAAAGACTGGCGGAGCGGATATCGGAACAGTGGTACCGGCATTGCTGCATTGTATACGGCCCCGTGGTCTCCGATTGGCATGAAATTTCAGCATGCTACGGGCAGATTGAGCAAACCTTGGACTATAAATTCTTTTTTGAGGATACGGTGGTTCTGTTTGCCGGAGATGACCTTGCGGGCCGTGTTCCGGATAATGTCAGTGCCGAGATTCTGATTGCGGATATCAACCAATTTATTAATCACGGGGAATATGCGGGCGCTTCAAGAAGCATTGAGCTTCTGTTCAGCCACTTGAGCCGAAACGGAAGTTCCTCCGCGATATACATCAAGTATCTGTGTTCGGATCTGGTGAGAAATGCGTTTGATCAATCGGGCCGCAGGCAGAAAGCAGATTTTCAGCAAACGGTGGAGCGTATTTTTAAGAGTGATTCCATTCAAGATGTGAAGGAAGTGCTGCTGCAGGCACTCTCTGAGATTGAACCGGACAACGGCGCTCCCGATGAAAGCAAACGCCATATTGTGCAGCAAGTCATCAGAATTGTGGAGAAGGATTTCAGGGATGATATCAGTTTGGAAGTCATCGCAGGGCGGGTATCGCTAAATCCGACCTACCTGAGCCATTTGTTCAAGAAAGAAACCGGACAAAGCCTAATCAAATTCATAACCCTGCAGCGTCTGGAGCAGGCACAGTATTTACTGGGCAACACCAATATGAAAATCGTCGATATTGCTGAAAATGTCGGCTATTGGAGCTCCTCCTACTTCTGCCTGACCTTCAAGAAATATTACGGAATCAGTCCGCAGAAATACCGTGAAATGCTGGACGAATAGGATCATGATTTCATGAGTAATCATCGAAGCTGAAGCCCCACTTTATGGGGTTATTTTGCATGCATAGTGTTAACGGGTCTACGGGTCTGCTTGTTGTTCCAAATTATTTGACGCGAATCCAAAAAAATTATGATTTCACTTCATTCCAGGCTAATTTACAATTTAACTGTAAGCGTGAAAGCGTTTTATAAAAAAGTTCGGGAGGGGCATCTATGAGATTAGTCAAATTTCGTGTTATGGCTTTGATGCTGTCCATGGTTATGGTGCTGGTATTGCTGGCGGCCTGCGGCAGCAGTCAAAAGGAGGAGAATTCTGCGCCCTCTGGCAATGAATCCACGAATGCCGGAGGCAATGAAGCAGCCGGCACCGGTGCGGAGAAGGATGGACCTTTCAGCAAATATGAAGAACCCATTACGGTTTCTCTGGGGAGACAGGGGGTATCAGGGAACAATCTGCCGGCAGGAGATACGCTTGAAAATAACAGCTATCTGAAATATGTCGAGGATCGCCTGAACGTAAAAGTGAAATACGATTTCTCGGTGGAGGACCTGGACGCCTACAATCAGAAGGTCACCCTGGCGATTTCGAGTAATTCGCTGCCTGACATTCTAGTTGTGGATGAACAGCAGTTCAAGAGAATGGCGAAAGCGGGTATGCTTGCCGATCTGACCGATATATATGATCAATATGCATCTCAACTGATTAAAGATTATTACAGCTCCTATACGGGAGACCGGGTGCTGAATACCGGGAAAATCGACGGCAAGCTGATGGCGCTGCCCAACACCAACATTGACGGTAGTTTCCAGCTCCTGTGGATACGCCAGGATTGGCTGAACACCCTGAAGCTTGAGCTGCCCCGTACCATGGATGAGGTAAAGAACGTTATTAAAGCGTTCAAGGAGCAGGACCCTGACGGAAACGGGAAAGCGGATACCGTTGGTCTTCTTGGCGATAAAACGGTGGTCGCAGACGGCGGGTTCTTCACCTTCGATCCGATCTTTAATATCCATCACGCCTATCCGAAGAGCTGGTTCAAGGATGAGAGCGGAAACATCATTTACGGTTCCACCACTTCAGAGACGAAGCAGGCACTCGCTGAACTGAGAGATATGTATGCGAACGGGTTGATCGACAAAGAATTTTTGACCCGTAAATTTGAGGACAATGCCGGGCTGGTGTCTGGCGGCCGGGCAGGCATCCTGTTTGCCCCCTGGTTCGGAGGCTGGGCTTTGTCTGATGCGGTGAAAGCAAATCCGGAAGCGGACTGGGTGCCGCTGGCGGTGCCGCTGGACGAGGCAGGCAAACGGAATATCGTGCCTTCAACGCCGTCCGGAACCTTCCTTGTGGTGAATAAAAAGGCAGAGCATCCGGAAGCTGCCTTGAAAATGCTCAGTGTGGAGTATGAAGGCATCCGCCTGATTGATCCGGTGGCGCAGGAGCTATATAAGGATTTAGGTGTGGGCTGGCTTAATTATCCGTTGAATCTGCAGCTGGATTATCAAGATTCCCTGGCACGCGATGTTCCGATTTATGAGAAGGCGATTCAGGAAAAGACTCTGGACGGTCTGCCTGCCCGCATCCTGCCCAGAGTCAAGGCTGTACTGAAAAATAATGAAAATCCGAAAAAGGATATTCCCGCTTACGCAGATTCGCTTGCATTCTATACTGCGGCCTCCGTCACCGGAGCGAAAGAAATTGTGAAAGTGGAGCCTGTCTTCTACGGCAAGACCGATGCCATGCTTAAAAAGGGAGCCAATTTAGAAAAACTCGAAAATGAGACCTTTTTGAAAATCATCACCGGTACTTCTCCCCTTGAGGAATTCGACAAATTCGTCAAGACATGGAAAAGTATCGGAGGAGATGAAATCACCAAAGAGGTAGCTGAAGCAGTTGAGACACCATGAGAAACAGAGCCTTCATCTGGAATTACCACATTATGCTGCTGCCCGGCATATTGTTGCTTGTAGCATTTAGTGTGATTCCCATGTTTGGGATTGTAATTGCCTTTCAGGATTTTCAACCAACGCTTGGTGTATTTCACTCTGAATGGGTGGGATGGGAGAATTTCAAGTACATGTTCAGCCTGCCGGACAGCAGGCTGATTCTGGGGAACACCTTAACCATTGCGTTGATGAAAATCATTGCCGGATTGACCGTTCCCTTTATATTTGCGCTGCTGTTTCATGAAGTGGCGAACGTTAAATTCAAGCGGACCGTTCAAACCATTGTGTATCTGCCCCATTTTATGTCCTGGGTCATCCTTTCAGGCGTTTTGATTAACCTGCTCAGTCTGGACGGCATTGTCAATCAGATGATCGGGTGGTTCGGCGGCGATCCGATTATGTTCCTCCAGAGCAATCATTGGTTTCGCATTATTATCGTGTCGAGTGATGTATGGAAGGAATTCGGATTCAATACGATTATCTACATCGCTGCGCTCACTTCAATCAATACCAATCTGTATGAAGCCGCCGCCATTGATGGAGCGAACAGATTTCAACGGTTAACCAATATTACGATTCCAGGTTTAATGACAACGGTTATTCTGTTAGCGACCTTAAGCCTCGGAAATGTGCTTAATGCGGGTTTTGAGCAAATTCTCAACTTATATAATCCGATTGTCTATGAATCGGGAGATATCATTGATACTTATGTATACCGTTCAGGATTGCTTGAAATCCAATATGGACTGGCAACAGCGGTAGGTCTGCTCAAATCGGTCGTAAGCTTTGTGCTGATTGCCGCTTCCTATGGTCTGGCCGCCCGGTTTGCCAACTACCGTATTTTCTGACAGAGGTGATTTGTTGTGATCCGAGGAACCAGCCGGACTGTTGATATTGTGATTTATTGTATTCTAACCCTGATTGCTTTTCTGTCCTTGGCACCCGTACTGAATACCTTGGCCATTTCGTTCAGCGGCAAAGTGGCAGCCATGTCGGGGCAGGTCTTTTTCTGGCCGGTTGATTTCAATCTTTCAGCCTATGAATCGGTAATCAGGGACAGGAGCTTTTTTATCTCCTTTGGTGTATCTGTGAAAAGAGTGCTGCTTGGAGGGATCATCAACCTGCTGGTTACGGTGCTGATGGCTTATCCGTTATCCAAATCGAATAAACATTTTCCGGGTAGAAATATCTATATGTGGTTTGTTATCTTCTGCATGCTGTTCAACGGCGGGCTGATCCCGTGGTATATGACGATCAACATGTATGGATTGCTCGATACCATCTGGGCACTTGTGCTGCCTACCGCCGTTCCAATATTTAATGTGATTCTGCTGATGAATTTCTTCAAGGGTGTTCCGAAGGAGCTGGAGGAGGCTGCCGGGATGGATGGGGCGGGGGCATGGAGAACGTTGGTGACGATTTATATCCCCATTTCCCTTCCCTCACTCGCAACGGTCACCCTGTTTTCGGTTGTCGGTCACTGGAATGCATTTTTTGACGGGATGATTCTGATGAACCACAAGGAGAATTGGCCGCTGCAAACCTATATCCAGCAATTGATTATCAGCGTGAATTCGATTATGAACACCACTGATCCGGAAGAGATCAAGCGTTTGTCCAATATGTCCAGCCAACTGCTCAATGCGGCCAAGGTCATGGTCTCGATGATACCGATTATGCTCATCTATCCGTTTCTGCAGCGGTATTTCGTCAGCGGGATCGTGCTCGGTGCCGTCAAGGAGTAAGCGAAAAGCAAGTTTAAGAGGGTGTTCCAGAAGCCGGAAATGGCTTGGGACACCCACTTGTTGTTGGCGGAGGGGTTCACGTGGGCGGGCAGTTTCTTCTTGCAGATTGTTATTTGACGACCTCAATGCTAATTTATAAGGAAGAGAGGCTTTAAGACAGGAGGGGTTAAGCTGGAGCGCATTGGCCGGATCATCAGGGGTTTAAGGATTAAGCATAAGCTGTTTGTCTCTTATTTGTTTGTCATCATTATTCCTCTAAGTGTGCTTGGCTGGTATTCCTATGATCAATCCAGGAATCTGCTCGTTCAGCAGGCACGGCTGACATTAACCGACAATGTGTCGGAAATCACCTCTAATCTGGATTATAAGTTCGGTAAGCTCAACGCCGCGCTGGATTCGATTACATATAACTCCAGTGTGGTGTCCGTCTTCAACAACGATTACTCCGATAATTACTATTATATGTACAATGATCTGAACACTATCGTGGAGCCGCTGTTCAATACGATTATGTTTCTGAACGAAGAAATCAGGCAACTGACAGTTTATACAGGGAACAACATCACGGAACGGAAAAATACAATTATGCCGATTGGCTACGTATCCGGGGAGCCGTGGTTTGAAGCGGCGATGGTAAGCGGGCAGACACATTGGATCAAGGATGGTCCGGCCTTGTCCGCCGTGCGGAGAATGGTGGGCGGTTCGGGAACGCAATATGACAACCTGATTTATTTAAGATTTGACAGCAAGGATATTTTTGCGGGTCTGACCAATGTGGTCTCTGGTGATTACGGCGTCCTTGTGGAGAATGAAGCGGAAGAGCCTGTTTTTGCCTATCAAAACGGGCTGCCGCCTTTTGAATCGGCTCAAGCGGCCGAAGGCAGGGCCAATGATTTCATCGTGATTTCCCAAGAGCTTGGCGCGACAGGCTGGAAGCTTGTCTTTTATATGCCCAAAGACTCTATCGGCGTCGACGCCAAGACGATTCTCCGCGCCACCATACTCACGGTCGGGATTTGCCTGCTGATTCTGGTCCCAACGGTCTGGTTGTTGTCGAACGCTTTTGTAAGAAGGATCTACCGTTTGAACCGCACGATGAAGAGAGTGACCCGCGGGGATCTGCATGTCGACATTATTGTGGATTCGAATGACGAGATCGGTGAGCTGGCATCGCGCTTCAAGGATATGCTGCAAAGCCTGAATGAGCTGTTTAATGAAGTCTACCGCAGCAAGGTCGTGCAGAAGGACGCGGAGCTTAAAGCGCTGCAAGCTCAGATCAACCCGCATTTTCTCTATAATTCCCTGTCGCTGATCAACTGGAAGGCTATAAGCATTAAAGCGTATGACATCAGTAAAATTACCACGACCCTCTCCAAATTTTACCGGACTACCCTGAACAGGGGACAGGATGTAATCAGTGTACATGATGAACTAGAGAATACGAAATCTTATATTGACCTGCAGCTGATTATGCATGATCACAGCTTTGATGTAGTGTACGAGGTGGACCCGGATGTTCTGGGCTTTCATATGATCAAGCTGATTATGCAGCCTATTGTGGAGAACGCGATTGAGCACGGGATCGACAACAAACGGGAAGGACGCGGCAAGATTAGCCTGCGGGCTCACTTTGAGGAAGACACGATTGTATTTGGCATTGAAGATAACGGTCCGGGAATGACCCGCGAAACTATGGATACGGTATTAAACAGCCAATCCAAATCGTACGGGCTGTTTAACGCCCAGGAGAGAATCCGCATTTATTTCGGCGAAGCCTACGGGATCACGATCGACAGTGAAATCGGCCAGGGTACGACAGTGATGGTGAGAATCCCTAAGAGGGCAACGTAAAGAATATAACACACAATCTCATAAGGCCCAGAGGAAGATTGCCTGGACCGCAGATCAGTGAAAGAAGCGGTAGCATACATACACAGAGCATTGACAACCCTGGGCTACCGGCTTTTATCCAGGAGGAAGATCTGGAGTGGCGCAGGAGGCTGCGCCAGCTGTTAAATCAGTGGTTTCAGGTGTAGGCAACGCCCGTTCATCCCACGATTCCGCGAGTGTCGTGCTTCAGTGATACCCGATTTCTTCCGAGTGCTTTCGACTCTAGGAGCAGTTGATCCGCATAAATGTAAGCTTTTTCGATCGATAGATTCGGGTTAATCTTGTAGTAATAGAGACCGAAAGATGCGGTATAGCAAATATCTATACGTTTCTCCTTATATTCAGCTTTGACCGAACCGTGTTCAACCTTATGAAGGATATCTTCGACCAGGCGGACCGTTTGATCAAAGCTTTTATTTCTTAGGAAAATCGTGAATTCCTCGCCGCCGCTCCTGCACAGGATATCGTCTGCAGTTATACCTGAGGTTATCGTATCGGCGAAATGTTGAATGACCCGGTCTCCCACGGCATGATTATAGGTATCGTTGATTTTTTTGAATTTGTCGATATCGGCAACGACGACCCCGATCCACTCTTCACTCTGATCGAGCTCTTTCATGGTTTTATCCATATAAGAACGGTTGAAAGAGCCGGTTAAGAAATCCTGGTAGGCCATTTGCTCGAATTGATCCCGCTCGAACTTATTCTGAATGCTTTGGGATTTGGAATAGAACGAGCGGCTGACGATGTAATTCAGCAGGAACACACATATCAGCCTATCCCACTCCCCCTCTTGAAGGAACAGCAGCAGCAGGCCATTCGAAATCGCTATTTTACCTAAATCCAGCAAGGTCCGGTTCCGGAGGAACAGGCTCTTAGCTTCTTGCCGCGTAGTAATATCTCCTCCGATGATACAGGTAGTGACCAGGAAGGAAGACGATAGGACTGTAGAAATTACCGTTATGAGCATCATCAGCATCCAGAAACCGAAGGGTACGCCTGAGAACAGCGGATATAATAAATGATATAAGTAATAGGCACTCGAGCCGGTAAGGGCAAAGGAGCCAATATTATAGAAGGTGTCCAGAAATTCCTCGGGATCAGCCGTCTTTGTACTTTTTTTGTATAAATAGACCGTGAGCCGATAGATCACTACGAAGATAAACACGCCGGATGGACCCGAAAAAATACCAAACGAGGCGTCATAGTTAATTCCATATTCAATCGTAGAGTTTCCGTTTTTACTCACAATACGCAAGTGATAATAAAAACTGGAGAACACCCAGTACACTAGTACAGCTATGAGAAAAGTATCGCCAGGGATCATTATGCGTTCTGAACTCAAGGCGACCGCAATGGAAGTGAAAAATAGCATAAAATCGAATATTCTTGCTTTGAGCATAGTCGCTTACTTTCCCTCCGCCTCAAGTATTGTAAACTATTATACTCCAATATATTTCAGGGTAAAGAAGAGAAAGATGATTTTCATAAGAAAAAACTAAGATGGCCACAGAACCCGGTTAGGGAACTGTGACCATCTATATTATTGAAAGATAGCAAATAAAGCAGATTCACCGCTAATACTTGTTTTTTTGTTTTTGATTACTCCGGTTCCATAAATAATTCCATCGTGGATATAGAAAGACGACAAATATTGAATACGGTCAGGCAACTTCAATTCCTGTAACCCGGAAGCAGAGTTATAAACCATAAAGTAGGGTTCTTCTTGAATTGTCATATATCGTGTAGTTTGAATAGCACCCAGGTTTTTGGCTTGATTCACATTGTTTTTCCACATGCTGTCACTCATATTCAAAGTAAAAGAAGGCTGAGGATCGACCCATACCTTTCGTGTTCCGCTAACAAACAGATCGCCGTCCTCATGCAGTAAGAATTGGGGATAAGTTTGTTTGTAGTACCAGCGGGAATCCGGTTGATCCAGAGAGAATATTTTCATTCCATCTAGTTCTCTCTCCAATGAATAAACTTGATCACTGGCGGCAGTAATCGATTTCTTGGCGCTCTGAAGCGCTGTCTTACTAAGTGCAGTTGTCCCTGCATAATGTTTGGTGAGTTGTTCAAAAGTACTTTTGGTCGACTTCTCTAATTGTTCTCTCATGGCAATTACTTTGTAAATCTGGCCGGCTGTTATTTTGAGATCATTTGGGGCGAGAATCTGCAGGGTACCATCAGGTTTTAATTTGACGAGAACATCGATATAGTACTCAAAAAAGTATCTTTGAATTCCGCATTTCAACGCTAAATAGGTAGCGTTATGATTTGATATTTCTTTCAAGTCTGTATAGGTAATAAATGAGCTTCCCTTTCCGCTAAAATCCAGAGATCCATCGCTCTTCTGGGTTGTGGTTTTATAATCGACCGGGATATTCGATTTCAGAAGTGATTCTAAGGATGATATGACTTTCGGATACTTCTTTCTTAATTGATTATCGGAGGTATAGCTGTTATAACTTTCAGGCCGGCCGGGTATATCTTTTGTCTTGGTCCAGTTTACCAGATCGGAAGAGGTGTAGAGATATACATGGACAGGAATGCTTGCGGGTTGGCCGCTCATAACATGTCCAACCTGTCCAACCTTCATTTCGTATTTTCCGTTTTGATAAGTTAGATTCATGATTACATAATAATGATCTTTACTGGGGGGGAGGGTTAGATGGAACTCGTGGGTTGAGAACTCACCTTGACTATTTATGGTGACGAAACGTTTCAACTCTTTCCCCGGGAAGAAGGGTTTATACCTCGTTGTGTTTTTGTCATAGTATAAAAAAGTTTTGCAGAGTACATACTGACCGTTCACATAATAGAGCTGGTTCTCGTAAAATTGAGACTCCGGGAATTGAATTTCGCGTTTTTCCGCCTCACTTAACTCTTGTTTTGGATAAAGGGTGTTGAAATTGAACCACAATTTGGTGCGGGGTATATTTCCATTCCATTTCATGAGATAGATCTCATTCTCATAATCGCCTTGGACGAAAAGAGGTTGGCCTTTGTAGTTATTTAAGTGATGAGAGTAATCGCTGATAGGATAATCGATTCCTGAAGAGTTAATGGGTTCAAGTTCATTGATGACTTCTGTCTCCAGCCACCGAGGATCCTGTTGTATCCGCTCAAAGTCCACGCGTCCATATCCATCACCGTCTATAGCTGCCATAGATAAGTTTCCCTGTGACGATGCGGAAAGTTTTGAGCGATCCAGATACAGGGCCGGACAAATTCCGGAAGAAGAGGTTACCTCTTTTCCGCCCCTGCCTGTTACATAATGGAGTTCATCCCATGGATCAGATACCCAGAAGTCGTAATTAGCATAGCCAAATTCTTGCAAATGCTTCAGCTGTTCCTTTGCTATCTCTTCTTTGCCTTTCCCTAGAAGATAGGCGTCCCACTCATCGTTTGAAATAAGGAAGAGTTGGTCAATGGTATTTTCGTTGGATGTGGTATTTAAGATCAAGCTTTTCTCCGCATCGCTGAAAGCCGTGTTGTAGAAGGAGTCGTTCAACCAGGTACGCAGTGTGCTGCTGGCCCACTTTCCGTTCCCATTGCGGTCATATGGCAGGTATTCCAGGATCTTGTCGGCCAATAATAACGGGTTTCCTTCCGGGTCCTGACCAATGACTTCCCATTTTAATGGCGAACCCAGGTAAGTTCCCAAATACACCATGTCACCGATTGAATAATTATTGTCCTGGCTAACATCTGCCTTGCTAGCGTTTGTGACAAGTGAGATAGGTAAAGAGCAGATTAAACAAATCAGCAATATACGAAATGCTATGCTTGGTGATTTCATCGGACAACACCTCCTGTTTGATTCAAATAGGCTCTTAATCATGAGGAATTGCCAATTGAAGTGGAGCTGCTTTTGAATCTTACTAAGATAATAATGGGTTCGAAAATAGAAAATCCACATAAGGTAAGTTCTTTCAGTGACAACTCACCAGGTGTTCCCTAGAGAATACTCAAGCCCATCCTAGGTCTGTCCTTATGGGCAATTCAAATGCCTTGGGTAAATGTAGTATCCGCGGCGGCACAGACCTATGAAGCTGAAACAGCAACATTTGAAGGCGGATATACTGATGTCAATAAAGGTAATGCTTATACACGATTTTCTGTGTTTCCTCCACATTGGGTGAATTTTTTTACGATGAAAAAATTAAAAATAAAGGGTATACTTGGAATCTGTCCTGGCAAAAGTTGTGAAGATTATATGGATAAAAGGCGGGTGTGGCTGTGATTAAGAACGTGATTGAAATCGTGCGTGAGGCTAGTCTTTTGATGAAGAATAAGGATTTCACAATACATAGCAAAGGGAACGTATCCAATAATGTCACGTCGGTCGACTTATCCTTGCAGGCGTTTCTGAAGAGCCGATTGATGCCCCTGTTGGACAACTGCGGTTTTATAGGAGAAGAAAGTGAGGCCAGCGACTATGAACATCCTTATTTGTGGATCGTGGATCCTCTAGACGGAACGGCCAACTTTATCCGTGATATTGGACTTAGTGCCATTTCGGTCGGCCTTTTGAAGGATAATGAACCGGTACTCGGGGTGGTTTATAATCCTTACCGGGATGAAATGTTCTACGCAGAGAAAGGTACAGGAGCCTATCTAAACGGAGAGCAGATCAAGGTTTCCGGACGCGACTTGGAACATTCCATTCTTTGTACAGCAATGAGTCTATATAACAAGGATTTTGCCAAACCATGCTTGAATATAATTGAAAAAGTGTATGACAAGTGTGACGATATTCGGCGAATGGGGTCAGCTGCGCTGGAGCTTGTGTATTTGGCATGCGGACGTGTGGATATGTACTTTGAGATCCGTGTTTTTTCGTGGGATTTCGCAGCTGCTTCGGTTATCATCCAGGAGTCCGGCGGCTATGTCGGGACAATAGAATATGACAAGCCCGTGTATAACCGTCCTATACCGCTGCTCTGTACGAATACGAAAGAGAACTATGAGTACCTGAAGCAAGTTGTCTCAGAAGAAATCCCGGCCATTCCATATACTCATTAACATATTCAGGGGAGGAATAACACGATGTTCAGGTATCGAGATTATGGTATTGATGCAAGCAAGTACAACACCACCAAAAATTTTCGTCTGGAGAATACCTATGAGTTGTGCGTCAGTGAATTAGGGCTTCAGCAGAAAAAAAGGGACCAGACCATAGCCTTTTATATCGCCATCATCAGCTTTGTGATCCCTGCGATCATCAATATGAAGGTGAACCCTCAGGCTAAGGGAGCCGGTTTTATGGCGCTGTTTATCTTGGGCATCATGCTTGCCAAGGTTGTGGTGAGGTATCGGATTTACAAGGAAGTATACTGGATCACTTGCCGCACGATCACTCAGCTGTATAACTTGAAAGAGGACGAAATTACCAAAGAAATTGTACATCATATTTTCTATAAAACGATGGAGAAAAATGTGGGTTCAGTGCTTGTCTTTCGCCCGGGACCGGAGAAAAAAGTCAAACCTTTCAGCAGCTACAGAAAAATCCTGAACAGTGCGGAAACCATCCTTTATCAGGTCCTGCTGCTAATGAGCTCGATGGTATTATGGATTGCTGTGTACATGTTCACCAATTTCCATATCTACGGGGCTATAGGCGCCACTGTTATTGTGCTTGCGAATTATATCTTTTGGAGCGCCCATTATTATAAAGAACTGACGAAAGTTTATGATGTAATTATTGATGGTACGGATAAATCCTTTAACGGAGCCTATTCCAAGGCATGGTTCCTGCATATTTTTTAGACGGCAGCAACATGGGATAACGGGTTATCCCGTTCCGGCGGAGGGCTACATGAAATCAAAGAAATAACGGATCACATGGAAGAAGACCGGAGAGGTGTAGGTCAGGCTGTCGATACGGCTCAAGTAGCTCTCTTTCAAAGCTTCAAACTTGTCACCGTCACCAATAAGTAGATCCCGCTTAAGTACGGAAACTGTCAGAC
This sequence comes from Paenibacillus oryziterrae, assembly GCF_042610485.1. Lineage (NCBI taxonomy): Bacteria > Bacillati > Bacillota > Bacilli > Caryophanales > Paenibacillaceae > Paenibacillus > Paenibacillus oryziterrae. The sequence goes on along the minus strand of NZ_JBGJZO010000002.1, from coordinate 354,259 downwards.
TGCCGGAGAATCCGCTAAGACTTATTAGCATACCGGAGAAGAGTCCGAAGGCCGGGGTCAGCGGCGTCAGGTACGGGTAGATCAGGTAAGACACACCCGTTGTAACCACAAATGCGAAAGCAAAGCCTTCCCAGGTTAGATACGGATTGGATGTTGGAACGATTTTTCGTTTGCCGAAATAAAGTGAAGCCAAATAGTGGGCAACATCATTAAGCTGCGTAAACGCCACCAGAAAAAGCACCAATCCTCCGCCATATTTCGGCGTGGCGAACTGGAAATAGGCCAGGTGACTGAGACCGAATACCATCAGCATTAGTCCCCACTGGGCCTGGCTGACGCTGCGCATAAAACCGACCGTTCCTTTGTTAATCAGACGCGGAATCGGGAGGAAGAGAAATACATAAATCGGAATAAAGACGATAAACATCCCATACCACTCAATATAAATCCAGTAGAACTGAAAAGGGATCGACAGATAGGCCCATAAGAATAGCCTGCGGTCAGCTTTTTTCGAACGGATCATGGAGAAATACTCTTGCAGTGCAAAGAACGTGAGCAGCATTAGGGACAACAGGGAGACGACCGGATTAAACAGGGTGGCCAGGCAAAAGATGAAGAACATGCCCCACCAGGTCTTGATGCGTGGCCGGATGCCCGTGTAATCTTTAAGAGGCTGGAGCCTGCTCGCCGCCATATAGATGAAGTGGATAGCCAAAAGAGCAGTGAAGATAAGGATTAACGTGACTAGTGAGCTGTTCATTGCCGATCACCAACTTATCCGAGGGTAGGATTCCAGGAATAGAATCTTATGTTAAAATAGAAGTAAGTATAGTATGAAGGAAACCTTCACACTTGATAAGGGGAAATTTTGTAAATGGCAGATGATCCATCGGTCTTTATCTTGCTTACGAATACAGGAACGCTGTTTACGAAGCTGATCCAAGGCTATACGAAAGCGCCATACAATCATGCTTCAATCTCCTTTAACCGGGAACTTTCGGAACTGTACAGCTTCGGGAGAAAGCACCCGAGTAATCCTCTGAACGGCGGATTCGTGAAAGAGGATATCAAGACAGGGACGTTCAGCAAGTATCCGAACACGACATGCGTCATCTACGAGCTTCAGGTATCTGAACGCGAAGTCGAGAAGATGAAGCGGGTGCTGCAGCTTTTTATCCGGAAGAACAGCAAATATCTCTATAATATTCTAGGTGTGATTGGAGTTGCACTCCATGAACCTGTAGAATTCAGCAACTCTTACTTTTGTTCGCAATTCGTAGCGGAGATTCTGGAGCGGTCCGGGATCAAGCTGTGGAATAAGCTGCCTGCGCTCGTTACACCGGATGATTTTCGCCGGAGTGACCGCCTGCAGTTGGTTTATGAAGGAGTTCTAAGCAAATATGAGCCGGAAGCCTGAGATCTGATATGAACAGAAGCCGTCCTGTGAAGGATGGCTTTTTTTTATGAATGAAATGAGAGGGAATGTCCATAATAAAATGGATGTTCAAACCATGATAAAGGGGAAGGTTTTGTTGAAAAGCAAGCTTTTGAAGTGGGTTATGCTGTCTATGCTCATCGCGGTGACCTTGATTCCGGAACAGGCGGCAATTGCTAACGCGGAACAGGTGCAGGCTAAGAAACAAGAATGTTTGAGCCCATCCATGGTACAGCTCCAGGCTAACATGAGAAATCTCTGGATTGACCATATCATATGGACCACAAACTACATCACAAGTGCAGTGGCCGATTCACCTGATCAGGCACAGGTGCTGGCGAGGCTTTTAAAGAATCAGCAGGATATTGGAGATGCGGTCAAGCCTTATTATGGAGAGGAAGCAGGGAACAAGCTAGCCGAACTGCTACGGGATCACATTCTGATCGCCGGTAAGATCGTGGATGCCGCGAAAAAAGGACAACAGGCAGAGCTTGCAAAACTTAATAAAGAATGGTACAAGAACGCAGATGACATTGCTCAGTTCCTGAGCAGTGCTAATCCGAACTGGAACAAGAAAGAACTTCAAGAGATGCTGTATAAGCACTTACAATTGGTTACAGATGCGGCCACAGCAAGCATTAAGCAGGATTATGCTGCTGGAATTATTGCCTTTGATAAAGGGAAAGAGCATATTATTCTGCTGGCAGACACCCTTACTAAAGGAATCGTCAAGCAATTTCCTAAGCAGTTCGAGTAAATCCAATCGCCAGATTACAAAGGGCCCCGTAACGGGGCCTTTTTAATATGTTTTTTACCCTGTGGTCACCATTACCCTATTGCATTTGGTCACCATTCGGACACGAGACACGTACATTAACCTATAGCAAGCGTATGATTGCGAAAGGGGGGAGTGCGGTGTCGTTTTATTATCAGTCTCCTGAAGCTATTGAATTCGAGCGGCGAATGAGAAAGGCAATGGTTGAGAATGCCCAGGCTTTAGATGCCAGCGGAGCCAAGTTTGCCACGTTTGAGGAGTCGCGGGGGAATGAAGTGTATTGGATGCGTACGGATAATGGGGGATTTCAACTGAAGGATAATGTATTGCCTTCGGACGGAATCAGGGATATTTTTCGCAACGGGTATTTATATGGCTTTGAGTGTGCAACGGCTGTGGTTGTTGTTCTGTATAAGGCAACGCTTGACATGATCGGTGATGACGCGTTTAACCGGAACTTTAATGACCTGTACTTATGGAATTGGCATCTCCACAGCAATATGAAGCTTATACGAACCCATCATAAATCGGAGATGCTGCCCGGGGATTTGGTGTATTTCAAAAGTCCGGATCATGATCCGGATAAACCGGAGTGGCAGGGGGAGAATGCCGTTCTGCTGGGGGATGACCGCTACTTCGGACATGGGATTGGCATTGAATCGGCAGAGGGAATTATTACTTCCCTTAACGTAGAAAGAGTGCCCGGCAGTACGACTTCGGCTTATCTTACGGATGATGCGCTGCACCCCGATTTTGAATATTTGCAGAGTCTGGCGGCAGGCAGAATCGTACTTACTGCAGACCGCGTACATTCACAAACCGCTATTTTTGCAAGGATCGGTGTAAGCAGAAGGATATATAAGTAGACGAAGCCACTGGCCGGAGAATATCGTCCACCATACTTTATTTGAACGAAAGAGCGTACCTGACCACAGCTGTGGTGCAGGAGATGCTCTTTTTTTGAGGTGAAAAGGTTGATTCTACTGTATATGAAAATCCAGAGGCTTATTGTAAAATGGTGCTCATAGTTAATATGACAGGGCCCAAAGAGGATGTGGCAGTCCATGAGAACCTTCAAACCCGGCAAAATCTATATTCCATTTACCTACAAGATGATGATTCCGTATCTGGTGCTTGTACTCCTGACGGATGTGCTTATTGGGTATATATCCTACACGATGCTTGTAGATTCCAGAACCGAAATGGCGGAGACCAATATCCGTACAGTGATGGAGCAGACGAAGAACCATGTCAAATATCAGATGGATGAAGTGCAGCGGATGTCAGATTCCCTGTTCATGAGCCTTACGTTCCAGACCGCGATTCAGAACAAAGGTGAGCCCCTGGAAGTCATGCTGAAGATGAGGGATGACATCATTCCACAAATGAAAGGGCTTTCTCAGCTCTATGGCAACAATGTCCGGCTCGTACTGTACACGGTGAATGAGAAGATGTATGAGGTCCACGGCGATGATATGGATGAACCGATCCGCAGGCGCGATTACTATGTTCTATCCTCTGATAATATTAAAGACAGCATATGGTATCGATCCGTGGTCTCCCTCAATCAGGACAATCTATGGCTGCAGGCGGACACCGATGCCCATTTGGACAATCTCTCGCATTTCCGTAAATTAGTCTCTTCCAGCGGTGACTCTACCGTGATCGGATATTTCCGTGTGATTGTGAGGCTCGATGAACTGCTCGGCAATTTCGACAGCTTTCCCATTGAAGAGGGGATCAGCCTGCGTCTCATTGATACCTCGTCAGGTTTAAGTTTATATAAGCGGGGCACTGCAGATGAACATGCGGGACAGGAATCGTATTTAAGTATAAAAGAAGAAATTCCCGGAACCCAGTTTATTATCGAAACCTTAGTGCCGCACGCATACCTCAATAAAGATGCCAGCCGGATGCGCAGGGTCATCAGCACCGTCTGTTTCTTCAGCTTCCTGGTCATGGGCTGTATCGGCTTCATGGTCGCCCGTCTTTCCGGCAAGAAAATGAAGCGGATTGTGACGCTGGTGAAGTCGTTCCAAGAGGGGAACTTTCACAAGAGAATCGGATTTAGCGGGAACGATGAGTTCGTGCATATTGCGGATTCTTTTAATCAGATGGCTATCAGTATCCAGGAGCTGATCAAGAACGTATACGTTCAGGGCATTCAGAAGAAGCAGGCCGAGCTGGATGTGCTGCAAGCCCAGGTCAGTCCGCATTTTTTATACAACACGCTCTCAACCATCAGTAGTCTTGCCAATCTGGGTGAAGTCGATAAGGTTACGGATATGGTGAAGGGGCTGTCGAGGTTTTACCGGCTGACCCTCAATGGCGGGAACGTATATATCTCGCTTGAAAAAGAATTGGAGCAGGTGGAGACGTATCTTGAGATACAACGGGTGAAATATGCGGACGCGTTTAAGGTTGATTTCGATATCGACCCTGAGATTCTACACATTCCGATCATCAAGCTCATCCTGCAGCCTTTTGTGGAAAATATTTTTAAGCATGCCTGGTTCGGGGAGACGATTACGATCCGCATCACGGGCAGGCGCTTAGGCAACCGGATTGAGCTGAAGATCATTGATAACGGGATTGGCATGAGACCGGAGACGTTAAATAACATGTTGTCCCATACAGGTTCTTCCGACAGCTATGGCTTAAAGAACGTGGAGGACCGGATCAAGCTGCGGTATGGAAAAGATTTCGGCATCCGGATCGGCAGTTATTTTGGAGCGGGAACGACAGTGCAGATTATTCTTCCGGTTGTCAATGAAGATATGACGGGAGATGAGGAAGAAGATTTCTCATAAGGGCGAAAGAGGGGTAGGGACATGGACATTAACGTTCTGCTCGTGGACGATGAAGCGGTGGATCTGGAATGGCTGAGACGCCGGGTTGTGGGCAACGTACAGGTTATATTAAATGATGTTGGAACAGCGGCGAGCGGCTTTCAGGCTTTGAAAGTGATGGAGCAGAAACGGATTGATCTCATTCTCTCCGATATCCGGATGCCCATCATGACGGGAATGGAGTTCGCCCGAAAAGCGAAAGAAATCAATCCACAAGTCCATATCATCTTTATCAGCGGACATTCGGATTTCAGCTATGCCAAGGAGGCGATTGAGCTGAGTGCCAGCGGTTACCTGCTGAAGCCTGTTGATGACGATGAGCTGAATGAGATGCTGGTGAAGCAGTGCGCAGAGATTGAGTATGAACGTGAGCGGGATCTTTCGCTTTCGGAGACCTTGACCCTGGTGAATCAGGAGCTGTTGCTCCGCTGGTTTAATGAAACCACACCGGGTCAGGTCGAGGCACATATCCATAACTTTCTGACGCCATTATTACAGAGCGGATCGGCGGTTGCTATCATAGAGATTGACGATATGGCCTGGAAGCTTAAGAACATGCCGGAAGAGGAGCGGCGGCCCTTAACCTGCCGGATGGCGGATTTTATCCGTGATTTTGCCCGGGATAATCATTTGGGTTTAATCATGACCAGCTATGACTATCATTTTGTTCTTCTGGCTACGATTCGGGAGGAATATTTCAGGGCGCTGCTGGATGAGCTAATCGGGGCTTTCACCCGGGAGTTCTCGTACTCTATTACCATCGGAACCGGCATGTATACCACTGATATCAATAAGCTGCATGTTTCTTACCGGCAGGCCGAGGCGGCACTTAGCATCAAATGGATTCTCGGGAAAAACCGGGTCATACAGGATGCCGCGGAGTGGAGTCCCCGGAAGACGATATCCACCAGTCTCGATGATCATGTGAACCGGATGCTTCAGGCCATGCTCGAATATGACCTTATGACCATCGATGACTGCTTGATCCAACTGTTTAACGGAGACCTTCCGCTTACCCGCAAGAATGACATCTATGATCTGATTATCCGGATTACCTCTAAGCTTCATGCGGATCTGCAGCAGATGAATGAGCATTTATATGAAATTCTGAAATGGGAATCCCATCAGCCCTTTATCCTGTTCGAATTCGAGACGATTGATGATATCCGCTCCTGGCTAAGAAGAAGATTCTTTGAGTTATCCGAGCTGCTCTATTTGAAGCGGCAGCGGCAGAAGCGGAAACTGATTGACGAGATTACCAAGTATGTAGAGGAGCGGCTGGAGCAAAAGGTGACCCTGAATGAGGTGGCCGCACATTTTGACTTCACGCCCAATTATCTGGGCCAGCTGTTCAAAAGCGAGACGAATACGCTGTTCAGCGACTTCCTGAGTGATCTGCGGATGAAGCATGTGTGCGCCCTGCTGGCGGACCCCACCAAAAAAATCTATGAGATTGCCGAGCGGGCGGGATATAAGAACCTGATCTACTTCAACCGCCAGTTTAAACAGTCCATCGGCATGTCCCCCGGAGAATACCGGAAGAAGTATAAAATCTAATAGGATGTATGGAAGGCCCGGGTCCGAAGTGGACGCGGGCCTGTTTTTTTTCTGGTTTTTTCGGCTGCGCGCCCTATCCGCAGCCGGTGGGGTTAACTAGCGAGTGAAACAAAGCGGGAGGGGCGGGGGGATTCTGGAGAAACGTTAGTGTTCGCCTTTAAAGACCGATTCCATCCTACAAGTCTAATCATCCGGAATCGGGCTTTAACAGCGATCGCAAGAACCCCCCGACCCGTAGCGCCCATATTCACTCTAATGTGTTAACCGACACCCTGAAAAACATTGAAATAGTATTGGTTTTAGTTGTTTCCCTTATCTATATCCCCGGCCTATAGTTTTCTATAATTTAGACAAAGACAGAGAACAGATGGGGGAGCACACAATGAAGCGACACGGTTTCTGGAATGATGTGGTCAAGTACAGAGTCATCTTGCTGATGCTGGCGCCGGCAGTTCTATTTTATCTCTTGTTCGCCTATATCCCGATGGCGGGGATTATCCTGGCTTTTAAGCATTATGATTACGCGGGCGGCATCTTCGGCAGTCCGTGGAACGGGCTGGATAATATCCGCTTCTTCTTTGAGTCGGGTGATGCCTGGAGGGTGACGAGGAATACCGCGCTATACAATATAGCTTTTATCATCGTGAATAACGGTCTGCAGATCTTCACGGCAATCCTGCTGTTTGAAGTCGGCGGGAAATGGTTCCGCAAAATAACCCAATCGGTATTGTTCCTCCCGTATTTTATCTCTTGGGTGGTTGTAGGGGCGATCGCTTATAATCTCCTGAACTATGACATTGGAACGGTAAATGTAGTGTTGCAAGGCATCGGTCTGGAGCCGATCGATATCTATAATACCCCGGCTTACTGGCCTTATATCTTAGTGCTCGTGTCTGCCTGGAAGATGCTTGGGTATGGAACGGTGATGTACCTCGCTGCCATTACCAGCATTGATACAGAGATGTACGAAGCCGCTGAAATCGACGGAGCCAACGTGTTCCAGCGGATTTGGAAAGTGACGATTCCCAACCTGTATCCGACGATCATTATTCTGGTGCTGCTGGCGGTCGGTAATATTTTCCGCGGGGACTTCGGAATGTTCTATAACATGGTGGGCAATAACGGGGTGCTCTTCTCTTCCACGGATGTCATTGATACCTTTGTGTTCAGGTCGCTGATTACGACTAACGAAATCGGGATGTCAGCTGCCGCAGGATTATATCAATCTATACTCGGGTTTACGACCATCCTGCTGGTGAATTATGCCGTCCGTAAATATGATAAAGACCGCGCGTTATTCTAACTGGGGGTGAAGATGATCATGAGCACAACTGATATAGCTGTAAGCCGTAGTAAAACGACGGCATCTTTCCGGACGAAACAAAGAGATCGGCAGCTTCTTGCCCTTATCGGCTATGTAACCCTGGCTGTTCTGGCGATCCTCTGTCTACTGCCTTTTATTCTAATAATATCTTCCTCCCTGACGAAAGAGAGCACGATTGTACTGGAAGGATTTAAGTTCTTCCCGACGGATTTCTCTACGGAAGCCTACCACATCCTGTTCAAGTATCCTGAGCAAATGATCCAGGCCTACATTGTCACGATAGCCGTAACGGCACTCGGAACAGCTAGTGGTTTGTTTCTGACTTCGATGACTGCCTATTGCCTGTCCCGCAAAGATTTTAAATGGCGCAACCAGTTCTCCTTTTTCTTCTTCTTTACGACATTGTTCAGCGGCGGGCTGGTTCCCTGGTATCTGCTGATCGTGAACTATTTGCATCTGAAGGATACGTTGCTCGTTCTGATTCTTCCGATGGTGTTCAACGTCTTTTATATCATCGTAATGAAATCCTTCATGAGCGGTATTCCGGAAGCGATTACAGAGTCCGCCAAAATAGACGGTGCAGGCGACTTTCTGATCTTCATCCGGCTGATTATCCCGCTCTCCAAACCTGCCTTGGCTACGATAGGATTGTTCCTGGCCCTAGGCTACTGGAATGACTGGTATAACGCACTGCTGTTCATCTCGGATGAGAAGCTGATGCCTCTGCAATATTATCTTTATAAAATGCTCGGCAATATGGATGGTATGCGCAAGGCGATGATGGGCTCCGGTGCAGTGGTCACCAAAGCTCTGCCTACCGAGGGTCTCAAGATGGCAATGACGATTGTGGCCAGCGGCCCGATCCTGATCGCGTATCCGTTCATCCAGAAATACTTCGTTACCGGACTTACGATTGGCGCTGTCAAAGGATGATTCCAGGGGAACCTGGTTTATCAATATAAATAAGAGGGGGAAGATGGATAATGACAAAGAAGAACCACTCGCTCTTGCTCGTCATCTGTTTGGCAATAATCATGACTATAAGCGCGTGCGGAGGCGGCAGCAACAATAATAACAACAAGGAAGCCGCAACGAATGCTCCGTCCGCGGAGGCTACTCAAGCTCCTGCGAATGATACAGAAGGGGCGCTGGATACGTCCAAGGAAGTGAACCTGAAGATGATTTTTGTCGGACCGAAGCCGGTAGACTATGATCAGGTATTCGCAGAGATCAATACAAAGCTTAAAGAGAAAATCAACGCCACCATTGAAGGTGAATTCCTCGACTGGTCCGACTGGGCGCAAAAGTATCCGCTGAAGCTGGCAGCCAATGAAAATTTTGATCTGATCTATTCGGCGAACTGGGCAGGGTACAATGATCAGGCCTTAAAAGGCGGGTTCCTGGAATTAACCGATGATATGATCTCTAAATATATGCCTTTGACGTGGGCAGCCATGCCGAAAGTAAGCTGGGGTCAGGCGAAAGTGGATGGCAAGCTGTATATGATTCCGCAAAATCAGGGCGAGTCTGTAGAAAAGCTTATTTTGTACCGGGAGGACTTGCGCAAGAAATATAATCTTCCTGCCATCGACAGCCCGGAAGCGTATGCCAACTATTTGAAGACCGTTGCTGCGAATGAGAAAGGGGTTGTTCCTTTCACTCCTGAAACCGGTGACTGGAAACTTCACAACCTGGACCGTGTTCTGCTGAAGCAGCAGAGCGATTGGAACATGCTGGATTTCGACCTTCCGCTTGGATTCAAGCTAACGGATGAGCAAGGTAAAATATTTAATGTCTATGAGACTCCGGAATTCAAGGAGCTGCTGCACTACTACAAGGATCTTGCGGATAACAATGCTTGGCCGAAGAACGTGCTGAACAGCAAAAATGACCACCAGCAGGATTTCAAAGAAGGTAAAACCGCATCCATTACGCATAATATAGGAACACTCGGAAGCATTATGGAAGCCATGCGCAGAGAGAATTCGCCGTTTGAGGTGGCACTTGCTGACATTACGCCTAACGCCAAGAAGTCCCAGGCGATTTCCACACAGAACGGAACTTCCATTCATGCGACCTCCAAGAACCCGGAACGTGCCATGATGTTCATCGATTTAATGCAGAACGACAAAGAACTGCATGATCTCATTATGAGCGGTATCGAGGGCGTACATTATGTTGCGGTCGGTGACGATAAATTCAAGTCTACAGACAAGAGCGCGAACTACACCGGATTCTCTAATTGGAGCTTTAACTCGAAGTTGAACCGCACCAATGAAGCCTTCCCGCAGGAAGCGAATGCACTGCTTGCGGATTGGGATGCGAAAGTCTATCATTACACGCTGGAAACCTTTGTATTCGACAACAGCAAAGTGAAGACGGAGGTGGCCAATGTCGGCAACGTTATGCTAAGATACGCCATACCGCTCGAATACGGAGCTATTGATGATGTCGATAAAGGCCTCGAAGAGCTGAACAAGCAGATCAAAGCTGCCGGTCTGGAGAAGATCCAAGCCGAAATGCAAAGCCAGATTGACGCTTTCCTCGCAGCCAATAAATAAGCAGGAAATAGAGAAGAAGCCGGGTCTCCTTAGGGGGACCCGGCTTTTTGCCTGCACTCTTTAACTGACGAAGTTGCTGTCACAGCTTGATGAAATTGCTGTCACAGCTTGATGAAGTCACTGTTACAGCGCAATGAAGTCGCTGCTACAGCGTGATGAAATCGCCGCGGAATCTCTCGAAGTCGGATGTCCGGCACTCCAGCGTCAGCCGTGTTCCGTTCTCTTCATAGCTTGTATCCAGAACATGGGCATGCTCATTAAAGTAGGAGACCACAGCACCGCGGTCGAACGGTACGAGAATTTCGCACTGCATATAGTCGGTAAAGACCCGGCTGCGGATCAGACTGGTGAGTTCCTCGGTTCCGCGCTGTTCTTTGGCAGAGAGATATACCATATCGTCTTCTATTACCGGGTAAGGGTGCTCCGTCAGGTCGGCCTTGTTATAGGCGTAGATCACAGGGATGTGATCGGCACCGAGGGCCTTCAGGGTTTCGTCCGTAACTGCCATATGCTGCTGATGCTCCGGATCGGAGCAGTCGACGACATGAACCAGCAGATCCGCTTCGGTCACCTCCTCCAGCGTAGAGCGGAAGGCCTTGACCAGATGATGCGGAAGCTGGCTGACAAATCCGACGGTATCAGTAAGCAGGAAGGTCTTGTGATCCGGCAGCTCAATGCTGCGGACCGCCGTTTCCAGCGTAGCGAACAGCATATCCTTGGCAAGCACCTGCTTGTGGGAGCCCGGATGATAAGTGTCCACCATCAGGTTCATCAGGCTGGACTTGCCCGTATTGGTGTAACCGACAAGACATACCACAGGCACTTCATTCTTGTGGCGCTGCCTCCGCTGAATCTGGCGCCGCGCCACCTGCTGCTGGAGCTCTATCTGAAGCGCGGTGATCCGCTCTTCAATCCGTCTGCGGTCCAGCTCCAGCTTGGTTTCCCCAGCACCTCTGTTCTTCAGTCCGGACCCGCCGCCTTGACGGCCTAGGGATTCGCGCATGCCGGTCAGCCGGGGAAGCATGTACTGCAGCTGGGCTACTTCCACCTGTAGCTGTGCTTCTCTTGTCTTCGCCCGTTCGGCGAAGATGTTCAGAATCAGAACCGTGCGGTCAATGACCTGGCGGTCCAGCGAGGATTCCAGATTGCGGATCTGGGAAGGGGACAGCTCATCATTGAAGATGACGAGTTCCGCCCCGGTGGCTTCCATATGAGCGGACAGCTCCTGGATCTTGCCGGTTCCGATGTAGTGGGAAGGGTTGATCCGGCTAGCCTTCTGGGATAATTCTCCCGTGACTTTAATATCGCAGGCCGCTGCCAGATTCCGCAGTTCCTCCATCGCATAGGCAAAGTTATTGTCATTCTGGAGCTGCACTCCGACGATAATGGCTTGTTGCTGGGTTCGTTCCATATTATTATCACTCCATTCATAGATTGAACAACAAAAAGCACAGGCGGACTGCCTGTGCTTTCACAGTATGAGAAGAGGACAACAGGATGGAATCTGCGGACGCCGGAGCATCTGCAATTCCCATAACCATCTACAGAAAAATGGATATACCAACGCCAGGTACACCGAAAAAAGATACACGTATCTCTCCGGTCCGGCTGGCGGGTGATATCAAAGCTTCTATGGATTTAATTCCTGTAAGCGGGTAACCGTGTAATTGGTCAGACCCATCCTGAGTCCTCTGCACAGGGCAGAGCTTTAGCGCTATTCAATTAGCCGCGTAAAGTTCTAACTCGGATGTAGTCTATCACACGAAACCCTCCGTTCATTTCAAGGTAAGGTGATTTTATCATACGATCCATTTTGTGGCAAATATTAGTCAGGCTGCTCCCGTTATCTTCTCAGCAGTGTACGGAATAACGGGACGCTTAGAATCTGCTTTTTCATAAATTTCACACGGAAATCCCGTTTGATCCGATCATAAATATTCGGACAATGACTGCGAGTCCAATGGTACATCGCTGCGAAATCTCCGGGGCTTTTGGCGGAATTGACCAGATAATACGAAATGGTGTCATAGGCCGTATGGTTAAACCACTGGTTCATTTCCCGCTTGCTGTACCCGTATTGCTCGATGGCCATATTCCGGATCAGCAGCTTCTCTTCCAGATTCTCGATGAGGAATCCCTGGCTGAGATTAAAGGTAATGTTGTTGCCATGGATCCGGTAGACACCGGCAATCACATCCATAAAGCCGGGATCGCCAATAAGCAGGGAGCGGAGATAAATCGACGCGTCATTGACCATTTTCATATGCAGGATATCCATCTTCAGGAGGACTTTACGTTTGAAGAGGGTGGTTAACGTCGAGGCGGGTTTGGGATAGCCTTTTTTCTCGAAATTCATGAAATACTCCTGCTTCCCGACAATCTCGGGCAGTCCAAGACTTGCGACGGTCAGCTGTCCTGTCTTGGTGTTCTCCAGGAAGACGTTCGCGGCTACAAAGGATAGTCCGGGATGAAGGAGGTGAAACTCGACGGCCCGGCTCAGGTAGCTGCGGTCAATCAGATAGTCGTCATCATCGAGAAAAAGAATATACTCCCCGTCGCCATGAGCGGCAAACGCTGCTCTCCGGTTATTGCCTGGGCCGTTGTTGCGCCCGTTGCGCATGTAGATGACGCGCGGATCATCACCAAAGGTGCTCTGCATATATGCATCCGTACCATCGGTGGAGCAATCATCAATTACGGTGATCTCCTTGTTCGGATAGTCCTGGACGAGAATACTCTGGATGGCCTGATTCAGAAATTCCTTGCGGTTATAGGTGGTGATGATCACACTGACTTTCGGACGTCCGGACAGCGGGCGGAATACAACGACTTTGTTGTCCCCTTCTGAGCTACGGTTCCTGATCTCTACGAGATCCTTCACGAGCCCCAAAAGTTCTTCCTTGCCGATATCGAACTGCTCCGCCAGATAGAAATACAAGACGGCAAGCGAGGCGCGCCCTTCGCTATAGGCGTGTACAACCTCGGTTAAGGTTCCGATGGAACCTGACGAAAGAGAGCCGTAACTCGTTAACCGATGTAGCAGTTCGTCTCTTGCACGCTGCAATTCCTTGCTATAATCCACCATGTTCCATTCCTCCTTATACTATTGGATGGGTTTCGGGCTAGAGGTCACTTGCTCAACAGGTCTGCGCTTCAGCTTGGCCCGGTATCCCTTGAAATGATCCAAAGCATACAGGAATACTTCTCTCTCCATCAGAGAGGCGATGACGTAATACACGGAGAGAATCACAATGCCTAGAATGATCCCCCACAGAATAACTCCGGCATACGTATTTACCGTGAAACCGGCAGTGGTGGTGGCAAGAATAATGAGGACAAAGACAACGACATTGATGAGCCACCTTTTAAAGGTAACCCACGGGCTGCGCTCAAGCAGAACGCTACTGGCGTAGATTACAATATCAATCGAACGATACAGCAGGGCGGCGATGGTCCCCAGAAGCACCCCATAAATGCCGAGGAACAGGACAAAGATGATGGAAGCCACGAGGTTAATAGCCGACTCAATAATGGAGCGCATCTGTGTCTTTTGAAAATGCCCGGCAATGGTAATGACATTATTCGATGAGGTCCGCACATTCGTCAGCAGCTTGATAGCCACGAACAGCACCGGCAGCCAGGGTTCAATATAATTCACATCATTGACTCCCTCGGTATAGAGCCGCATGAAGGGGAGAATCAGAATGTAAGCGACCGTTAGAATCGCGAAGATCAGGCCCATGTAATAGACCTCGAAGGCGTCATATAATTTAAGGAATTTCTGCTTACTCTCATGGAAGCTCTGCCCAAGTGCAGATTTAAGACTTCCGTTCACGGTCTGCACCACATTGTCGACGATGGTGAAGATCATATTGTACATCACGTAGATGCTGACGATTTTTAAATTAGTGAACAGGGTTAAGATCAGCACATCCGTATTTCGGAAGACCAGGTAGGACAGCTCGTGCACCATTACAGAATTCTTTTGACCGATGGCTTCGAAATCCGGCTTGCCGCTCAGATCAATCCACCGGTAATTCCGTTTCATATACACATAGAAGGCGACGATCTGGAGCAGGGTCAGTACGAAGAAGGATGCCTGAACCGCGATGATGTGCACTCCCTGAAGCAATAAGATGATCCGCACCACGTTGTTGAGAATATTGGCAACCGTAACGATGGTGGTCTCAATGTAGCTTTTGCCCTCAGCAATCAGCAGCACCCGGAATTTCCCCTGAAAATAATAGTTGATCGCCCCGCCAAGCCCCGTCAGCAAAATAATGCCCATCACGCTAAGCGCATCAATCTCCGAATGAACCACCAGCGGATAGATTACCGCAATCAGGACTACCGCAATGAAGTAATAGATCCCCGTCTTCTTATAGTAGCTGGAGGTTGCCGCGAGAATCGAGTTGATCCGTCCCTTGTCATCATAGGCAATCGGCTTATACAGCGCCTGCATCGATGCTGCGCCTACACCTGCTTCAAGCAGGGTCAGGTAACTGATGATCTGTACGATTGAAGCGATAAGTCCGTTAGCCTCCGAACCATAGTTGACCATGATCAGCCGGGGTATAAAAAAACCAAGCACAATGGTGATCATCTGGCTGCCCAGTCCAAAGAACAAATTAAGAATACTCCGTTTGGCTCTCATAGGCCCTCCTCCCCGGAAGGGACAGATAGGCATCCAGCTTCTCAAAGTGTCTCTCTGCATTCAGAGCCTGCGCGGATACATCAATACTTCCGTCCTGCATGCTGTGATAGACTTCTTCCGGCTGCAGGTCTTCCAGTTGATTGAAGTCCGTGTAGTTCCCGGTGAAATTGGCGTCCTCCATTACGTGGATCATTTTGCTGCTGTAGGCGATGGGGAAGACGGGTTTATTCATGACCCAGCCTAGAATCATGGCATGGAATCTTGACGCTACTACAAAGCTGGATCCGGCGATAAGGGAGAGTATTTCTTCAATGTTCGTCTTGTAATAGTGGCTTCGTATCTGCGGCACCAGCTCTTCCGGGAGAAGGTTCAGGATATGCATGATCGCTTCCTGATCCCCTTCATGCTCGCAAAAGGACACCAGATGCACGGCATAACCCTGCCGGATGAAATACGCTGAAATATCTTTCATTTTTTCATAATAGAGCAGGTCATAGCCCTCCAGATTTTTGGCTGACGGCCTGATTACGGATAGGACAATGTATTTATCCTGAGCCTGCGACTGCTTCTGAGCCTGGGGTACCTTTAACTGAAAGATGATATCGGGAGCAAGCCGGACATTTCTCAGGTCGCTGAACAGCTCATAGGAGTATTCTTCGCGGAAGCAGACATCGGTATATTCCTTAAACAGTTCCTTGTGTGTCTGGTAGTACTCATCATCCGAATAAGGTCCGAAATTGGCACCGAGCAAATAATACGGCTTGTTTCGGTTGCGAAGCGCCTCCGCTTTCCTGAAATATTCCTTCCAGTACTCTCCCTGCATAAAGATCGAGCCGCCGATATGGACAATTCCGTCAGAACGCCACACCAGGAGCCTCTGCACAAAGTCGTACAGCCGTATTTTTCTGAACAGATAATTAATCCCCCGGACAACCATGGAATCCGAAGCAATGATCCGGAGATTAGGCAGTGCCCGGAAAGTGTCTCTATAGAGGCCTGGCGCCATGATCATAAACCGGGTATCCGGATATCGCTCGCATAAGACTTTAATGAACAAATCATCACCAAGATTGAATTCAGTATAGGCATATACCAGTATGGTTCTCATCGCTTCAGCTCCTTTCCGGCTCAATGCGCTGCTTTTATTCTTCGTTTCCATTGATTCAGGTTTCTTTCCCAGTGGACCAGCCACTCATAGAGCACGGGTGATATTTGATAAGCTTTAATCTGAAAGGCCAGCCTCCTGTCATCGCCCTTGTAATGCTTCATCAGTGCCTTCATATCACCGGTAAGTCCCGGGTAGGCGGACTCGATATCACGGAGTAAATCATGGATGCGGATGCCTTTGGTACAGGCCAGGCAAGTGTTGAGATTGAAGAAGTAATTCTCTGTCATCTCCCGGTTCAGCAGCAAATCAGATATTGGCTTTAGTTCGCTTTCTGGCAGGGCTTTGAAATATTCATTCACACGCTTGAAGGCATCCACGACATCGAATTTTTTGACATTATAGCTGTTCGAGATCGAGCTGCTCCTCTGCAGATAGAAGGATAGAACGTCGGGAATGGTTATGGTCCGGTCCGCCCGGGAGAAGGCTTTGTAGATAAACTCCTGATCCTCGCCGTTGACGCAACGCTCTGTATACTCCAGTCTGTTCTTCACCAGGAAATCTCTTCTGTAGGCAATGCTTCCTGTCCAAACCCTTAGGCTTTTATCGATAAAAATCCGGCGGAGTCCTTCAATTCCCGTCCCGCTGCCTGCCAGAGAGGTGAAGCTTACAATGGTGGACTGGTCTTCTCTGACAAGGTTATAGCCCCAGCACAGGATATCCGGCTCCTGATCCTTTGTGTTCGTATACACCGTATGCACCAGCCCGCTTGCGACATAGTCATCGCCATCGAGAAACATTACATATCTGCCGCTCGCTGCGCTAAGACCTCTATTTCTGGCGGCACTGACGCCGCGATTATCGGTTCGGATGATTCTGCAGTTCAGCGAGGGGTTATTCTCTGCGATGTCTGCTACCTTGTTATAGGTTCCGTCAGAGGATCCGTCATCGACGATAATTACCTCGAAACGGGTATTGTTCTGCTCAAGCAGTGAACCCAGCATCCGGGAGACATAGTGTTCGATATTATATACAGGGATTACTATGCTTAAATACATCCAGGCACCCCTCTCCTGCACTTAAACCGTCTGCCTTGTGAATATTTCCTTCAGGCCCTTCTTGTAGCCATTGATCGCCGGGTAATTCTTTCTTGGCCGTTCCCTGAGAATAAGGTAGACCGTCGTCCAGACGAGAGCGAGATAGCCGACCGGCCCGGATTGCTTGTCTTTGAGCAGGTGCACGTGATTCAGTACTCTGGTATAGGCAACGTCCTCTAAGTTATCTCTGGAGGCAGGGGATTCATGGTGAAGCAGCTTCAGCCGGGGATTGATATACAGCTCACCATGCTTCAGCGCTATTCGGGACAGCATAATATCTTCACCGACGCTGTAGCTCCTTAGCCAGGATAGGGGTTCCAGCTCCTTAATGGCTTCCTTCTTGAAGGACATATTGCAGCCATGCAGAAATTCGGTCTTAAACGTTCGCCTCTCCTTGTGCCAGTTGTACATGGACCCAGCCTGGCCGCTGATGGAGAGCTTCCCGCTGGATAAGGATTGCTGAAAGGACAGGAGGCAGCGGATCGTGCCGAGGAAGCTGTTCTTCATTCCGATGGCTATGCCCCCAACACCTACGCAATCAGGATAATCCTCGTAGGTTTGAATCAGGGTGGAGAAGTAGTGTTCGGGGATTTCGACATCATCATCGAGGAATAAGATCTTGTCCATCGAGGCGAGCTCTACCGCCTGTATCCGTGAGAGCCATAATCCGGGGTTAGTCTTGTTGTAATACACAAAGGCAAAGCCTCTGTCGCCAAGTAAAGCTTCGTACTCTTCTAGCACGCTTTGGGGAAGATGGCCGTCATCTACAATAATAATTTCAACGTCGTAGTCAGGGTGTATGTTCTGATGAACCATCGAGTGAATGCAACGCGTCAGATCGTTCACCCGATTCCTTGTGCAGATCGCTACTGACAGTCCTTGCATAGGCTCCACTCCTTTATTAAAAATAATATCTGCAGATGATTGTCAGCTAATATTAACTTACTATTGAATTCAAAAGGTTGTATATACTACTTTAGTTTACTTGTTTGATATAAATGCAAATATTGGAATTTATATTATCGGGACAGCCCTTGTTATTTTTGGGTAGGATCGACGTAAGCGCCCGGTGTGGACGCTCCGCGAACGGACCGTTGTTCCAATCGCTGTGGTCTCCGGATTTTATTTATTTTGCCTTAGCGGTAAAAATCCGGAGAGGCATATGCTTCCGATGCGAGCTTTCCTCCGGAAAGCTTTCGGGCGACCGCTGCCGCTTTTCCACAATCGGTCCGTCCTCTACGCTGTTTGAGCGGGAAACGTGTCTACAATTTTGAAGGAACGTTGTACGAAGGCGGGAGTGCTTAAGCAAGCCGCCAATGACCAAAAACGCAGAGCAGCGATCCTCAAGTAACAAGAGAATCGCTGCTCTGCTGTCTTTTTACTTTTTTTAAAAAGAGTAAGACTGTCTCGTTCGTAGAAATATCCACTTCTGGAACAGACCTTCCGAACGGATTAATCGGACCATTCCCGCCGCAACGTGAACAGGTCCTTCAGTGCCTCCGTGGACAGCTCGGTAATCCAGCCCTCGGAGCTGGAAATCACATTGTCGCTGAGCTGCTGCTTGCTCTCCAGCATCTCATCAATGCGTTCCTCCAAGGTGCCAAGGGAGATGAACTTATGCACCTGGACGTCACGGGTCTGGCCCATACGGTAGGCCCGGTCTGTGGCCTGATTCTCCACCGCCGGATTCCACCAGCGGTCAAAGTGAAACACATGGTTAGCCGCCGTTAAGTTGAGGCCCACACCCCCGGCTTTCAGCGAGAGGATGAACACATTCGGCTGATCCTTCCGGGCGGGTTCTGCGATGGAAGCCGGATCATTTCCGCGCTGTCCGCCATATTGGAACTCTTCAATCATCCGGTCGCGCGCGGTTTTGGAGGTGCTTCCGTTCAGGTACAGCACGGGCTCCTGCAGCTCCTGCTGCAGAACCGCCTGAAGCAGCTGTCCCATTCCAACATACTGGGTGAAAATCAGACAGCGTTCATCTTCATCCCGCAGCTCTTTCACCATCGCCAGCAGACGTTCCAGCTTGGAGGAGCGGCTGATCAGCGTTTCGCTCTCGAATGTGTCTGCAGCATAACCTGAAGTTCCGGGTATAGGTTCTTTGTTCAGCAGCATCGGATGATCGCACAGCTGCTTGAGCTGGGTAAGCGCGGCGAGGATGGCGCCTTTGCGTTCGATCCCTTCGAGCTTCTTCATGCGTTCCATCAGACTATTCACCGTTTGGTCGTAGAGGACACCTTGTTCAGCCGTCAAATGAACATAAGATTTCATTTCATTCTTGTCCGGCAAATCGAGCTGGATGGCAGGGTCTTTTTTCTTGCGGCGAAGCATGAACGGCTTGACCAGCTTCTGCAGGTCGGCGGTGCGCCGTTCGTCCCGCTCTTTCTCGATGGCATTTGCGAACCGGTCCTGGAAGGCCTTCGCGCTGCCCAAGTATCCCGGCGTGATAAAGTCGTAGATGGACCACAGCTCGGACAACCTGTTCTCGATCGGCGTTCCGGTAAGCGCAATGCGGTGCCGTGCCGGAAAGCTCCGTACCGCAGCCGATTGTTTGGTCTGGGCGTTCTTGATGTTCTGCGCTTCGTCCAGGCACACGCTTGCCCAGGTATATTCTTTAAGCAGCTCCTGGTCCAGTGCTGCAGTAGCATATGAGGTCAATACTACATCCGCCCCGCTGGCAGCTCCGTGGAAGAATCCGCCGTCCAGCCGTCGGCTTCCGTAATGAAGCATGACCTCCAGAGAAGGCGCGAACCGCTGCAGCTCTTTCTGCCAGTTCCCGAGAACAGAAGTAGGGCAAATAATCAGGGCAGGCCAGGATTGGCCCGCTGGATCAACATTCTCCTTCAGATGCAGGAGATAAGCGATCAGCTGTACGGTTTTGCCGAGGCCCATATCGTCGGCGAGGCAAGCACCAAGGCCGAAGCGGCGCAGAAAGGCCAGCCAGGCGAAGCCCTGCTGCTGGTAGGTGCGCAGCTCAGCATGGAGTCCAGCCGGAACGGGCAGTTCCGGCCACTCCTTCTGCTGGCCGAGCTGGGCGATGAGCTGAATCAGATGGCTGTTCAGCTCAACTTCCAGCCGAAGCCGGTTCGTATCCTCAGGCGGTGCTTCCGCTGCTGCGTTCCCAGCCTCTTCGCCGCGTTCAAGCAGATGCAGCTGCAATACATCCTGAAAGGACAGGCCCTGGCTCTTGTCCATGCCGTCCATCGCTCTGCGGATCTGCATCAGGAGCGCAGGATCCAGTGCAATCCACTGGCCCCGGAAGCGGACCAGCCGCTCGCCCCGTGCCACCAGCGAGTTGAACTCGTCTTCGCTGAGCTCCGTGTCGCCAATCGCAACCCGCCAGTCGAAATCGATAATCGAATCCAGGCCGAACAGTGACTGATTGCCCCGGCTTCCCGCTTCCGGATTAACCTTGGCCCGGAGCCTAGGTCTGCGTTTGCTGGCCGCTTCCCACCAGGCGGGCAGTAATACCTGCCAGCCTGCTTCCAGCAGGCGATGGCTGTCTGAGGACAAGAACTGCCAGGCTGCCCCGCTGTCCAGTGGAGCGGCCAATATATCCGTGCCGCCGGCGAAACGCTCCTTCGAGAGGCTGATCTTAAGCCGCTGCAGCCAGCCGGCAGAGCGTTCATGCACATGGGGCGTCCATTCAGAAGGCCATAAGCCGGATACGTTGCCGTCTTCATCCAGCGAGACCGATATTAGCGAAGCTTCGTCCAGCTTGTCCTGAAGGACAAGCTTCAGCCGCCAATTCTCTTCCGCTTCATCTGGCTCCAAGAGCTGCAGGGCGGGCCGGAAGGGAGCGGTATCTGCTCTCCAGCCGATGGACATCAGCCACTCGGCAGAGCTCATGCCACCACCGTCCTGGGTCTGCCCTCCGAACAACCGAGGGAACTCCCGGCGTAGATCAGCCGATTGAATGTCGGTTCCATAATAAATGCGGGAGACAGCCGCAGAGAAGGCTGCCCGCAGCCCGTGTAGAAAGCTGTTATCCGGGGCATCCTCACGGAGTGCCGAAAGTTCACTTGAACTTAGTGTTTCTACAACGTTCGGCTCGCTGCCATTCAGTATCCCGGTCGCTGCCCGCCCGTCCCCGCTCATGGCTTCCATCGCTGCTACTATAGTTGCACTCCGTGCCTCCATCTTCGCCAAAGCCTTATCATCCCAAATCCACTGAAGCTTACCTTGTCGGTAGGCCGAATAGCTTGGAATATAGCTTTGCTGCTCTAGACAGCCTGCAAGGGCAGGAGCTACCGAGATCAGCTTGGCCGCTTCGCCTTCCCAGATCCAGTCGATATGGGCCAGCACATTCTGCCGGGCGAAGAAGGGAATGACCTGCTCAGCGGGAAGCACGACGAGTTCAGTCTCTTTAATTTTTTCCACCGTTAATTGTGTGCCGTAGAAAGAGGTCTCGTCCCAAGCAAACAAACGGTGCTTAAGATACATCCCGGATACCACGCTACTTGACTCCGTCGAACCAAATATAAGAGCGTCGCCATATTCGCTTAAGGCGGCATGAACGTGAATCGTCTCTACATGTCTATTCATCCGTCAGTTTTCCCTTCCGCAGCTCTTCCTGCAACGCACGAAGGCGGCTGTGGCGAACCATAAATTGTTGAAAAAAGGCTTCCCAGCGCGCCTCCTGCTTCATCTTCGCGTACAATTTCTTAAGACGTTTCAGCAGTTTGACCGCCGCCTTGTAGCTGCTCCGGTTCTTCTCCGCCACAAACCGTTCAACGGCCTGATGGTAGAAGGGCAGGAGCGTTTCCGGTGCGTTTTTCTCCAAAGGCTGAAGCTCGCTGACACGAAAGTGGGCAGGCACCTTTCCAGAGGATAGTTGATAATCCATCCATTCCTGCCATTTCCCGCGCGCGAGCAACTTCTCCTGATAAATTTCACGTGATAAGGGAAGCATCTCAAGCAGTGTATTCCACATTTGCGGTTCGGCATCAGGGCACTCTTGAATGGCTTTCTCCCAATAGAGCGAATAACTCTCCAGCTTATAAGAGCGGCGGCGGGTAAGCAGAGGGCCGGTCAGTACGAGCCAGGACGTAAGACGCCGCCAGTCCTTCGCTTCGTTTAAAGTTTCAAGATAACTGGTCAGCTCTTCCGGACGGAAGTCAGAACGTTCGGCACAATCTTTCAGTAGATCTATGGCCGCCTCATCTTCACCCAGAGTGAAATGCATCCGGCTCTGTGCCAGCAGCCAGGCGCTGCGGGAGAGTGCGGTGCCGAGTTGTACCTCGGCGATCCGCAGCTGTTCCAGTTCTTCAATATAGGGCGAACGGCCTGTGCTGTTTGGAATAATCCAGTGTCTAAAGAGTAGATCATAACAGACAGAGAAGCAGGCCACTTCGCGGGCTTCGGTCAGCATTTCATTCCGCAGGTACGTTGTGGTTTCGCTCAGACGGCTCCACTGCTCCGGTTCACGGTCCAAAGGAAGGGGGTGAGTGAAGCCTTGCGCCACTGTCTGCAGCAATTCCGACACGGCAAGATGCGTGTAATAACCGAGCGAAGAGAACCCAAAGGTATTCTTCTGGTTCCGTGAAGGGTGAAGCAGCATTTCCAGGACATAGAGCTGCGAATGCAATCGGAAGATCTGCTCTGCTGCCGGAGAGAGTGGCGGTTTGGTCTTGAAGATAAGGGCCAGGGCGTTGTCCACGTATTGCGGATTACGGGTCTGCTGGGACAGTGGGGCCAGACAGCGCCCGAACCATTCATGCCACTCCGCTATATTCATTGAAGGAATCCGGGTTGCTTCTTCCTTCAATGAAGCTAAGGCCTGGGACTTCTGAACACTCGCAGGTGAGTCTGCAAGGGTCTGAGGTTTCCCCGAAGTCAGAGATAGAGCTGCTGATTTGGCGTTAACCAGCATAGGCAGGGACCGCCGCTGCCATTCGGCGAAATGTAGCAGAACAGCGGCCATATGCTTACAGTGGCCCTGAACCGGACAGCTGCAATAGCTGAGGGAGAATGCATCCAGATTGAGCTGGACCGAGTACTTCTCCCGGCCTTCCACAACAGCCTCCATGATTGGGGGTGCAGACATGGAGAACTGGAGGACACGGCCCTGCTTATAATATTGAAACCCTCGCTTGAGGGTCAGGTCATCGAAATAATAGGCTGCATCCTGGAGCAAAGCGCTCCACTGGGCATCATCCAGAGTATAAAGTGATTTCATGGTCATTCTCTCCCGGGGTCTCTATTGTACTTATTTATTATACCACTTCTCCCAATACCTCCGAAGAAACATCAGCCGTTTCCTGCTTAAGAAATATCTGATTGGGCAGGCGGCACCATAGACGGAACTTATGTAGACTATCCTACACCGGGAACCCCGATTCCATCGGCGGAGACGGCACTTCAAGTGAATGATACCTGCACCAGTCTTACGGGAGGCAGAGTGCTGACACAGGGTACAGGCTCAGGAATATCCGGTGCTTATCAGAACATATCGGTCAACTTGCTGGCGGAGCTGGTTAACTACAATCTGCGAGGCACAGAACCGGTCACACTCCTGGTCAGCTCGCTTGTAGGTTGTGATAATCTGGCCGTCACTCTTCGTATGTCTGAGGATTGGTAGACGTTATGAAAACATTGCAGATATATTAAAAGTCCTAGTGTTGCCGGGAACCCGCAGGATATGATCGATGGGACTCTTCTTCATTAATGGGGGATACATGATGCCAGTTCTTCATCTGCTTGTCTTATATCTACTTTTAGTCACTCCTGTATGGGGTTATTATTCATATGCGAAATATAAGAGAGAATACCGGATCCATCCCGGAATAAAAATAACTTATTACAAAAAGACAGTAGTTGAGCTTTGGGCTCTTGCTGCTGTGTTTACGGGCTGCGTCTACTGGAAAGGAATCCCCTGGCCGACACTTGGTTTAGCCGAAGCGCAGTGGGGGCGAATTTCAGTTATGCTGCTGTTTGGACTGGGAACATTCACTGCTGCGCCGCTGATCATGATGAAAGGGATTCCCGGATACCGGGAGACGATGCATAAGCAGCTTAAGGAGCTGGATGAATTTTTGCCGTCCGGGCAGCCGGAGAAACGTTTCTGGATATGGGTCTCGCTTACGGCCGGAATCTGTGAAGAGTGGTTATTCCGTTCCATGATGTTCTACTATATTCCATTAGTGATTCCTGGAGTTTCCTTCCTTTGGGTTATGCTCCTCAGCAGTCTGCTGTTCGGGCTGGGGCATTACTATCAAGGGGGTAAAGGGGTGATGTCCGCTATGATCATGGGGCTGATGTTCGGCGGATTATATTACTATAGCGGGGCGGTTTGGCTGTGCATGCTGTTTCATTTTCTTATTGATGTTAGGATTATCCTTATGCTCCCTAAAGGTATATCACAAGAGCCGGTGTTGGAGAAGTAACATATGAGGCTAGCAACTCTGAAGCCTCAGGTTAAGACACCCTGCAAGGGGTGTCTTTTAGCCATGGGAAATAGGTATAATATGAGGACAGGGAAGTATTTAGAAGGTGGAAGGATGAAGTTGCTCCAATGCTGCGATATAAATTGAAGTACATGATTACCAATAAACAGACCCGGCTGGTTCTAACGCTTACGGTCAGTATATCCTTATTGATTACCTTGATTGGTCTATTCTCCTACCGGCAATACCGGGAAGCGCTTGATACGGAGCTGAACACCCCTAACGTAGAACTGCTGCAGATCAACCAGGATGTCACCAACCGGGCGATCCGGGAATCGGATAACAAAGCGGTAGATTTATCTTTCCACCCGGCGGTCATCAAATATATAGCAGCGGAGACTTCTGCAAATGCGTCTATCGCCGATGAACCGCTGTCTTATTTAAGAACGCTTGCAACGGAACCGGATACCCATTCCATCAGCGTGATCAAATTCAGCGACCATTCTGTTCTCTCTAGTGAGTATGGCTATAAGGCGAAGTGGGAAGATGCTCCGGATTATGCCTGGAGCACCTGGATTGATGAGATTAAGGAGAAGCCGCTCCTGATCAAACGGAGAATGTACAGCGGAGAGAATCCGCAGCTGGAGGGCACAGAGCTATTGTCCCTGGCCCGTCCGATCGTACAGGAAGGGGTAATTACAGGAGCTGTACTGATCAATATGGATTACGACTGGCTGTTCTCTCAGATGTATACCCATCTATCAAACTACCAGTTCGTCTATAACCTGGACGGAGAATTGATTTTCCCAAAATTGAACCTGCCCTTCTCGCTAACGGAAATGAACGATGTGTTGTCTTTGATCGATGTCAGTCCCTTCGCCCACGTCAGTATTAACGGCCAGGATTATATGGCTAACCAGACCTTCTCGAATGTCACCGGCTGGAGGCTTGTCTCTCTGGTGCCGATGGAACAGTTGCTGAAGAATGTGACAATTGCCCGCAATATGATGTTGTTATTGTCTCTCATTTCTATCATTGTGGGCTGGTCAGCCATTTATTATTATAATTTCGCCGCATTCCGGCCTTTGAAAAGAATCAACAAGCTGCTAAGTCCCGACCAAGGCGCAGCTCACCATGGCAATCTCCACGATCTGGAGCCGGTCATCGGCAAGCTTGTCGGGGATTTCCAGAGCAAGTCTCTGGTCGCAGAATGGAGTCTGCCGGAGCTGCGCTCTAAATTTGTACAAGATCTGATTACAAGAAGCATCGGGACACAAGAGACGCATACGAAATGGACACATTATTTCCGAGGCTGGGAGGATGGACCGTTTGAGATGATGATCATCTCGATTGACCGTCACTGGAAATGGGCCTCCGGCTATATGGATGAAGATCAGATGCTGCTCAAGTACGCGATGAATAATATTATCACTGAATATTTCGAGCCTTCCTGGCGGACAGTCACGCTGGCTTCACGGAAGGATAGTATCGTAGTCCTGCTGCAAGAGAAAGCGAAGGTCGATAGTACACTGCGTGAAGATGCCGGTAAGCTGATTGGAATGCTGTTGGATCTGCTCAAAATCTCTGTGTCCATCGGTATAGGCTCTGAGGCATCAGGGATATTGAATGTTATGCGTTCTTACAACGAAGCGGAGACGGCTCTTTCTTACCGGCTGTATGAGGGATACGGGCTCGTCCGGGAGTATTCGGACATGGAGGCGATTCATGAGGAAGGAACGCAGGCTGGTGATGATTCCCGGATTACAGAGGTGCTTCAGGCGCTCAAATCGTCGGACGGTGAAACATCTGTACAGTGGATACGCAGATGGGGTGCGGAAATCCGCAAGAAAAACATTCAGCCGCAAAAAGTATTCCGCATGGCGGATGACCTGCTGCAGGAGGTTTTGAATATTGCTATTCAAGGGGGGCATCCGCTCCCTGTGGAATTAGCTGATTATACATGGCACCAGGTGACAACGATGGATTTACCCGAAATTGAGGACATGCTCTGTCATGTGGTTATGCATATGTCAGGAGCGCTTGGACAACACCGTCAATCGAAAGAGTATCAGCTTGTTCAAGCGATGATTGGATATATGCACAATAATCTTCAGATGAATATCGGACTTCAGGATATCGCTTCCCACGTCAATATGGGCGTATCCTCTGTCAGTATGATCTTTAAGGAAGAGACCGGAACGACCGTCTATGATTACTTGACCACCCTTAGAATTGAGAAAGCTACCGAACTCTTGAAGGACAGCAATATGAAGATTGCCGATATTGCTCTCTCCGTCGGATACAATAACGAGAACAGCTTTATCCGGGTATTCCGAAAGTACAAATCCACTACTCCGGGGAAATTCCGCGAGAACAGCAAATATTCCAATGAGTATGCAGATCAGCCAAAACCGCGCCATTCCGGCGTTTCTGAAGACTCGGAAGAAGATTGAACGATTGTAGACCCCCTTCCAAATGCGATACACTCCGATTGAGAAAAGATTCACAACCCAATCGGGTATCACACTTGGAGGTGAGTGCGAAGGAGGGAGAGAGCATGAAACGGATACCAAGGCTCAGGGTTCGATGGGTATGGATCATCGCCGCTTTAGCCGTACTATTAATAATAGGAATAGGCTACCGATACTCTAGCCCCTTAAACTCAGGTAACGGAGATATCGACTTCCCCCGGAAGCCAATCACGCTGATTGTCCCTTATGCAGCCGGAGGCGGAACAGATATTACAGCACGGGCACTTGCAAAAGCTACTGAGAAGGTTCTTGGCCAACCAGTTGTAGTTGTAAACCGTACAGGCGGAGGCGGATCCGTTGGGCTGATGGAAGGCGCGAACGCCAAAGGAGACGGATACACGGTAACGTTTCTTCCGGCGGAATTGACCACTTTGCCTCATTTGGGGCTGCTGCCGATTACCTATGAAGCATTCAAGCCGATTGCCCAGACTAATTTTGATCCTTCCGCCATTACTGTAAGAGCCGAATCGCCATTTAAGACCGTCAATGAGTTTCTGGATTATGCCAAGAGTCATCCCGGTGAAATTAAAATGGGTAACGCGGGCACGGGAAGCATCTGGCATTTGGCCGCTGTAACACTGGAGCAGGGAACGGGTGTGAAGTTTGCACATATCCCCTTTGAAGGCGCAGGACCTGCTGTCTCTGCATTAATGAGCGGATTCGTCGACGCGGTACCTGTCAGTCCCGCCGAGGTGAAGAAATATGTGGATGAAGGGAAGCTTCGTACACTGGCGATTAACGCCGACAAGCGTTCAGAAGCGTTGCCCGGCGTTCCAACACTGGAGGAGCAGACTGGAATTAATGTAGGCTTCACGAGTACATGGAGAGGACTTGCCGTACCGAAGGATACTCCGAATGAAATTGCTGAGCTGTTGACCAGTGCTTTTATTAAGGGAACAGAAGATGAAGAATTCAGAGCTGCGATGAAGATGAACGGCCTTGGCCTGCTGGTAAAGGATGGCAAGGGATTTAGCCGTCAGCTTAAGGAAAGCCATGATCTGTTCGCCAAAATGATTCCGGAACTCGGACTCAGCCGTAAGTGAAATGAAAGCGTAATTATGTAAGCGTTTCTCAGGAGAATAGGACTCTCTGTAAGGGGGTCTTCTCTCCTGGGGTGGATTCAGTGTGTCTATTTAAGGAAAAATAATGCTTAGATGCAAAAAAAACACAACAATTATCTGCAAACAGAAAGGTATGGTAACTGAAATGAAAATTAAAAAAAACATCGAAAAGATCCCTGGCGGCCTGATGCTTGTGCCATTGTTCCTGGGAGCCATCATCCATACAGCATTCCCTGAAGCGGGCGAGTATTTCGGAGGATTCACTAAAGGCTTGATGACAGGAACTGTGCCTATTTTGGCCGTATGGTTCTTCTGTATGGGAGCTGCCATTGATGTAAGAGCGACAGGAACCGTACTCCGGAAATCCGGTACGCTTGTAATAACTAAGATTGCCGTGGCTTGGGTAGTTGCTATGATCTGTGTTCAGTTCTTGCCTGAAGGCGGAATTCAAAGCGGATTCTTTGCCGGATTGTCACTCCTCGCCATTATTTCCGCAATGGATATGACCAATGGCGGCTTGTATGCTTCTATCATGCAGCAGTACGGCACCAAAGAGGAGTCTGGCGCATTTGTACTGATGTCACTTGAATCCGGCCCGCTTGTTACCATGCTGATTCTGGGCAGTACCGGAGCCGCAGTATTTGAACCGCACCTGTTCGTAGGCGCTGTGCTTCCATTCCTGATTGGTTTTGTACTGGGTAACCTTGACCATGACTTCCGTGATTATTTCGGCAAAGCCACACACACACTAATTCCTTTCTTCGGTTTCGCACTGGGTAGCTCCATTGACCTCGGCGTTATCGTAGATACTGGCCTTCTGGGTATTCTGCTCGGCCTTGTAGTTATTGTTGTAACGGGAGTTCCACTGATTCTGGCTGATAAATTCATTGGCCGCGGCAATGGTACAGCCGGTCTTGCAGCATCCAGTACAGCTGGAGCCGCTGTTGCGAATCCAATGCTCGTAGCCAACCTGAAGCCTGAGTTCCTGCCTGCTGCTGAAGCAGCTACCGCTCTGGTTGCAGCCTCGGTAATCGTGACCGCCATTCTGGTGCCGATTATCACAGCGTACTATTCAGACTATATGAAGAAAAAGAATCCGCCGGTAGAGATTCCTCCGGTACAACAAGCAGTAGTTTAATAAATTCATATAACAACGTAAATTAATTTACTTTGGACTGTCTCAAGCGGCTTATCCAGCCGCCGGGACGGTCTTTTTTCTATATCTACTCTACCCAGGGAATCAAATTCGGATGTTGATCTAGGATGGAGAGGTACTGTTCTTTCCAACCGTATTGCCCCTCCGGATCCAGATGCAAATCGCGCAAATATTTCTCCAGACGTAACTCCGGTTTCGACCATCCGAGGTGCTTCAGCCGGAGATTGCTCAGCTGGTGAGGCAGCTCGAAGATGTTCTCAGGGAATCTTCCGCGATGCTGCGGCGATTCATTCCAGACGTAAGGATAGTCTTTTTTATAACGAAGGAGAAACGGTCTGTAGCTTTGATGGGAACTCCAATAATGATCCTCACGGTAGTGATTCGAATTCCAGAAGTCATACAGACGGAAGCAGAACAGGTCCACGTTGTCCTCTCTCAGCAGAGCTTCAATCTCAACGGTGAAGCTGCGCTCGAAGACTTCATCTGCATCCAGGTTCAGAATCCATTCCGGGTCTGTCTTCAGGACCTCTTCCCACTGCTGCTTGCGCAGCTCCAATTCATTGCTGAATTTGGAGACGGTATTGTGAATCATACGGACCGGAATCCCTTCCAGAATCTCCAGACACAGAGCCGCGGTATCGTCCGTGCTGGCATCATCGATAATGACGGCCTCATCGATATATTTCCGGTGCTCCTCCAGGATCTGGCGCAGAAACCGCTGAGTTTCATTTTTAACGATCATCGTCAAGGTAAGCTTGGGACGGGTACGGGAGCCATGTTTCGCCAAGGCAGGACTTGTATTCGGTCTGGCGACCCGCAGTGTCGTATCAAATTCCGGAATGACATCTGATTTAGTAGCATCAGATTCAGTATCTTCAGGTCGGGTAAGTCCAGCATTGTGCTCTGGTTCATGTGCAGCTCCAGAGTTAACGTTAGCCGCAGTGCCAGTTTGATTGTGACCCTGGATACCCGTTTCTGTATTTAGAGAACCCGGGTTGCCGCCTGCCTGGAGACTCACTCCGCAGCTTGCGAGGAAATCACCGACCTTGGCCAGATCGCTGTTCCGGTACAAGTGGAGTGCAGGATAATGGGTATCGACATACAAAGGGATGTCCAGTGCAGCGGCACGGATGCAGAAATGCCGGTCCTCACCCCAATACGAAATATTTTTGATGATATTATAAGAAACCCCGGTATCAATAGCCTTGCGGCTGATCAGCGTACATGCTCCGAGACCCCCGACCTCATAAATCCCCGGGGTTTGCAGTTTATTCAGAAAATGATTGAACCTGTAGTTAATCTCTTCAGTACTGAGATGCTCACCTGGAAGACGTTCCCACTGGCTGTACTCATCGTGCATCCACACTTGAGGCTGGAGTATCGTATCCGGCTGCCATTGCGTCCAGAACACTTCGGAGATGATATCTTTGCCCGTTGATGCCAGATGCTCCAGCGTATCCGGATGAATCAGCAGATCAGAATCGATCAGGAACAGATAATCGTAGTCCAAAAGTGTGGTGCGCTGGATCATCATGTTCTTGAAATGGGCGACCTTCCAGACCAGATTGGCGTTCCAGAAATGGGTGGTATCATCACGGATGTAGGCATCACGGTACCCGGAGGACTGCAGAAAGACATTGCTGCCGCGAGCGGCGAATTCCTGTAGTAGGGCACTCGATGTCTCATCGTCATTATCGTCAATTAAATAGTAATCCAGTTCGAGGGTCTCCTGCTTCAGACGAAGCAGAGAGGCCAGAAATTCACGAAGAATGAGGGGTTTCTGATGTATGGGGCTGCCGATGAGTACCCGTTTTTTTCTGGTCATAAGTTCCCTCCGTTGACCGGGTTGCCTTTTTCGGGGAAAAGGATCCCTTCCAGATAGGACTTGTTCTGCAGCACCCGTGCATCATTGGGCCGGTATTTGCGGGCGGCTTCATTATGCTCATGTGCCAGTTCATGCTGGCCCAGCCTGTCATAACAGACGCACAGCTGAAGATGGGGCAGCCATGTCGAGCAGGCCAGATTTCGGAAGCCCCAGTGTTCCGGGGAATGCTGCACCTCAGTGGCTCTGGTGTACCAGTACACAGCGGTCTGAAGGTTGTTTCTCTGCAGGAAATAATACCCGATGCGGCAGCAGAATTCGGCCCGCGGGGTATCATATTGCAGCGAGCGCAGGGCGGCGGCAAGACCACGTTCCTCATCCCCGAGGCCATGGTAACAGTCCGCTATTTTGCCGCAGGCCGCGATATTATCTTCAATCCAGCCCTTACGCGTTCCGAGGAATTGCTCATAGAAGTGAATGGCCCGCTCGTACTTCTGGTGATCCAGCAGCTCATTGGCAAAATAATATAAATCCCGGGGAGGAAAAGCTTCTCCGGCCGCAAGCCGCCGCTCATAAATCAGCAGGTTGCGGTCACTGTCATGATGCACGCTGCTGTGGGTGACAGCGATATCGCTGTTGAGTATTTTCCCCGCCACCTCCAGATACTCGTGCACCGCCCCAATCCAGCGGAAGCTTCTGCTCCGTTTGACCAGACGGTTACGCCTCAGGCTAGCCGTGACATTGCCGTGGTCATCAAAAGCCAGGTTATAGTTCATCGTTACCGAATCCACCTCAGGATCAAGCGACGCCTTCAGTGCCCGCAACTTCTTGCGGTCTTCGTCGCGGAGCACATCATCCGCATCCAGCCACATGATATAGTCCATCCCGGCGAGACTGAACGCATAGTTGCGCGCAGCCGCGAAATCATGGACCCATTCGAAGTCATAGATCTTATCCGTATATTTACGTGCTATAGCCTTGGTGTTATCGGTAGAGCCAGTATCGACGATGATAATCTCCTCTACCAAATCTGCGGCGGAAGACAGGCACCGTTCGAGCGTGTCTTGTTCATCTTTTACAATGAGGCATAGGCTTATCGTTATCATGCAATCCCTCCGGACTGAAACCCTCAATATATATGGAATATATGCTTCAATCTATTGATATAACACCGGCAGACATCCATATTCATGGGGAAAGGGGCGGAGTAATTCAAGCTATATAACTCTATGGTGCGGATTTAAGAGATCATAGCCATATTTTATGTGGTAAAAAAATCCTTTGGAACATTGGCTCCGGGGCAGCCGTATAAGTACACAGAAACTTCAGCGGGGAAGTTGCTATAATGGATTTTGTTACTGTAGACTATAATGTAAGTAAGAATTGTTTTTGGCGAATGGAGAGGGAATATGGAAGTATTTAAGCGTTATTATGCGAATCTGACAATCCGGCGTTTCGCGATTCTCGCGCTGATTGTACTATTGCTGTATGTGATCCGGGATATGCTGAATCTGGTGCTCTTAACCTTCCTGATTGCTTATGTGATGAACAGCTTTCAGGTGCTTTTGACCAAGCGGATCAGCAAGTACGTCCGGGTGAACAGCAAAGTGATCATTATTATTTTATATCTGGCATTGGTTGCCATAGTGGTGATGACACTCGTCAAATATTTGCCCAAGGTATACACGCAGATTAAGCAGCTGACGGATTTCTTGAGTAATCTGACCGCTGCGGACCTTCCCCAGAATGAGATTGTCCAGAATCTATTTGAGAAGCTTAAGGAATTAAATTATGAAAAGTACATGAAGAATGGCTTCGATTATGTGCTGAAGATCAGCAACTGGGGTACGACCTTCGTCCTGTCCACTATCCTGAGTTTTGTGTTTATCATTGAGAAGAACCGGATTGTTAATTTCACTTCCCGGTTGAGAGAGAGCAAGATCTCTTGGTTTTATGTGGAGCTTGAGTATTTTGGAAAAAAATTCATTTCTTCTTTTGGTAAGGTCATTGAAGCACAGATTCTGATCGCCCTCTTCAATACGCTGTTTACGGTGATCGGTCTATGGATATTAGGCTTCCCGTACCTGTTCGCGCTGGGGATCATGATCTTCCTGCTCAGCCTGATTCCTGTGGTGGGCTTTCTAATTTCTCTGATTCCGCTGTGCATTATCGGCTACAATATCGGCGGACTGGTCAAGATCGTCTACGTGCTCGCCATGATTGCGGTGCTGCATTTCATCGAAGGCTATTTCCTGAATCCGAAGCTGATGTCTTCCAAAATGAATCTGCCGATGTTCTACGCGTTTATCGTGCTGTTATTCTCCGAGCATTATATGGGCGTATGGGGCCTCCTGCTGGGCATTCCGATCTTCGTCTTCTTCCTGGATATTCTGGAGATCAATCGGGAGAAAGAGCCAACCGAACCTGTTAAATAATCACATGATGAAGAAACCCCGGCCAGGTTGGCCGGGGTTTCTTGTGCTGTATTGTGGAAGAAATAAACGGTGCGATTTATTACAACTTTGCGGCACAGCCGCATCCGTTATGTATCTCTCAACCGAACGAGGTAAAGACGCTCCGGGTAACAATTTCATTCAGCTCTGCCATATGGTCGGCATGCTGCTGTGCCGTAATACTTCCTTCGGCCAGACGGACATTCAGTTGCCGGGACAGCTGAGCTATCTGCAGCTCAATAACGCCATTGATATCCCGGTGCTGCTCAGTGGCAATATCGGCCAGCGATTTACCTTCGTACAGGGATTCGTACAGCTCTTCGTCCGAAGATTGGTTCAGCGCATCAAGCAGATCATCGCTGTCCGCAACGCTTGATGTGGACCATTTCGCGACCGGGCTGGCGCTGGCCAAAGGTTTGTTCCACGTTGTAGTTCCAAAGGACATGGCAACCACCATGGTTCCGACAATCATTACTCGCTTTATATTCATATGAAATCCTCTTTTCGTGTTTTTGTTGTTGATTTGTTTGTTAAGAATGCTGTTATGGAGAGTGATGCTTGATGAAATTGTTATGTTCTTAACTTCATTGTAACGGTGCAACCTGATAAGAACCTTAAACGTTCTATAAAGCAGGATAAAGATTTAAGCGCCTACACTCCTTCCTACGTGCGAAGAGAGCCCGGGTTTCATTGAAGCAGAGAACAACGTTATACTGAATATCAGAGATAATCAGGAACATATCCCTCATTCCATGTGAAAAGGTGACCTATATGAACAAAAAAGTACTCGTTGTCGATGATGAGCCGGGAATCTCCGGTGCTATCGCTTATGCTCTGCAGCGTGAAGGATACGAAGTGGATACAGCAGGGGATGGAGAAGAGGCGCTGCTTAAGGTGGCATCGTTTCGTCCGAATGTGATGGTGCTGGATGTCATGATGCCGAAGATAAACGGTTATGATGTGTGCCGGAAGCTGGAGGACCGCGATGATATCGGCATTATTCTGCTTACCGTAAAAAATGATATCGTCGATAAAATCGTCGGCCTGGAGCTTGGCGCCGATGATTATATGACGAAACCGTTCGAAATCCGCGAGCTACTGGCCCGTGTGAAAGCACTGCTGCGCAGGCTGGACAAGAGTGTAGGAGAACCGAAAGACGATCTCATTCAATATGGGGCTCTCGTGGTACATCCTGTGAACCGGACGGCAAGTGTCGGAGAGGAGCGGCTGGAGCTCACTCCGAAGGAGTTCGATCTTTTGGTTCTCCTGCTGTCTCACCCGCAACGGGTGTATATGCGTGAGGAACTGCTGGAGCTGGTGTGGGATTTGGAATATGCAGGCGGTACCCGGACGGTAGATATTCATATCCAGCGGCTGCGTAAAAAGCTGGGTGAGCCCTACCAGAACATCCTTCAAACCGTCTACGGAGTAGGATACAGAGCATTCCCGGAAGGGGATTTCACATGAGAGTCAGCATCAAACTGAAATTCAGTCTATTTCTGGCCCTGCTGCTTATTCTGGCCGTCAGCGTACTGAGCGTGATCGTACTGCGCGGTGTAGAGCGCAACCAGCAGGCACAGACCGAGGGTTACCTGGCCCAGCATGTCAAAACCGTCAATCTGCGGGTGAAGCAGGCCTATTATACAGGGACACGCCTTACACCGAAGGTGTTTATGAAGCAGAGGGGCCGGGAACTGGCGGGGGAGCTGGCCGATTTTACGGGACTGGAGGTCGTGCTTTATGATGCGCAAGGTGAGCAGACGGGAACTTCGGTTCAGGGCAATCCGCGGCCGGATTCGCCGGATGTGAAAGAGGCACTGGGCTATGCTTTGCATAACAAGATTGCTTATCAGAGTGCGGGGGATACCCTGTTATATCTGGCACCGCTGCAGGGTCCCGATCAGCAGATGGGGGTAGTCCAGCTGCAATATTCACTGAAGAGCTCCCAGAGCTTTCTGCATACGCTGCAAAATTTATTTCTGACCACCGGCGCAGCCGTACTGCTGCTGAGTTTTGTGATTGGGTATTTGTATTTCAACCGGGCTGCTGTGGCTATCGGCCGTTTGAAGCGGTCGGCGGAGCAGATCCGCCAGGGAGAGTATATCCCGGAGCCACCGTTCCGTCGCAGGGATGAGCTAGGGGAGTTGGCCCAAGGAATTTATTTCATGAGCCGGGAGATTGAGAGCAATATTGCCGCCAAGGATGAGGAGCAGCGCAAGCTGCAGCTGGCTGTGCAGAAGCTTCAAGCACTGGAACAGCAGCAGAAGCAGTACATTGGCAACATCAGCCATGAATTTAAGACACCGCTCACCTCGATCAAGGCTTATGTGGACCTGCTTAATATGTATGACGACGATCCCAAGCTGCTGAAGGACGCCAAAGTCAGCATTGCCAAAGAAACTCAGCGGCTCTATGAGATGGTGGAGAAGGTATTGCAGCTGACGGCGCTGGAGCGGTATGATTTCGAGTCCCAGGCCGAGGTGCTTGAGGTGGCCGAGATTTTGCGGGATATTTCCGGGCGAATGAAGGGCAAGGCGGAACGTTTCGGGATTACCCTTACGCTTGATGTCCATCCGGCCCATATCTGGGCTGACAAAGAAAGCCTGATGCATATTTTTATTAACCTGCTGGATAATGCAATTAAATATAACGTACCCAATGGAAGTGTTCATATCCGCTCTGAGGTTAGGGAGGGCAAGGTGTGGATTACTATCCTTGATTCCGGCATCGGCATTCCGGACGAGGCGAGAGAGAAGATCTTCGAGCCGTTCTATACCGTTAACCGGGACCGCTCCCGGCAGTCAGGCGGGACAGGCCTCGGGCTCTCCCTGGTGCGTAATCTGGTAGAGAAGCAGAACGGGGATATCATTTTGCTCGAGCCGGAGGGCAAGGGCTCGGCATTTCAGCTGTCTTTTCCGTTAAGTTTACAAGTTTGAAACATCAGGAGATCGTTTGGAAATAATTCTCCGGTATGCTAAGAGCACACCGAAAGACTTGGCGCTTTGAAGAAGCCACAGTGTAACTGATAAGGGGGAACAGAGGATGAATAGGAAGGTAGGCAAGGCAGCGCTGATCCTGCTGAGTTCGGTAAGCCTTTTGTCTGCTGCCGCGTGCAGTACAGGGGGTGCCGAGACCCAGAAGGTCGTTGAAAGCGCCGGGCACAAAATCACTGTAATGGATAATACCACGGAGTCGGTCTACACCAAGCTGCAGCTGGAGGGGATCGGCAAAACAGAAGGCTTCCGCGGCATGGACTGGTACACTGGCGAGCAGACGGCAGCAAATAACGGGTCCGGGAATGTGTTGGTCGTGGATAAAGAGAACAAGGACATGCCTCCGGTTACAGTGGAAGGCGAGGAGCGTTATCCGCATAATTTATATCTGCATAATTTCGTTACCGGCGAGGAGTCTCTGCTGAAGGAAAGCGAGAACAGTCTTGGCTTCGCACAGCTGTCCCCGGATGGTAAGCATATGTTCTATAAGGAGGTCTATGAGGCCACGGGAATTGGCTATATCATGGATTTGGCCACGGGAGAATCCGTGAAGGCGGGAGATGCCGAATTTATGGTTACTGAGGGTGAGTGGGCCGACAATGAGCATGTGATTTATCCGAATATGGAGGGGAATATCGTTAAGACCGATGTCAGCGGAAATAGCGAGATTGCTGTCGATACCGGAGTCGGTTATGTGCACAATGTGGTACAGTCGGGTTCCATCATCTATTATATTGCCCATGAAGACAGTCAACTGATTGCTTATAATACCGAAACCCAAACCTCTTCTGTGCTCAAAAAAAATGTCATGTGGATTATTCCTTCCCCTGATGGCGGTAAGCTGGCTATAGTCAAACGAACCGGGTCGGGTGAGATGGCACTTGTTCTCTGTGACAGCAGCGGGAATGAGCAATCAGCAGCGCCGCTTGCGTCTGCCATGCAGATCTTCGGCACCAGCTGGTCGCCGGACGGAAGCATGCTGGCCTATACGACAATGGCTGAGAACGGTAACGAAAGCAGCCTGTTCATTACCGAGGTGGAGACCGGCGAGCAGACTCCGGTCATGAATGATATCCAGGTGTCCGACAAGCTGCGCTGGAGCCCGTCCGGCAAGCAACTGCTGGCGGCAACGGCTGTATTGAAGGAGAACAAATATGTGTTCATTACGTATGTGATTACGCTATCGTAGAACGCGAAAGAGACTGCGCCATATGGCGGCAGTCTCTTGTTGGTTGAGCAACCCTTCTATTTTTTCTTCACAGGAATCCATATTTCGCTTCGATAGTTTGGTGAAGAGGTGTCCTTGCTCTCGTTCCATAACATCTCCGGACCTTGCACTTGCTCATAATTGGAGGACGGAAACCATTCTGAATAAATGCGGCCCCATATCTCCTGAAGCGCGCTTGGAAAGTGGCCGACCGCTTCAAAAACCGCCCAGGTGAGAGCAGGAACCTCAAGCTGTGCGAAAGGCTCCGGGCATTCCGCTGTTGTAGCCACGCCAATATAATGATCCAGCTCCCCTTTTTCCTCCATCCGGCCCTCGGAAAAGTTCGTGGATGCGCTGATTAGACCCATCGGCTCAACATTGGATAGCCCCTTAAGCTGAGTGATGATCTGCTCATTCAGGCTTTGCCACATAGCAGCGATTTCGGGATTCACCCCGTTAAATACGATAGGAACCCTCTTGTATAGACCGATAATGCGGAACGCTTCTTTCTCTTCAATCCGGTAATTCATTTCATTTCCTCCTTTGATGGTTAACTGAAAGGTCACAGGCGGGTACGCTTTAAGCGACTGTCCGCTAGTTCTGGCTTCAGATGGCGTAATTCCATGCATGCTCTGAAAAGCGCGGGTAAAGGCATCCGGCGAGTTATAACCGTATTTCACGGCAATATCAATAATTCTTGTGCCGTCTTGAAGCTCGAAGGCTGCCAGTGTCAGGCGTCTGCGGCGAATGTATTCCGATAGCGGGATGCCAGCCAGAAAAGAGAACATTCGCTTAAAGTGATACTCCGAACATAAGGCCAGCCGCGCAACTTCTTTATAATCAATCTCCTGCGCAAGATTACCCTCGATATACTTAATTGCCTTGTTCATATTCTCAAGCAGATTCATGAATTGCTCTCCTTTCTACATTTGTAGATTATCAGAATTAGCGGGAGTCCATCCGACATTTCGTGCACCATATTAAAGGATCAGCATACAGATTTGACTAAAGTTGAGCGAAACACTCCTCATTCGACGTTTTTATTAGAAAAAGAGGAAAAATATATATCCTATTACATTATAATTCTATATAATGCTTAGTATATTTTACCTATTGGGAGGTTTTTTGTGTGAGTGGTTCAAGAGTTTTGAAATGGGTTACAGGTTCTTGCGAACTAGTGCTGGCAATACCAATTCTGGGGGGTGCCATAGTCATCGGCACAGGATACTCCGCTTTAGGATTTATGTTTATTCTGCATGTTATAACCGTGATTTTGTCAGCCAGAAACAGAGAACCTGTATATGGATCGGTAATGGGTATTGTGACTTCGGCGTTGGCTTGGATTCCAATCCTCGGATGGGCACTTCACTTGATTACAGCCATTCTGCTTATGGTAACCGCAGCAAAGAAACCTCGTTATTAATTCGAACTCTACATATCGCCTACATTGGATAATATATCCTTAAGATGGTACAGCCCGGCCCGGAGAGCTTCTTCGGCCCGGGCTGTATTCATGTTATAATGTTTGTACCAGTCAACACCTAAGGAGAGTCGCCTACTATGGAAGTTACCGCACAAGATGTAGCGGAATGGATGGTCAAGGAAATCCGGTTCACCGGAACCCTGTATCAGACCGCAGCGATCGAATATGTTAAGGCCAATTTCGGCGAAGAGTTTGTATACATCAATGAGAATGGCAATGCTTCATTGTCCAAGGATGTGAAGAAGGCGTTCCGCAAGCTGCACGGCGGACGGATCGCTTGGGACCGGGACGGCTTTCTCTGGGCCTGGACGTAAAACAAAAACGACCTCAGGGGGGTCGTTTTTTTTTATTTTATCTGATGAAAGACTACTCTCGCATTAGTCTTGTTTGATCACGCTGGAATGCGTAGGGTACTGCTGGAACATTAGCTGTAATTTCTACAGGTAAATTAGGGTATTGATCCTCCCCGGCTGATTTACCTGTAAAAAGTAACGTTAATTCTGTGAGATGATTCTAGACAATTGTTTCTTGCTATAGCGCCGATATTTCCATCTAGTTGGTCCAAACTAGCTCCGTATCGTTAAATTTACGCCAATTTTTCCAGGTAATGAGGAAAGAAGAGGAGTCATTGTCGGGCAAACGGTTCTCTCTCCTTCAAGGGCCTGTCAACTACGCCAGGACATCAAAAATCTACACCGGAACTTCCCGGGTATCCTTCTCCATAGGGGAGCTGCAGAGCGGACAGGGCTTGCTGGTCAGATGGTCTTCGGCTCCGCCTGCCTTCATCCGTGTCCACCCCGGGCACTTTGCACCTGTGCAGTTCCAGACCGGGACCGTGTGGGTTCTGACTTCAGAGGTCTTGGACTCAAAGCTCCGGAATGAAGGGAGCTGTCTTACCGCAACACTTCCTCTTCCTGAAGAAGGGGTGCGTGAGGCAGAATTGGACGTCTGAGAGCGTGAGACAGAACTGGCCGACTGGGACCGGGCAGAGCGGAAGGCGGAGAGCATGAAGCGGGAGACCTCGGCTTTTTTGCCCCGGTGCTGGGCGGGGGAACTGATGAACAGTTCCTCTTTAGCCCTTGTAACCGCGACATAAGCCAACCGCCGTTCCTCCTCCAGAGCCGCAAGTCCAGCAGACAGGCTGCCGGGGGCCGCAATTTTCTTGTCCTTCAGGCGATCGACATCCAGCGCAGAGCTGTGAGGCAGGATGCCTTCGGACGCTCCTAATAAAAATACGACGGGGAATTCCAGCCCCTTCGATTTGTGAATCGTCATGAGTGCGATCCGGTTACCCTGTTCTCCGGTGCCAGGCTGACGGTGATGCTCATTCCGCTCGGTTACATTATCAATGAAATCCAGGAAGACAGGAATGCTGTCGAACCGGTCCGCTGAAGTCTCCAGTTCATCCAGCATTTCCTTCAGCATCTCCCTGTGCAGAGTAGCCTGATGACGCTCATTGGTCTCGATAAAGGTATCGTAAAATTGCTTGCGCATCTGGCGGATGGCCTGCACCGGCGTCAGCTCGCGCATCATCCGGATCAGATCGAGCCGCTCTCCGAGCTTAACGCCTTTGAAGTCTTCCATTCCGGGCAGCGATTTGAGGTGAATCAGCGGCCCCTGTTTAGGCTGGACGGCCTCCATATTGCGGATATGGTTCATTCCCGTCTCCCGGTTGATATACAGGGTAGGCAGGATGTTCTCGATTGCAGCGAAATTCCTCCGGTTCACCGTCAGCCGCAGATGATCCACCAGAGGAGAGATCAGCCAATGCTCGTATAGCAGCTGGCTTTGCCCGTAATCAATATAAGGAATATCGCGCATCAGCAGCAGCTCTAGAAGAGCCCGGTTACTGCTGGAAGCCCGGTATAGCATGGCGAAATCCTTATACTCCCGTTTGCCTTGCTCCACCTCGTGGACAATATGATCCACCATCCGTGACGCTTCTTCATCTGCAGTCTGTGGACGCATATAGCGTGGCTGGCTGCCGCTGTTTTTGGCGGCTTGGAGGGTTTTGGAACGCCGCCGTGTATTATGGCGGATAATTCCGTTGCCAAGTCCGATAATCGCGGGGCCGGAACGGTAATTAATATCAAGCGTGATCACTTTGGCTTTCGGATACAGCTTCTCAAATTCCAGAATGAACTCACTTCGTGCCCCGTTAAAAGAGTATATGGTCTGGTCATCATCGCCGACGACCATGAGATTATGCTGCGGATGGGCCACCATCTTCACCAGCTCATATTGCAGGGCATTCGTATCCTGGAATTCATCGACCATAACATACGGATATCTCATTTGAAGTTCCTGCAGCAGAAGCGGGTGTTCCCGGAGCATCTGATAAGCAATCAGGAGGACATCATCGAAGTCCAGTTTGAAATTTTCGCTTTTCCATTCTTCATAAATCGTCAGAATCTGCTTCATTTCTTTCTCCGCCACAGTTGAATCCGGCAGATCCTGAACTGTTCCCATATTCATCTTATGGGAGGAGAGCAGTGCCAGCAGTGTCTCCGGCGGATAGGTATCCTTGGCCAGGCCCAGCTCACGCATAATCTGCTTCAGCAGGATATGCTGGCGGCGGGTTTCGCTAAATATATCCTGCTGCACGCCCTGCCTGCGCAGGAAGTAGAGGAAGAAGGAATGGAAGGTCCGGGCCTGAAGCATGGCCGCATCCTGTTTGTTAACACCGGGGAGCAGTGTAATCCGCTCGCGCATTTCTGCAGCGGCTTTGCTGGAGAAGGTCAGGAGCAAGAGCTGGCCCGGCGAAATACCGCGTACGGACAGCAAATAACCGGTTCTGCAGATTAGCACCGATGTCTTGCCAGAGCCTGCACCGGCCAGGGTGAGCAGCGGTCCCTTGTCATGCCGCACAGCGGCAATTTGCGGCTCGTTCAGCAGAATACCGCCGCTTTCAAGCCGGCGGAAATAAGCCGCATCCGACTCCTCCGGCTTCACCAGCTCCCTGCTGGTCAGCGTAGAAGCCAAAGCCGCCTGAGGTATCGTTTCTCCGGAAGCACCCGGAGGAATGTTATGAAAGATAAGTGTGTTCAATTGGAGTCACCTTCGGTTGTTCAAGGATAAGTAATAATAAGCTTCAAAGCTTTATAATCAGCTCAAAAATAGCCAATCTACAATATACCATCCGGCGGCCATCTCTGCACAAGTAAAAAGTGTAAAGTGAAACGATTCGCTTCCCCCTACAGAAGCAAAACCGATGCTATGTATTTCTTCCGTGAACAGCATTCCATTTACTATTGCCGAAACTGATTTTTATTGTTATCATTATTGATAATGATAACAATAAAGGAGGGAATGTCATGTCTGACGATAAAGCTAGCCTCATCCTGCATCCCATCCGGATGCGTATTATTCAAACACTTGCTGCAGGAGGCAAACAGACGACATCGCAGCTCCTGAAGGAACTGGAAGATATTCCGCAAGCAACGATGTACCGCCATTTAAACAAGCTGCTCCAGGCGGGACTGCTGCAGGTAGCCGAAGAGAACAGAGTCCGGGGCACCCTGGAGAAGGTGTATTACCTTGTCCCAGGAAGCGGGGATTTAACTCCGCCAGATGTAACAGAACAGTCCTCGGGCGAGCATATGACAATTTTTCTGAAATTCATTACCTCACTCATTGGTGATTACAGCAGGTATACGAGCCAGGAACATTACAACATGATTCAGGACGGAATCTCTTTCCGTCAGGTGCATCTCCATTTGAACGATGCGGAATATGCCGGGATGCTGGGTGAAATGCGCGCAGTTATGGGGAGATATGCTGCAAATGAAGCCAGGGGAGACAGGCGCAGACGGATGATTTCGACGATTGTGATTCCTGAAGTACACACGAGTTCAGACAGCCTTAAAGAAGTTAAGGGGGAACCCAATAATGACAGCCGTTCGGGGAAATGATGATTTATTCGACAAGCAAACGGGGCAGGACATGGATCGGGCACAAGAACAGGATAATCATATAGTACTACAGACCAATCAGCCGGGTGATCCTTTTGCCGGTGTCTCAGCCAAAGCATTGAAATTTCTGCCCCTTTATATCCTGGTGCCACTCCTATACTGGGCCTTTTTCAAGATGATGGGGTACGATATGAACTGGAAGGGCTTCGGTCTGGGGGCCTTGGGCTGGTTCATCGCCCTCTTTCTGCGCGGGCCGCTCAGTCTGCTGGTTCAGAAATGGCCGCAGGAAAGAGCCAAGAAGGTAATTGTGAG
This sequence comes from Paenibacillus oryziterrae, assembly GCF_042610485.1. Taxonomy (NCBI): domain Bacteria; kingdom Bacillati; phylum Bacillota; class Bacilli; order Caryophanales; family Paenibacillaceae; genus Paenibacillus; species Paenibacillus oryziterrae. The sequence continues at coordinate 310,585 of NZ_JBGJZO010000002.1, read as the reverse complement.
CAGTTCAGGTGTACTGGAGGAAAGTGTGCGACTAGGGTTGCTCACTTTAACTGCAGTTAGCTTTCCTTGGGCGGTGTCGCTTGGTCAGGGGTGGGCCGCCATTGAAGTGCTGTTTGTCATCATTAACATAATAGTAATTGTATCAATGATTAAACGAACCGATGAGAAAGCGGTGCAGGCTAAGGAGTTGCTTCTGGCACAGGGTAATCTTCAGGCCAGTCCGCTTTGGGGAATACTGGAGCGGATTTGGGCGTCTGCATTTCATATCGGTGCAGCTCTCGTTATCGCACATCATTTCTGGCTGGTCCTGATCATGATTCCGCTACACAGCGGTCTGAATCTGGCAGCTGTACGTATGGCCAAAACCTCTGTTTTCCGGGGCAGCCTCCTGGTCGCGGCCGTAGGGCTGATCACACTTGTGAGCGGTATTCTTCTGTTCTAGAATCTGCAAGTTTGAAAGAACTCCTTATGTCGAGGGGTTCTTTTTTTATGGAGAAATGTGATTTACGGAGTTTGGAGCAGTATGCACAGGGTGCCGGGGTAGTCCAGAATTTCTACAATTGTATTAACGGAAGCGGACCTGCCGTTCCCGGAGAATTCAACATTTCGTAAGCAAAGAGAGGGGCAACACGAAGATGAAAAGACAGTTCACCATCATCACGCTCAGTATGATGCTGCTGGTTGGCATGGCCGGATGCGGCAACAATGCGGCGGCAACAGCGGAAGCCGAACCCTCCGGTATGCCGGAGAAACCGAAATCGCTTACGATCTGGCCGAGAAATGCGGAGCTCTCGGGTGATCTGGAACAGGTTGTATCGGGGCTTGTACAGGCGGCGGATGAACTCAGCCGTTTTACGGGTATTTTTGCCTCCGGTGAGCAGTCTTCACGCGTCGGTTAATGTTCTGTTTCAGGTACAGCCAACTGGAGGAAACATGCGCCGCGCTAGACCGTTTTAGTATATTCGGTCATCACGTAGCCTTCTCCAGCAGGTGGCGGATTCCGGCTGCTACTCCATCCTCATTATTGCTCAGGGTTATGAAATCGCTGGTCTCCTTGAGGATGGGGGCGGCGTTCTCCATGGCAATACGGTATCCGGCGGCTTCAAACATCGGCAGATCATTATAGCTGTCGCCCATCACCGCGACTTGCTCCATCGGAATTCCATAATGCGCTGCAAGTAAGGTAACGCCTTGGCCTTTAGTGGCATCCCGGTGGTTAATTTCAATGTTGTTCTCATGCGAAGCCGTAATAATCATTCCGGGGATTGATGCGAACCGGGTTGAGGCTTCCTTCAGCAGATCCAGATTAAGCGAGAAGGCCAGCGCCTTATAGATGATATTCTCCTCCTTGCTCCATACTTCTTCCATGCTCTCCACATAGGTTACCGCAGCCTGTTGGAATTGCTTCTCCACAAGCAGTTGGATAATCCACTGCACATTCTCCGGTACTTCACCTTCCTCTCCGGATGCAAGCTTCTCCAGCCGGACTCTTTTATCCAGCTCCACATATACATTGTCTGCAGTATAAACTTCGTAATACAGCTCAGGAATTTCATTCATCCAGCGGAGGGCGGGAATTAAATCTTCTTTGTTCAAAGGGGTGCTTGCCGCCACAGTATGGTCCGCGAGGGTTACCGCTGCACCGTTCAGACTGACAACCGGACAACTCAAGTCAGCCAACCGCAGCGGACGCTCGGCGTCCATATACGAACGCCCCGAGGCAATGGCGACAATATGTCCAAGGCTCTGGGCGTGAACAATCGCTTCCCGGTTGCCCGGGCTGATCGCGCCGTCCTCATTTAGCAGAGTTCCATCCATATCCAGTGCAATCAACATCTTCGTATGCTCCTCTCAGGGGGTAGTGTGTGTTCAGGGGAAAACTGTTCTTTGTATGTTATCACTATTTTTTCTGAAAACCAAAAAGATTTCATAATAATGAGCGTAAAAATGAAAGCCTTCCGCTGAGGAAGAACGAGATTATTTTTAGAATGGGGATTGGTCGTGGTACAATGTGTGTCATGAAGATGAAGAGTAAGCTGTATGACGTAAGGGGGAATCATAAGTGAGATCTAAACACCTGGCTAGTATATCCCTCGCCTTGATGGCGTGCGGGTTTCTGGTCACTTTATTTCTGCCGGAGAATCTGGCTGTCATTCTGCTGAGAGGCGGCTTTGAAGCAGGGCTGGTAGGCGGGATTGCCGACTGGTTCGCCGTCACTGCATTATTCCGTCATCCTATGGGTCTGCCCATTCCGCATACCTCACTGCTGCTGAAGAACCGTGACAAGATTGTTCAATCCCTCATCTCAGCGATGGAGAATGAGCTGCTGAACAAAGAAAGCATTGAGAAGAAGCTGCGTAATATCCGGATCGTCTCCATCGGCTCTGCGCTATTGACCCGGCTGTTCGCCAGAAAAAAAGCGCGGATCGAAATGCTGGAGCAGGCAGCCGCATTTATCGAGCGGCTTCCGGCGGAGCAAGCAGTGCCGTATCTGCAGAAGGTAATAGCGGGATATGTCCGTGAGGCGGATCTTGGTACTGCAGCGGATTCAATCATTACCAAGCTGATGAATGAAGGTAAAGATTCCGCGGCGCTTGATTATGCACTGGAGCAGGCATCTCTCTGGAGCGGGCGCTCAGAGACGCGGGCCATGTTAGGCAAGCTTGCTGCCCGGAAGCTGGCTGAGGTGAAGCTTGGCGGGCTGAAAGGGATGGCGTTTCAGGCATTTGTCGGGTTCATGGATGAAGAGATGCTGGGAGAAATGCTGCAGGGAATGCTGGTCTCCGGCATCCGTGATTTCCAGGAGGAAGACAGTCCGTACCGGGATGAGATCATCCGTGAGCTGCGAGTGGCGATATTCCAGCTGGTGAATGACGAGAAGCGTGTGGAAGGACTGAAGGACTGGCTGCTTGGAGAGCTTCAGGGCGACACGGCTTCTGAATTCCTGATAGCCCGGATCGAAGAGCTGCGTGGTAAAGCGATATCTCTGCTGAAAGAGGATCGGGGGCGCGGTGGCCGTAAGCTGTTTTCTCTATATGCCCTAATTGCGCGCCGTATTGGCAAGGAGCAAGCGTGGATACAAAGCTGGGAAGAACGGATTCGTGCTTCGCTGATTACGTTTGTGGAGAAGAATCATTACCGGCTTGGTCTGCTGGTTAAAGAGAATCTGGAGCAGATGGATGATGCCAGCCTGGTGAACATGCTGGAGGATAAGGTTGGTAAGGACCTGCAGTGGATTCGTGTCAACGGGGCGCTGTGCGGATTTGTAGTCGGACTTGTGCTGACGATAATCCAGATGGTATAGATAAGAACAAAGGCAGCGAAGCATGCGCCGGATGGGGATAGTCCATACCGGCAGCAGATCTTCGCTGCCTTTGTTATTACAACTGGCTTTTACCGTTGCTTATCGTATAGGCTTCAAGTACGGGCAATACGAATATTTTGCCGTCCCCAAACGAGCCGTTATCCCCAGTTTTGGCCGTTCTCATAATGATACTGAGCACATCCTCTTTCTCTTCGTCATTAATAACGATCATCAGCATTTTCTTGGAGATCTGATTATAGTGGTTGGTCCCCACCTGTATGCCTTTTTGCTTGCCGCGCCCCAGAAGGTCCATCTTACTGATTGAAGGGAATCCTGCCAGCATAAGCTCTGCCATGACCTCATCTGCTTTCTCCGGCCGCACAATGGCTTTAATCATCAACATTACAACAACACCCTTTCTACGAGTAATAATGTGTGTAGGAATATTGCCAAATTCATGGTAGCAGGATCCATAGAACTCAGTGATTATATGGCAACGCTTACAATATAAGTGTAAGTCTGTTTAAGGCAGATTTAAGTGAACAACGTCACAAAAGTCGTTGTACACTCTGTCGCATTAATGGGATGAAAGGGGCTGGTCTTGTGCCTCTTGCCTGTGCGGAAGGAGTCTTTGATATATCGATTCCAAATGGAATGCGGTGTGGCTCCAGGCAAAATTCCGCAGCGCATCCTCCCGGCCTTGGGACCCTATACGTCTGGCTAGTTTGGGGCTGCGCCCCAGGCGCAGGAGATAGGTGGAGAATACGCGGGGCTCACGGTATCTATCTACCAGGTACCCGTTGATGCCGGAGACGATAATTTCCCGGATTCCACCATTATTTGATGCAATAACAGGCAGCCCGGAAGCCATCGCCTCCACGTTGACCAGACCGAAGGATTCATGCCGCTGTGAGGGACAAACGAAACAGTCCGCAGCCTGATACAGCTGATGAATCTCCTCGTGGGAGACATTACCGAGGAAGGTTGACGGCACACGGAGTTGCCGAGACAATTTCTTCAGGCGCCGTACATAATCCGGTTTGCCTCGGCCTGCAATAATCAGCCGGACAGGCAATTGTCCGCGGAGTGTATGAACTGCCCGAATCAGGAGCGGAACTCCCTTGCGCGGAATTAACCGGCCTACGAATAGCACTGTAAAGGTTTCAGTCGGAAGCCCGTAGATCCGGCGCAGGCGCAGGCGTTCTCCCGGATCTACGGGTGTGAAGCGGTCCAGATCCGCTCCTAGAGTTACGACGCGTATATCCTTTACCTTGCGGGGGAACCGCCTAGCGAGCCTCCGTTCCAAGGAGCGGCTGTTCGCAATAATCAGGCTTGCCCGATCTAAACTAAGGGCCGTTGCCGGCGTATCCGGAACAAAAGTAAGGGAATGCAGGAACAGAACCACCGGAATATGCGGGATGCGGGATTGTACTGCAGCCATGAGGTGGGGGCGGTTATCCACCTGAATGATATCGAAGATGCCATGCTCGACATAACTTATAACGGAGCGCAGGTAGACGGACGGGCTGTCTGCAGGCAGCCGGACAATATGTACGCCTTCATGCTCGGTGACAAGGGGTAAACCGGGTATCCTCCGGCTTACAAGTGTTACCTTGTGCCGCAGCGCCAGCTGCCCGGCAATCGCCAGCATACAGATTTCCACGGAATTACTCCCCGGAACCGCGAATTGCTCCGGTGCGATCATGCAAATATGCATCGTCATTCCTCCCAGACCCACAGATGTCTTTTTCCTACCATATGCGAGTACTCAGGCTAAAGACACATCGTAGAATCAGGAACCCATCTGGCTTCTGGTCTTTTCGATGACTGAGGTCACCTTCTGCTCCAGTGACACTATTCTTTGTTTGCTCGTAGCGATCTGACGAAGGATCGAGATCATCGAGGTGAGCGACTGCGCTGCAACATTAGCATTGGGCTTGCGGATGGATGACTTAAAGCCAGTCCATTCCGCCGAGAGCCTGGTGTTCAGGGCAGAAGCTACGCTCTTCTCCGTTTTAATTGCGTTCTGACTGCTTTCGATGGCGGCCAGTGTCTGGCGGGCAGAGGAAATTTTCTTGCTGCGCACCTCCTTGGCGGCTTTTAGAACTGTGTCCTTGCTGCGGATGTCCTCCCGTGCCAGCTGCACCATAATTTTCATGGCATCTGCCTGGGACTGCAGCACTTTATTCAGCGTCTTGTCCTTCAGACCTTTAGCGATGCTGATCCTACGGTTCAAGGAGCTGTATTGGTCAAATAACGGCTGTTGGCGGTCTTTGAAGCTTTTCGTTTGAGCTTCCAGCTGTTCTACCTTAGCTTTATCTATCTCCCGGATATCCCTGCGGATAATGGTTAAGGCTTGCTCATTGTCAGCATGCAGCGTCCGGATCATTTCTTCCCGGTGATCATACTGGGTCTGAAGCATGGCCAGTTCAGCGTACAGATCCTTTAACTTTCCTTTCATAGAAGGCTCGGCTGTGGCCGCTGTTTCGTCAAAGGAAGCTTTGATGGCCGGCGTTAATTGGATTACGGAAGCGGCAAGACTCTGAGCAGGGAGCAGTGTAACCATAATGAGCGTTAGCATTAATCCGGTAAAATATTTTACTTGAGCTCTCATTCTATATATCCTCCTTGATGATCCGGCCCCAAGACGGCAAAAAGCACCCGCAGCAAGGCGAAAAAAGCCTTGTTTACGGGTGCTTCCAGCGTAAAGGTTCACGGAATCCTATTTATCAAAACTATAGATCATACTGGGTTTACAGTCAATATTTACTATCTACACTTCGGCTAAGTCTTTTTAAAGTTTAATTAGGCGCGGATTTTTTTCCAGTTCGACTTGGCGTATACTTGTCTCATGGAACGTCTGCGAAGGAGTGTTGATATGGAAGGCACTGCAGCAATGGAGGATTGGACGAAGGGCAATAGAATTCTGGATAGGGCATTTACGATGTCGCCTCTTGGCATGGCTGTGCTGTCTTCAGACGGGGAGCGCTGGATAAAGACAAATTCCGCTTTGAATTATATGCTCGGCTATTCTTCGGAAGAACTTCAAGACCATTTTTTCAGTGAGGCCCAAAAGGGCCCTAAAGGCAGTGAGTTCCCATCATTCCTTGAGGTTCGCAGAGCGCTAGACGATGCTCCCGGAAGCACCTGCGAAACGGAAAAGACCTTTGTCAGCAAACAGGGGCTGCAGATCTGGTTGTCACTTGTATACTGTCTAGCTGAACCGGATGAACTTGCGTCCCCGGTGATTATGTATGCTCAGAACATTACAGACCGGAGAGTAACCGACCAATTACAGGTTAAGAGCAGGGATCTCTACAGGCTGGTCCTGAAGAGTGAACAGAATATTATTACCCTCACTAAGCCTGACGGTACAATCAGCTTCGTGTCTGCTTCGATTGAACACCTGCTGGGATTCAGACCCGAAGAGGTCCTTGGAACCCAGCGGTTTAAATATTATCATCCCGAGGATACCTCGAGTATACAGAATCCCGATGATTTTTTGACAAGGGAAGGTACATTTATCCGGCGCATCCGGCATAAAGAGGGCCATTTTATTTGGTTCGAAACCTCGTTTCAGGTCGTGCGGAATGAGCAGGGCGAGATTACTGCAATTTTGGCATTTGGCCGAAATGTAACAGACCGCAAGAAAAGTGAGGAAGCTCTGGCCACTGCACAAAGGGTGGCAAAAATCGGTTCATGGATATGGGATCTGACTACGGGCAGACTATCTTTCTCTAAAGAGATCCGCCGAATGCTTTTATACTCACTGGAAGCATCTGACGTACGCTATGAAACTTTCAGGCAGCTCGTCCACCCGGAAGATGTTTCGTATGTGGATGAGGTAGTGGAGAAGGCGGTCGGCCGGGGTGAATCGGGAGAGACCACGTACCGGCTGGTTCTGCCGGAAGGTCCTACGCTTGCGGTTCACATACAGTGGGAAGTAGTAACGAGTCCTTCCGGCCAGCCGCTTCAGCTTATCGGAATGATGCAGGATGTTACGGAGCGCATGCAGATGGAGAAGCAGCTTCGGGAGAGTGAACGCAATTACCGGCACATCTCGGAGAGCTCACTGGATCTCATTAGTCGTCATGCCATTGAGGGCAGCGTTTTTATCTATTGCTCACCCGCCAGCAGGAGGCTGCTTGGTTACGAACCGGAAGAAATGCTGGGAACTAGTGCTTACAGTTATCTGCATCCCGATGATCTCCTGCGTGTGGAAGGTTTGATAGAGACGAGCAAGGAGACGCGGGTTATTCCAACGATCTCCTATCGTTATTTGCGCAAGGATGGCTCCTATATCTGGCTCGAAACGACAAGCCGCTATATCTATGATGAAGCTGGAAACGTTCAGGAGATTCTGGCAACTGCCCGCGATATTACGGAGCGTAAGGAATTTGAATTGAAGCTCAAGGAGAATGAGCAGCGATACAAATCCTTGTTTGAATATAATCCATCCGCCGTGTATTCGATGAGTTTACAGGGAGATTATTTAACCGCAAACTCTAATTTGGAGAGGCTGACCGGCTATACATTGGAAGAATTGATCGGAATGTATTTTGGCCCTGTGGTGCATGAAAAAGACATAGAGCGTACGCTCCATCACTTCAAGCTGGCCAGTCAAGGTTATCCGCAAAGTTATGACTTGACGCTTATTCATAAAGACGGGCATGAGATTGAAATCAATACAGTTAATATTCCAATTGTTGTTGATGACAACGTGGTTGGTGTGTACGGCATTTCCCGTGATATTACAGAACGGATACGGTACCTTGCTGAAATCGAGAAGCTCAGCCGGGAATATACCCTTATTTTGAATTCCGTTTCTGAAGGGATCTTTGGCGTAGACACCGACGGAACAGTAACCTTCATCAATCCTGCCGGAGCAATGATGCTTGATTTCGAATACGGCGGAAGAATGGGACAGCCTTATATGTACAACATTAGACAGACTGCTTCTGCCGGTTTAACCTCCCCATCCGGGGAGTCGCCGCTCATGAGAGCGGTTTCTGAAGGTATAGCCTACCAGAGCAAAGATGACGTGATTTGGCGCAGGGATGGCTCCAGCTTTCTCGCCGAATATCAGGTGACACCATTGTTAGACAAGGGTGAACATAAGGGGGCGGTGGTGGTATTCCGAGATATTACGGATGAGAAGGAGATTATCCGGGCCAAGGAATCCGCAGAGAAGGCAGATCAGGCAAAGTCGGAATTTCTGGCGGTAATGAGCCACGAGCTGCGGACACCCATGAATGCAATCATTGGGATGTCGGATTTATTGTCAGGGACGGAGCTTGATGAAGAACAGCGAAGCTATTCGGATATTATCAGCAAGAGCAGTGCTTCCCTGCTCACTATTCTCAATGAGATTCTCGACTTCAGTAAGATTGAAGCAGGTAAAATGATGTTGAATCATGAGCCTATCTGCCTTCAGTCGCTATTGGATAGTGTAACCGACTTGTTCTCGGCCAAAGCGAAGGAGAAGGGTATCCGTCTTTCTTGTTATGTAGAGGAAGAGGTGCCGGATTTGTTGATGGGCGATGCGGCAAGATTGCGCCAGGTACTGATTAATCTCGTCAGTAATGCTGTCAAGTTCACGGAGGAGGGCAGTGTTCTAATCCGCGTGGAAAAAGATCCGTTGTCCCGTCCCGGGATCAGTGTGCTGAAATTCCATGTTACGGACACCGGAATTGGCATTCCGCAGGACAAGAGGAATCTGCTCTTTCAAGCCTTCTCCCAGCTGCATTCCGCTATTAACCGTAAGTACGGTGGAACGGGATTGGGTCTGGCCATCTGCAAAAAACTGGTGGAGTTGATGGGAGGTGCAATTGCGATGGAGGAAAGACCCGAAGGCGGCTCCGATTTCTATTTCACCCTGCAATTCAAGCCAGGCGACCAGCCATGCACAAATGGACAGGGGATAGAGTCATGAGCCCTACCATCAAAAAACTTCAGGTTGAACCGTATACCCAATGGGCTGCAGGGGTGGTCTCCCCATCCTCTGCCTGCGGGCCGACGACTATGGCGGCCATGGCGGAATACTGGAATACAAGGCAGAACCTGGCCTTTATTCGCGGAAAAAGTCATTTTCATTCCAAAGAAGCGCATATTAATTATATATACCTTCATCACGGGGGAGCCCCTTGGGGAATGAGTGTACGAGGCTTCATCAGAGGCCTGAAGAAATATATCGGTGCTTTCTCCGGACCGCGAGACGGGTATCGCCGGGATTTCCCCATCATTACATTTAATGATTTCGGTCGGTATAAGGCAGAGATCGATGCCGGACGGCCGATAGCAGTCAAATTCGACAAATGGTTTAGCTTTCACTGGAAAGGGCAGTATGCCTTTGATTATCACTGGGTGCTGGGAATCGGATATGAGGAAGAGGGGAGAATGCAAAAGCTGATTGTTCTGGATAATGGAACGAGGACTGTGGACCATGGTTATACGCCCAGCCAGGAACGCTGGATTGATTACAACCGTAACAAACCTATTGTAACGATGATAGGATTGAGTATTGAAGAAACTCCGGAGCCGCTGTGATGAAAGAGAAACAGAGCAGTCTTTTTCTTTAAACATATGATTCAAACGTTTGCACTAGCGGTTCAAAACATACTATAATGCCTCTTAATAAGAGGTAAAGGGGATCGATGGTCGTGTCGGTACAAAAGGAAATGGACGAACCGATTTATTACGGGGATAGCATAGCACCTCGCGTTTCAGTCTTCGCACGGGATTTTGATGATTTATTCCGATATGACGGTAATGACCTGGGACTCTCCTATTCCCAGAGCGTATCGTCTTTCCGGCTATGGGCGCCAACGTCGCAGGAGGCGGAAGTCGTATTGTACCCTTCCTGGAACGGTGAAGCACAACGCAGGCTGCCATTGGCCCGGGATATCCGGGGAACCTGGACCCTGACGGTTCCAGAAGATCTGGAGGGCCTGTTCTATACATACCGCGTGCGTATCGGAGAGCAGTGGAATGAGGCGGTTGATCCGTATGCGCGGGCAGTAGGAGTGAACGGGGACCGGGGAGCCATCATCGATATGCGGAAGACCGACCCGGAACATTGGAATGAGGATAAGCCTCCTCTGGAAGATCCTGTGGACGCTGTGATCTATGAACTGCATCTTCGTGATTTGTCCATTCATCCGGCCAGCGGGATTAGCCATGCGGGAGGTTATCTCGGGCTCGCCGAGGAGGGGACGCGGGGGCCTGGGGAGATCGCAACCGGTCTCGATCATATCGCCGATCTCGGAGTAACCCATGTACAGCTTCTGCCTATCTATGACTATGCGACGGAAAGTGTCGATGAGACAAAGCTCGACCAGCCGCACTACAACTGGGGATATGATCCGAAGAATTACAATGTGCCTGAAGGCTCCTATGCCAGCGATCCCTATCTTCCGGGAGTGCGTATCAATGAGCTGAAGACACTGATTCAGAAGCTGCACGACCGGGGACTCCGCATCATTATGGATGTCGTATACAACCATGTGTATGACGGCTATCGTGTGAATTTCACCAAGCTGGTACCTGGTTATTATTTGCGTTATAAGGCTGACGGAAGCTTGTCGAACGGCTCTGGCTGCGGCAATGATTGTGCGACTGAACGTGCGATGATGTCGCGGTTTATCGTAGATTCCGTACTGCATTGGGTGCAGGAGTACCATTTGGACGGTTTCCGGTTTGACCTGATGGGACTGATGGATATCGGCACAATGACGGAGATTCGCCGACGTCTGGATGAAATCGACCCATCGATTCTGACCATTGGTGAGGGCTGGGTAATGGGGACAGAGCTGCCTGAGTACCAACGGGCCAATCAGAGCCATGCTAATCAGCTGCCGGGAATCGGCCATTTTAACGATGGATTCCGTGATGCGGTTAAAGGTAATATTTTTCTGCATGACCAGCGGGGATTTATCAGCGGCGGAATTGGTTTTGAACGTAATGTGAAGATAGGAATTGCCGGAGGAATCTATTACGCGCCAGGCATGGGGCAGTATGCCCAGGAACCGCAGCAAGCCGTCAATTATGTTGAGTGCCATGACAATCACACCCTGTGGGATAAACTTCTGCTATCCGCTAAGACAGAAAGTGAAGAGGAACTTCGTGCGATGCATCACCTTGCATCAGCTATTATGCTGACGAGCCAGGGGATTCCTTTTATTCATGCTGGCCAGGAGTTCATGCGCACAAAGGATGGTGTGGAGAACAGCTATAAATCACCGGTGGAGATCAATTGGATGGATTGGGAACGTTGCGCCATTCATACAGAATCTGTGGAATACATGAAGAAACTGATTGCCCTGCGCAAAGCCCATCCTGCGTTCAGGCTTCGAACCGCAGATGAAATCCGCGACCGGCTGATATTTGAAGAAAGTCCGGATCATTCTGTTGCCTACACGCTCCGCAACCATGCAGGAGGTGACTCCGCTGAGCATTTATATGTGCTGTACAATGCCAACCCGGACGGTGTGGTCCTTGAGTTGCCGCAGCTTGGAGAGTGGGGCATCCTGTTTGGAGAGGAACTGGCAGGAGGTCTTGAAAACGGCGTTTTATCGGTCCAAAAAGTCGGAATGATTGTGCTCGCAGTACAGTAATAACGGGAGTAGCTCATTTTGAAGATATTGTTTCTCTCATGGTGACATTATTCATTACAGAATTGAAATGCGGATGATAATATAAAGGCATTTCTTCCCCTATTCAAGCCGTACGAGAGCTTGGAACAGAGGTGGAGATGCCTTTTTTGCGAGATATAAGAAACTTAAGTTTCACACCGAAGATTAGCCTTATATTTTTTACGAGAAACGGAGGCCGTCCTTAAAAGTACGGCGAAGCCGTTTCTGCTTAGCTTATCGCTTCTCCGCTTTACAGCGGTATATCAAAAACGGCTGCTGCGATGGATTTTTGAGGTAGCCGGAGGCATAGCATGAGACAGCACCGCCTAACTTTCTGGCGGACCACTAAGATAGACTCGGAGGATGAAGGGCATGGGTAAAGCTACGGGATTTTTAGAATATCAACGTCAGACACCCGCGGAGTGCGCGACACTGGAGCGGATTAAGAACTGGGATGAATTCTCGGTACCGATGGAAGAAGAGAAGCTGCGTGAGCAAGGAGCGCGGTGCATGGACTGCGGAACGCCGTTTTGCCATGTAGGACGTTTATTATCAGGAATGGCTTCCGGCTGTCCTGTGCATAATCTTATACCGGAGTGGAATGATCTGGTATACCGCGGAAATTGGGAAGTTGCACTCAAACGGCTGCACAAGACCAATAATTTCCCTGAATTTACCGGACGTGTATGTCCTGCTCCATGTGAAGGAGCTTGTACGGTAGGTATGAACGGCAAGCCTGTAACCATTAAGTCGATTGAGAAGGCGATCGTGGACAAGGGTTTCGCCGAAGGCTGGATCAAACCTGAGCCGCCGCTTGCGCGGACCGGCAAGAAGGTTGCTGTTGTCGGCTCCGGTCCTGCGGGGTTGGCATGTGCGGCGCAGCTCAACAAGGCAGGGCACGCTGTAACCGTATATGAGCGGGCTGACCGTATCGGTGGACTGTTGACTTATGGCATTCCTAATATGAAGCTCGACAAGCAAACCGTGCAACGGCGGGTGGATCTGCTAGCTGCTGAAGGCATCACCTTTATTACCGGCACAGAGATCGGCAAACATATTAGCATGGAAGAATTGAAGGCAGAATTTGATGCAGTTGTGTTGTGTGGGGGTTCTACAACAGCCCGCGATTTGCCTCTGGAGGGCCGCAGTCTTTCGGGAATCCATCAGGCGATGGAATTCCTGACGCTGAACACGAAGAGTCTGCTGGATTCCAATCTGACCGATGGGCAGTATCTGTCGGCGGAAGGCAAGGACGTAATCGTTATTGGCGGTGGAGACACGGGTACGGACTGCGTAGCTACTTCTATCAGACATGGCTGCAATAGCGTAATCCAATTGGAGATTATGCCGCAGTCTCCTTTGAGCCGGCAGCCGGGTAACCCTTGGCCGGAATATCCGAAGGTGCTTAAAGTGGATTATGGTCAGGAAGAAGCTGCTTCCTTGTATGAGCAGGATCCACGCCGGTATCTGGTTTCGACGAAACGGTTCGCTGGTGATGCGGACGGAAATGTACAGGAAGTACACACGGTTAAGATCGAGTGGATGAAAGAGAATGGCCGGATGATTCCTGTAGAAGTGCCGGGCAGCGAAGAAGTGCTGAAGGCGCAGCTGGTACTGCTGGCTATGGGCTTCACCGGACCGGAAGAAACGGCGCTTTCAGAGCTTGGCATCGAGCGGGATGAACGTTCTAATGTCAAAGCAGAGTTCGGCAAGCAAATGACCAATGTGCAGGGTGTATTTACTGCAGGTGATATGCGCCGGGGTCAAAGTCTTGTGGTCTGGGCGATCAACGAGGGACGGCAGACAGCCCGTGAAGTAGACCGTTATTTAATGGGATCCTCCAACCTGCCTTAAGCATTCAGAGTAACGCGAAGCCATGCTGATTTTACGCGGGCGCTCTACGGGGCGTCCGTTTTGCTTTTCCTGCAGCGGCACAGTTAAAATAAGTTATATAGCAGAAATACAAATAGTGGAGGAACCTCATATGAAGCTTATGTTTATTTCCGATATTCATGGATCACTTTACTGGCTGGAGAAGGTGCTGGAGAAGGTAGAGGAGGAAAAGCCGGATCAACTGGTTTTTCTGGGGGATTTCCTGTACCATGGACCGAGGAATCCGTTGCCGGACGGATATGATCCGCAAGGAGTAGCCGCTAGACTCAATAAGGTTGCTTCAAAGATCATGGCGGTGAGGGGAAACTGCGATGCGGAAGTAGATCAGATGTTACTGGAGTTCCCGATGATGGGTGACTACGTCATGATCTTTCACGAGGGAAGACGCATTTATGCCACGCACGGACATGGCTTCAGCATGGAACACCTGCCGGCACTGCGGGAGAACGATATTTTCATTCAAGGACATACCCATATTCCGGTAGCAGAGCTCAAGGAAGGCATTTATGTGCTTAATCCAGGGTCAATCTCCCTGCCGAAAGGGAATTTCCCGAACAGCTACGGTATTCTGGATAATGGGGAGTTCACGGTTAAGGACTTCAATGGTAACCAAGTAAAACACATTAGGTTATGAAGATCCGGGTGTGAGCAGAATATTCTAATGGGGGAAGCTGTCAGTAGCGGGTTCCCTTTTTCTTGTGCAGCCCCATCCAAAGAATGGCGCCGACATTTAAACCGAGCAAGGTAATAACAAGAAGCGTCTGTTGCATCGTCAGTATTGCGAAGACAGGAATAAACATGGTATCCTCCATGACTCGATTTGTATGCAGTAGAGATGTGGCAAAGGCTATTAGCTAACCGCTATTTTATTAGAATGATATTGATTTAACAGCTTATCCAGTCTCATGGATTGTTCGATGACTTTGGGATGTGTCAAGAGGCCATACTTGTTTTGGGTTTGATGAAGTTTCTCCCGGGCTTTCTCCACACGAAGCAGAATGGTTTGCTGGTTAGCCGGCATGATATACAACCCCCTTCATGTAATATTATAGTATAAGGTGTCAAAATATGGGGTTGTAAATGATTGGCAGTGAGTTCGTTTATTCAGTGTTTCCCGCAAAAGAAGGCGCTCCCGGATTAATCGGGAAACGCCTTCTTTATTGTATACGCCTGGAGTATGTAATTCTTTCAAGTATTAGGGCGCAGACTAACCTGTGATTCTCTTAGCCGCCAGCACCATGAGTCATAAGCTGTAGTACTGCTTGGTTCTGATCAGAGTTACTGCTGGATGCGTTTACTGGAATCGCAAAGACGAGAAGGATACTAACTACTGCCAGTAATAAAGCAATCTTTTTCTTCATTGATCCGTTGCACCTCACTAATTAGATTTGTATATCTTTGTTTGTGATTCGGGGCTGCAAAGTCCCGATATTTCTCAAACAATCCCACACATCTTACGATGCTGGAATTACTTCTAATTGTAGCAGATAATTCCAATGATCCCAATAAATAATTGAAGCCATCTTCTAATTTTTCTTGTCCAAAATAATACATGGCTAATTCAGTAAGAAATTGTGTATATCTATCACTAGTTAGTTGAGGATTGAATTTGCCCAGACGGCTGTATTGATCTCTATAGCTCATATGTTTCTTGAACCGATGAAGGATATCATCGACATTAATCTTGTAGCGGTTGGCTGCTTGTGTAATTTTAAAGAGGGCAAGGAATATTTCATTCTCCCGCGATTCGAAATAGTTAACGTAGTCGGGGAGCACCTCTACTTGTCCTGCCATTAAGCGATAAAGAAGCGTATTGGCCGTCGACCACTCTTTAAATTGCTCTATGACCCGTTCTTCTTCTTCACTTACAGGGTAGGTTATCCAGCTCATATCCGAATAGAGTGAAGCATAGGAGAGTGCCTTCATATAGTCACAGTATTCATCTGAAACTAGAGAATGGAGTAGATAACCATATAAAATATAGTAAATAAGTGGACGGACGGTGCGTTTCAGTACCTCCGCCTTACCCCGGTTTTTATATTGAATAGTAGCCTTGTTGACTAATTGCTCAGCCAATTCACTCACTTTGTCCCATCTGTGCAGTGATGCGAAGACATCTGCTAAATGCTTCAGTGCATCGAGTTGATCAGCTTCATCTAACCGCTCAACAAATGGCTCAAATTGGTTAGCGGCGCGCAGGTTAACGTCCTGGCAATCACAGAGGGCGAGCGTGAACAACCGGTAATGGCATAGCGCCAAGCGTTCGGAATGCTGAAGCTTCTCTCCTTCGGCTACATTTTCATAGAGAAGGGCTGCGGCTGTACGGTATCCTTCAGCCAGTAAATCCTCGGCCATATCAAACAGCAGAGGAGAATACATAAGATTGTCCATCACATGTTGAACAATGCGCTGAATGGAGTCAAGCTTGTCCAGTTCCGCACACCTGTGCAGTAGTGGCCCGATCCGCCGCCAATCGGTAGTGCCTTCTATGATGTAATTGTCTATATACCGTTCATAAAAAGCGCCTTCCGGCTGTCCCATTCCCAGAGTAATCCGGTCAAGCTGATGCATGGCAATGGGTCGGCGTCCGTGGATAATATTGCTGAGAGTCCCGGAATGGAGGCCGGAGCGCTCGGCGAATTGTGTCAGCGTCAATGTCTCTTGCTTCAGATAATCTTCCAATTCTGCCTGTATCGTGGATGAGAGACCCAATTCAATATCAACTCCCGTGTTGAGAATCCATATTTTAGAATAATATTCCTTTTATTATCATGCTGAATAATCCGGTGGTCAATATCTTATATTCGTCGTAAATATGAATTTTATGTTATTAATACAAGAAAAAACCTGAAATGCTTGTGGAGATCTGGTTATTTCCTGTCGACTATTGCTGTCGGGCAATTGAGCCCACCCCTATATTATTGTATGATGGGAGATGGAGCTTTGGGGTAAGCTGGCTCTAAATTTAACAGTAAAGGTAGCTAACGAAATGTATCCTAGAGATTTGAACTATAGCATGCCGGCCGAATGGGCCGAACATGAACGTACTTTTATATCCTGGCCGGTGCAGGCATCCATGTGTTTCCCGGAAGATCATGAATCTGTATGCCAAGGGTATGCAGATATTATCAAGGCTATTGCTGAATTCGAGCCGGTAACGGTTGTGGTGAATCCGGAAGAGCTTGATGCCGTGGAACGTCTTATCGGAGGCCCGCAAGTAACGCTGCTGCCGGTTGAGCACAGTGATGCCTGGCTCCGAGATAACGGTCCCACCTTCGTGCTGGACAAGGAAGGCAAGCTGGCCGGGGTGAACTGGAAGTTTAACGCCTGGGGCGGCAAGTATTCCCCTTGGGATCTGGACGACAAGGTGGCTCCGCAAATCCTGGAGAGCCTTAAGGTTGCCCAATTTGATGCACCGCTTGTTATGGAAGGCGGCTCTATTCATAGCGATGGAGAGGGTACACTGCTGACAACCGAGGAATGCCTGCTGAATACGAATCGTAATCCGGAGCTTGGCCGCGGAGATATTGAAGATTATGTTCGCAAGTACACGGGAGCAGAGCAGATCATCTGGCTGAAGCGTGGCCTCAGCGGGGATGAAACCGATGGTCATGTCGATAACATCGCCTGCTTTGCAGCACCAGGTAAAGTAATAATTCAAGTGTGTGACGATCCGCAGGATGAGAACTATGAAATTACGCAGGAGAATTTGAGCATACTGGAGAATGCTGTTGATGCCAAAGGCCGGAAGCTGGAGATTATCCAGATTGCCCAGCCACCGCGTGTGGATCATGAAGACAGCCGTCTGACGCTGAGCTACCTGAATTTTTATTTCGTGAATGGCGGCATCATCCTACCTGTATTCGGCGGCACTGCTGCTGAGACAGATAAGCTTGCGGAAGAGGTGTTAGCCGGCATATTCCCGGATCGCAGAATCCGTACGGTTAATGGAATGGCAGTCATTCGTGAAGGCGGAAATGTACACTGCACCACGCAGCAGATGCCTGCTGCCAAGTAACTTACTGCAAGGAGGAGACAACAACGTGAGAAAAGTTAAAGTAGCTGCCACGCAGATGAGCTGTACTGGCAACATTGAAGAAAATATCAAAAACGCCGAGACGCTTGTAAGAGAAGCTGCGGCACAAGGTGCTCAGATTATTTTGCTGCAGGAACTGTTTGAGACCCCGTATTTCTGCCAGAAGGAGAAATCGGATTATTATAGCTATGCCACAGAGTTGGAACAGAACAAAGCGGTGAACCACTTTAAGGCGGTGGCCAAAGAGCTGCAGGTCGTACTGCCGATCAGCTTCTATGAGAAGAAGAATTATGCGCGTTACAACTCATTGGCTGTCATTGATGCTGATGGAACCGTACTGGGCAAATACCGCAAAAGCCATATCCCCGACGGTCCTGGCTATGAGGAGAAGTTCTACTTCAACCCTGGCGATACCGGCTTTAAGGTATGGAACACCCGTTATGCCAAAATCGGCGTAGGCGTATGCTGGGACCAATGGTATCCGGAAGCGGCACGCGTTATGAGCCTGATGGGTGCGGAGATTCTTTTCTACCCTACAGCTATCGGCTCTGAGCCGCAGGACGGCTCCATCGATTCCAAGGATCACTGGCAGACCTGCATGCTGGGACATGCGGCAGCCAATCTGATTCCAGTCGTTGCTTCCAACCGTATTGGTGAGGAGAGCGACGAAGAGTCCAGCATCAACTTCTACGGCTCCTCGTTTATTGCAGGACCGCAAGGGAACAAGATTGTGGAAGCAGGACGGGATGAAAGAGCTGTATTGGTCAGCGAATTTGATCTGGACGCTTTGGAAGTGGGTCGGATTGAATGGGGGATCTTCCGCGACCGCCGTCCGGAATTGTATCGTCTGATTGCTTCGTATGACGGAGATTTAACGTTTTAAGAATGAATGAAGTTCCAGGCACCGGAGCTGCTGCAGGCAGCGCGGTTTCTTACAGGATAACGGGTACTGCCAAGCTGATAATGATCACTTGCGGTGCCCGTTTTTGTATAAATATAAGGGTTTAATAATTAGGAGGAATTCATGATGTATCCAACATTTGATCTGAACGGCAAAATCGCTGTTATTACAGGGGCAAGCATGGGAATTGGACAAGGGCTGGCCAAAGCACTGGCGAATGCGGGTGCCAAGGTGATTCTTTCTGCTCGCAGCGTGGACGCGCTGGAAGCTACTGCCGCAGAAATCCGCTCGGAAGGTAGAGAAGCAGAGGTCCGGCGGCTTGATGTTACGGACATTCCGCAAATTGGCGTTGTCATGAACGAGATCAGCGAAACGTTTGGCCGGATTGATATTCTCGTAAATAATGCGGGACTTGGCGCGAACCATGCGGCGATAGATGTGACTGAAGACGATTGGGACAGCATGATGGATGTGAATCTGAAGGGACTTTTTTTCTGCTGCCAGGCGGCGGGGAGAATCATGCTGAAGCAGGGCTATGGACGAATCGTGAATATGAGTTCCCAGGCCAGTGTGGTTGGAATTGTCGATCATGCGGTGTACTGCGCCTCCAAGGGAGGGGTGAATCAGTTGACGCGTGTGCTGGCGCTCGAATGGTCCCGGCATGGGGTTAATGTGAATGCGGTGGCTCCTACCTTCACCTACACGCCAGGAACTGCAGAGCGGCTCGATAACCCGGAATATTATCAGAACGTTGTGAAACGCATTCCTGCGAATCGTGTAGCCGAACTCCGGGACGTGGCAGGAGCTGTTATCTATCTGGCATCTCCGGCTGGAAATATGGTGACAGGAACTACTCTTCTGGTAGACGGGGGCTGGACTGCACAGTAAATGTTACAATCTATTGATATTATGTAACATTAACTAACATTGATGAGAAAACTTAATTGTCACCATCGCTTTAATCTGATAAAATCTCCTTAAGTTATTTTATAAATACGTGGGGGGAATCGGAGAATGATGAATAGAAAGAAATGGTTGATGTCAGGTTTAGTGGCATTATTATTGCTTGCGCTTGTGGGTTGTGGTTCAAATAATGAGAGCAGCGGCAATTCGGGCGGCGAGAAAATCATGTTTGCCAGTGACGCGAGTTATGCTCCGATGGAATATATGGATACCGACACAATCAAAGGTTTTGATATTGATTTCATCAAAGCGGTTATGGAAGAAGCGGGCATGAATTACGAGGTCGTGAATACGGGTTGGGACACCATGCTGACAAGTGTCAAGCAAGGCACAGAGTACAAAGCCGGAATTTCCTCAGTATCCATTACAGATGAGCGCAAAGAAACATATGACTATTCCATTCCTTATTTCGAATCTACTAACATGATCATGGTTAAAGAAGGCAGTGACATCAAATCCGCCCTGGATCTGAAGGATAAGGTAGTAGCGATCCAAGGCGCGACAACAGCAGATGATCTGATGAGCGGGATTATGGGTGTGGACAATACCAACCTGAAACGCTTCGATAGCAACGCAGTAGCACTGATGGAACTGGATGCCGGTGGGGCGGATGCGGTAGTAGCCGATATCGCGATCGTGCGTGAATACATCAAGAACAATCCGGACAAGAAATTCGTAGGCATCGTGGATCCTGACAACTTTGGTTCTGAGTATTACGGTATCCTGTACCCTAAAGGCAGCGAGCTGAAAGCCAAGCTTGATCCGGCAATCAAGGCCATTATGGATAACGGCAAGTACGCTGAAATCTACAAAACATGGTTTGGCGAAGAACCAAATATGGATAACCTGAAGAGCGCACAGTAAGCAAGAGTGACAATAAAGCATGCGTAATGATAGCTATTGCGCATGCTTCTTTTTTTAACTGCAACAAAAAAAGAGAAAATTAAGATGCACTTGAAACTCAATGCTGAAAGGGATAAACGTAGGTGAAGTTTGGAACTGTAGGAGCGGTAGCGACCGCCTTTGTCACCGGATGTTATCCGCGAAGAGCGGTACAATCAGAAACATCCGGGGACAACAGCGGCCGAAAGTCCAAACATTCACCGAAGTTAAGCCCGTTGCCAGCATGATAGAGTCAATGTTCATCTTAAACAGCAGAAGAGAAGGGAAGAGTACTATGGATTTTAGATTTGACATCATCGGGCATTATTTACCGGTCCTATTCAGGGGCACCATGCTTACCATCGGCATCTCTGTGGTTTCCATTTTATTTGGGTCTATTCTGGGTCTTGGGATCGGCTTTGGCAAAATGGCACCCAAATGGTATTTTCGCTGGCCTTTTCACTCTTACATTAACTTCTTCCGGGGCACTCCGCTCTATGTGCAGATCCTGATTGTGCACTTTGGGGTGATTCCGCCGTTTTACGGGAAGACGAACGCGCTGATGACCGCTTTTGTCGCGCTTTCGCTTAATTCCGCGGCGTATTCCGCCGAGATCTTCCGCGCAGGGATCCAGTCTATTGATGTGGGACAGAGGGAGGCTGCGCTGTCGCTGGGTATGACGAAATGGCAGACCATGCGCTTCATTATTCTCCCCCAGGCGATCAAACGGATGGTTCCAGCCTTCGGTAATGAGTTTATCGTGCTGGTGAAGGATTCATCACTGCTCGCGCTGGTGGCGGCACCGGAAATCATGTATTGGAGCAACACGATGAAAGGCCAATATGCACGGATCTGGGAGCCTTACCTGTCTGCTGCACTCATTTATTTCATTCTTACGTACTCGCTCAGCAAGCTGCTGAATTATGTTGAACGGAGGATGTAACCCGCTATGGAACCTATGATTTCTGTGAAAAAGTTGCATAAAGCGTTCGGCAGCCACACCGTGTTAAGCGACATTAATGTGGATATATATAATGGTGAGGTTGTAGTTGTCATCGGACCCTCAGGATCGGGGAAATCGACATTTCTGCGCTGCCTGAATCTGCTGGAGCAGCCGCAGGGTGGAGAGATTCTCATCGAAGGCACCTCGCTTATGGATAAGAACACACGTATTAACGATATCCGCACCGAGCTGGGGATGGTATTTCAGCAGTTTAACTTGTTTCCGCACAAGAAGGTCATCGAGAACATTATGCTGGCCCCGGTTCAGGTGCGGAAGTGGACGCCGGACAAAGCGCGCCAAAAGGCGTTGGAGCTTCTCGATAAAGTCGGTTTATCCGAAAAAGCGGAGGTATATCCGGCTTCGCTCTCCGGCGGCCAAGCCCAGCGGGTGGCGATTGCCCGGGCGCTTGCAATGGAACCGAAGATCATGCTGTTCGACGAACCCACCTCAGCGCTCGATCCTGAGATGGTCGGGGAAGTGCTGGCAGTGATGAAGGACCTGGCGGCTGAAGGGATGACGATGGTCGTGGTCACACACGAAATGGGATTTGCCCGCGAGGTGGGCGACCGTGTCCTGTTTATGGAGCAGGGTTCCGTAGTGGAGGAAGGTACACCTGAGCAGATCTTTGGGAACCCGCAGCAGGAGCGCACACAGGTTTTTCTTTCTAAGGTATTGTAATGATATTCAAGGTTTTTTCAAACGATGGGCTCCTTCTTGGGGCCCTTTTTCCACAAAGTAGAATATTGTTTTTTTATGGGTTATATTAGAAGGGTAACCTGGTACAGGTACAGGGTGCCAGCGGAATGCAATTAGCCCGGATTAAAGAAGGGAGGCTCTGAAATAGTCTTTGATTATCATCCATTACAATGATAGAAGGAGAATACGATGAGCACATTTAAAAATTGGTTGAACACGACAAAAAACGGGTTGAATGATCAAGTCAAGAAGTTTAAAAATAAGGATTTTATGAACGCGATTGTCGCGGGCTGCGCCCTTGTTGCGGCGGCTGACGGTAAAATCCAGGATGCTGAAAAAAATAAAATGGCAGGATACATGAACCTGAGCAATGAGCTCAAGGTGTTTGACATGAGAGATGTTATTACGCAATTCAATTTCTATGTCAGCAATTTCGACTTCTCTCCGGAAATCGGCAAACAGGAAGCGCTGAAGGCGATCGCCAAATTTAGCAACAAGCCTGAAGTCGGCAGAGTTATTATTGCCGTATGCTGTGCCATCGGGGCAGCGGACGGGGATTTTGATGATAGTGAAAAAGCGATTGTACGGAATATCTGCAGTGTGCTTGGCTTGAGTCCGAGTGAATTCAGCCTGTAAGGCTCTTCTTGGAATTTCATAAATCATCTGAAACGTTATTGGGTTTCTGCCGTATCAGTGGTAAGACATCCAATCACCGGATTTCAGAGTCTGATAGTTTCAGAAATGGAGGTATATGAAGTTGGCTGGAATTAATCTGGTAAAGGGTCAGAAGATTGATTTGACCAAAGGCAATGCGGGACTTACGAAGGTAGTTGTAGGTTTGGGTTGGGACCCGGTTGAGGTAAAGAGCGGATTTTTTGGAACAAAGAAGCAGGCGAACATAGACTGTGACGCTTCGGCACTTCTGCTGAGTGAAGACGGCAAGCTGGCCAAGAAGACCAATCTTGTATGCTTCCATAATAAGCAGAGTGCAGATCAATCCGTAATCCACTCGGGGGATAACCTGACTGGAGAAGGGGATGGCGACGACGAACAAATCAATGTGAACCTGGCGGCTGTTCCTGCTGATGTACACAAGATTCTTGTTGTGGTCAACATTTATGATGCTGTGAACCGTAAACAGGACTTTGGTATGATCAAGTCAGCGTACATCCGGATCATGAATGCAGCGAATAACAATGAACTGATTAAGTTTAATCTCTCAGACAATTACAATGGTTTTACCGCGCTGATCTGCGGCGAGCTGTACCGTAACAACGGGGAGTGGAAATTCTCCGCTATCGGCGAAGGCAGTCATGCGGCGCATATTAACCAATTGGCAGAACGTTACATCTAAATCCAAATCGAAGAAGAGGGGTTTCTACTAATGGCAATTAATCTATCCAAGGGTCAAAAAATTGATTTAACTAAAACCAACCCGGGACTCTCCAAGATTACGGTTGGACTAGGCTGGGATACGAACAAATATGATGGCGGTAAGGATTTTGACCTTGATGTATCCGTATTCTTAACGAATGCTAACGGAAAAGTGGACAAGGAGACTAACTTTATCTTCTTTAACAATAAACAAAACGAGAACGGTTCTGTTGTTCATACGGGTGATAACCGTACAGGCGAAGGTGATGGCGATGATGAGCAAATCCAAATCGATTTGCTCGCCATTCCAGCGGATGTGGAGAAAGTAGCATTCACCATTACCATCTATGAAGCTGAACAAAGAAGCCAGAATTTCGGACAAGTCTCCCGTTCCTACGTGCGCATTGTAAATGATGCCTCAACTGAAGAACTGATCCGTTTCGATCTTGGCGAAGACTTCTCGATTGAAACCGGCGTAGTGGTGGGCGAACTGTACCGCAACAACGGCGAGTGGAAATTCAGCGCGATCGGCAGCGGCTATAAAGATGGATTGGCTGGTTTGACCCGCGATTACGGTCTGTCATAAGATTCCGCAGCATCCATGCTGCTTTTGCAAATTATCATTGATGAAAGAAGGTTAGGTCAGTGACGATCAGTCTTTCCAAAGGACAACGGATAGATCTTACCAAAACCAATCCGGGTTTGACCCGTGTGGTTGTAGGGCTGGGCTGGGATACAAATAAATACAGCGGTGGTCAGGACTTTGACCTTGATGCTTCTGCGTTTCTGCTGCATGAAGACGGCAAGGCCAAAGGGGCCGAGGATTTCGTATTCTATAATAATCCGACTGGTGGTGCAGGCGCTGTAACGCATACCGGGGATAACCGGACAGGTGAAGGCGACGGGGACGACGAGCAGATTATTATTGATTTCAGCATGGTACAGCCGCATATTCAGCGTATTGGCATTACGGTAACTATTTATGATTATGCCAGCCGTGCACAGAACTTCGGACAGGTATCCAATGCGTTTGTACGTGTTGTGGATGCATCTTCGGACCGTGAGGTTCTGCGTTTTGATCTTGGGGAAGACTTCTCCACAGAAACGGCGGTTGTCTTCTGTGAGTTCTACCGTCATGGGCTGGACTGGAAATTCCAGGCCATCGGCAGCGGGTTCGCCGGCGGACTTAGTGCGCTATGCAAAAACTACGGGTTAGACGCGCAATAACACCCAGAGGAGCGGGGTCGAAGTGATCCTGCTCTTTCTTTCAAATGAATTCTGCATATGGCATATTAAGGGCTCCACTTGGTGGAGCTGTTTTTGAACAAGTAACCTAGAAATCAGTTCCACTTAAAGGTGGTGCACACATGAGTATAAATGTAGTTAAGGGTCAAAAGGTTGACCTGACCAAGACTAATCCCGGCCTCAGAGAGCTTATCGTGGAGATCGGGTGGCAAGCAGCGCCTATTATGGAGATCGACAGCTCGGCGTTTTTACTCGGAGCCGAGGGGAAAGTAGCAAGAGATGAGGATTTAATATTCTATAATAATCCAGAAATGCCTTATATCAGATATAAGGATATACCGTCCTCCGGGACCACGAAGAAATTCGAGGTCGAGCTGGACAAGGTACCGGCTGCGATTCATAGAATCGCTTTTACACTTACGATTCATGAGGGAGAGAAACGCAAGCAGAGCTTCGGGCAAGTGGGGCAGGCTTATTTGCGGATCCTGAATGGACAAGGTTCGGAAATTGTCCGGTGTGATCTTGGAAATCATTTCTCTGTGGAAACAGCCATTGTGGCGGGAGAATTATATAGATACGGCGGGGAGTGGAAGTTCAGTGCTATTGCTGCCGGATTCTCGGGTGGTCTTCAGGCGTTATGCGGGAATTTCGGTATAGACGTTAGGGAAGAACCGACTCCGCCGGACACCTTGCCGCTGCCGGAACAGAAGCAGTCGTCTGGACCGCCACCGCAACCGATTCCGCGGGTGGAGATTCCTTCCCGTGAACCAGTAGCACAACCGCATGTACACACAGAAACCTCCGCGGCACCGCTGAATTTGAATCTGAAGAAGATCGAGCTTAAGAAGAAAGGCGATTCTATTAATCTGAAGAAATCTGCCGGCGGTCTGGGTGAAATTCTGGTCAACCTGAATTGGAATCAGAAACAAGGGCGCGGGGGTCTTTTTAATCGCAGCCGGGGAGTGGATCTCGATCTTGCCTGCTTATTCGAACTGAAGGATGGCCGAAAAGGGGTCGTACAGGCTTTGGGTAATTCTTTTGGCTCGTTGACCCAGCCTCCATACACCTCATTAGATGGCGATGACCGCACCGGAACAGTAACCACCGGGGAGAACTTAAGGATTAATGGAAGTAAACTGGCTGAAATCGAACGTATTTTGATTTTTGCTTTTATTTATGAAGGTGTTACCAATTGGTCCGAAGCGGATGGAGTAGTGACGATCAAGCAATCTGGCGGTCCCGAAATTATCGTCCATATGGACGAGCATAACAACCACAAGGGAATGTGCGCCATTGCAATGATCCGGAATGTGAACAATGAGACTTTTAGCATAGAGCGGCTGGTGCAGTATTTCAGCGGACATCGGGAGATGGACGAGGCCTATCATTGGGGCATGCGCTGGGTAGCTGGCAAGAAATAATTTGATTTGACGGAGGCGCGAAACATAATGGATTGGTTTTCTGATTTTTTTAGAAGTATCAGTGAGAACTATGGACATTTCTTCTCCTGGAGCGATGTGATGTCTACGTTGTCCGATCCTGTTAGCTGGGGGATTATCGGAAGTTTGATTCTGCTGGAGGGCTTACTCTCTGCGGATAATGCACTGGTTCTTGCTGTCATGGTTAGGCACTTGCCGAAAGAACAGCAGAAAAAGGCGTTATTTTACGGGATTCTGGGTGCGTATTTGTTCCGGTTCCTGGCAATCGGCCTTGGAACATTCCTGATTAAATTCACACTCGTTAAGGTTCTTGGCGCACTGTATCTTTTCTATATCGCGTATAAAGGAATATTTAAGGGCGGCGGCGAAGAAGGAGGAACCGAGAATAAAGGCACTTCTTTCTGGAAGACTGTCCTGCTTGTTGAATTAATGGATATTGCTTTCAGTATCGATTCTGTCGTTGCCGCGTTTGGTCTGAGTGATAAAGTGTGGGTATTGTTCCTCGGTGGTATTCTCGGCGTTCTGATGATGCGTGGAGTTGCACAGGTCTTCCTGAGACTGATCGAACGTTTCCCGGAACTGGAACAAACCGCTTTCCTACTCATTGCTATTATTGCCGGTAAAATGATGGCCGGTGCATTTGGATATGAAATGTCACATGTTGTATTCTTCGCTATTCTGATTGCCGTATTTATCGGAACCATTTTGTACAGTTCCGGCAAACGGAAAAGAGAAGCTAACAAAAACGCCTGATCCACGGGGATGTCTCAAGCAGACAAATGTAGTCAGGTAAATCGAATTATATAAGTAATAGTAAGCTTTCGTGTGTA
This sequence comes from Paenibacillus oryziterrae, assembly GCF_042610485.1. NCBI lineage: Bacteria > Bacillati > Bacillota > Bacilli > Caryophanales > Paenibacillaceae > Paenibacillus > Paenibacillus oryziterrae. The sequence continues at coordinate 283,389 of NZ_JBGJZO010000002.1, read as the reverse complement.
GTGCAGAACCGGATACCGTCCCCGTGAGGACGGTATCGCTGGTTCTGCTATTCTTTACAATCGGCGATTTCCGCCGCTTCAGTTAGGCATATTTGAAGGGGGTAGGGCTTTGAAATATTTCGATTACCTGTCGAGTGAGCAAGAAAAGTCATTATTCTACTCATCACCTATATCATTTGATCATACCATGAGCAAAGATCTGCTGGCCTACGCCCTTGGGGCGGCCCTTTATATGCCGGCAACCCGCCCTACTGTCGCTGAAGACATTATTAAACTTAAACAAAGTGGCCTTGTCACCGTCATTATTGATCTGGAAGATGCCATTGGAGATGGTGAAGTCGACCTTGCGGAGCATAGTGTAATCCGCCATCTGGCCTTTTTAGCCGCATATGCGGAGAATGAATCGGATTCAAGAGGCAGCCTTCCGCTTATTTTTATCCGTGTACGGAGTTCCGGACAGATGCAGCAGCTTATATTCAGGCTGGGCTCTTTAACTGAAATTCTAACCGGCTTTGTTTTCCCTAAATTCTCCGCCCTTAACGGACAGGAATACTTAGAGGTTCTTGCCGATTACAATGAAACCCGCCCCTATTCGGCTCCTGTCCTGTATGGAATGCCCATACTGGAAAGCGCCCCCATCATTTATCGGGAGAGCCGGATGGATAATCTGATGTCGATTCGCCACTTATTGTCGCAATACCGGGATTATGTGCTCAATGTAAGAATAGGCGCAACGGATTTCTCCAGCCTGTTTGGGCTGCGCCGTAGTCCTGATATCAGCATCTATGAGCTGGCTCCGATCCGCGATTGCATTGCTGACATTATCAATGTATTTGGCCGGATGGAAGAAGGATATGTTATCTCCGGGCCGGTATGGGAATATTTCGCGAATAAAGGCCATCGGGTGCTCCGTCCGCAGCTGCGTCAGACACCGTTCGAGGACACTTACGGCAAGAGCGGGCGTGACCTACGCAACAATTATATCTCGAGCGCCATGGACGGGTTAATCCGCGAAGTCGTACTTGATAAAGAGAATGGAATCATTGGCAAGACCATTATTCATCCCTCGCATCTAAGACCGGTGCAGGCAATGTATACGGTTATGCATGAGGAATACGTGGATGCGCTCGGCATTGTAGAGAGTAACGATGGTAGCAAGGGAGTCTTCAAAAGTGATTACTCCAATAAAATGAATGAAATCAAGCCGCATTTGAACTGGGCCAGACGTATTTTACTACGATCTCAACTATACGGGGTGTTACATGAACAACAGCATTTTGTCGGACTACTGCCCGAGAACGAATACACATACGTTTAATATCGTCGAGAATCTGCAGGTCACTGTAACTGAAACTGCCAATCCGTTTCAAATGCCGGTTGCTGCCTTGTTTTCCATGGCTGCCCGCATCAATAAGAAGCGTTCATTTTTGTTCGTGAGTAAAGTGCTGGGGAAGCATATTCCTGTTAATCCATATACTCCGCTGCTCAGCGGGGCGGCTTTGGGGCTTTTATTATACCGGGAGATGGATCTGGAGAGCAGAACCCCGCACCAGGAACTTGTGGACAAGCTGCTGCACCAGGCCATGAAAGGACTTGTTCAGCCGGAGCTTGCCGAGGAGGCGTACCGGAAGTTGATGGCTGCCAAGCTGATTCTGCCGAAGCCGGTTCTGTTTATCGGGTTCGCGGAGACAGCAACGGCACTGGGACATAGCATGTACAATACTTTCGCCGGCAATGCATCGTATATTCATACTACACGTGAGGATATTCCTGAACTGCAATCGGTCATTAATTTCGAAGAGGAGCATTCACACGCTGTTGACCACCTGTGTTACGCGCTTGATGCTGAACTGCTGTCCGGCGATGAGCCGGTCATCTTGGTTGACGACGAGATTACTACAGGAAATACCGCGATTAATACCATCCGTGATATTCAATCGAAGTTCCCCCGAAAGGAATACGTTATTGCCTCGATCCTGGATTGGAGATCAGACAAGAATCTTCAAGCCTACAGTAATTTGGAGCAGGAGCTCGGAATATCCATTAAATCGCTATGCTTGTTGCAAGGAAATATCGAAGTGAAAGGGATTCCTCTCTTGGACGTGGTGGATGAACACTCTCCTTCCAGATCAGCTGTGCCTGTAGTAACAACCTACGTAAATGACGGGATGGAGCGGCTTCCAGTCGCCTCGACAGATTCCTTGCATGTCATTAATCAGGCGCCTTATATCAAATACTCTGGAAGATTTGGTCTGGAAGCGGCGGATAATTCTCTTCTTGATGCAGGGGTTAGTACAGTGGCAAACCAGCTACGGAAGCTGCGCCAAGGTGAACGGGTGCTGGTGATGGGTGTGGGCGAGTTTATGTACTTGCCTATGCGGATCGCGGCAGAGATGGGAGAAGGTGTTGCCTATCAGTCTTCAACAAGAAGCCCTATTCATCCTAGCCGTAGGTTGGATTACGGGGTGCAGACTGCTGCAGGGTACCCTTCAGCTGGAGATCCGGGTATTACGAACTTTATTTATAATGTGGAACCAGGAGCCTATGACGAGATTTTTGTGCTGCTGGAGCGGGAAGTGCCTGTGGAACGGATTCAGCCGATGACTGATATTTTACAAAAGCTTGCCCGGCATAAGGTGCATCTGATCGTATTGTCTTCGGTGATGCAGGAACAGGAGGCTTGTGAATGAGTGGAACAGGTACAGAGCAAATCATGAAGAAAGTGATCGCCCCTCCGGTGCCGCTCGGGAGCTACCCGCCTTCGGATGTTACTTTTCTCCTGAAGGATCTTAGTGAGGTCACGTTGGAGCGCGGGACGGAGGAGCGGGAAGAGGCCATTCAGTCCGGGATCCATTATTCGGAGATGCTGCCTGTTGAATATCAGCCGACAAGCGGCTATATCGGGCTGTTCCACGAAACGTTGCAGGAATCATCCCGGAAGGTGGCTTATGCGGTAGCGGTGGTTTCTGAGTTAATTGTAGCTGAGAGAGGTTTGAAGACGGTGCTGGTATCCCTGGCCCGTGCAGGCACTCCGATTGGTGTGCTGATTAAACGTTATATTGCCTACAAATACAGCGTCGATCTGCCGCATTATAGTATCTCCATTATCCGCGGCAAAGGAATTGATGAGAATGCTGTACTCTATATGCTTCAACAGCATGGCCTGGACGCAGAGCTCCAGTTCATCGACGGTTGGACGGGAAAAGGGGCAATTCGCCAGGTTCTGATTGAAGCCTGCAACAGCTTCTACAGCAAATACGGTATCCGGCTTAACGATGATTTGGCTGTGCTCGCTGATCCCGGACACTGTTCGGCGACCTACGGGACAAGGGAGGATTACCTCATTCCCAGCGCCTGCCTAAACTCAACAGTATCGGGATTGATGAGCCGCACCGTGCTCAGGGATGATTTGATCGGACCGGACGATTTCCACGGAGCGAAATTTTATAAGGAATGGCTGAATGAGGATGTATCCAATGAGTTCATTGAAGCCGTCTGTCCTTATTTCCCGGCAGTAGCCTTGGAGGGGCTGGAGACGGCTATGCAGATGCGTCAGTCTCCTCCGGAGGTGACCTGGCAGGGACTGCAGGATATTCGCAGCATTCAGCATGCGTTCGGTATTGCCGATATTAATCTTGTAAAGCCGGGCGTAGGTGAGACTACGCGGGTGCTCTTGCGCAGAGTGCCTTGGAGAATTCTCGTGGATTCCCTGGAGAACCCCAACCTGCGGCATATTATGCTGCTGGCTAAGGACCGGGGGGTTCCGGTTGAGGTATTCCCTGACTTAACGTATTCCTGCTGCGGAATCATTAAGCCGCTGAAGGGAGAAAGTGAATGATCTACGCCAGCGATCTGGACCGCACTCTGATTTATTCTCTAAGTGCTATCGGCGTTCCGGAGGATTCGCCTGGACTTGTTCCGGCAGAGATCATTAATGGGAACATCGTATCATACATTTCAAGAGAAGCTCTTTTGCAGTTGGAAAGGCTGGTTGAACACATTGTTTTTATGCCGGTGACCACAAGAACCGTACAGCAGTACAAGCGGATCAATCTTTTTCAGGAGACGATCATTCCGGACTATGCCATTACAAGCAACGGCGGCAACATTCTGATTAAGGGAGAAGTTGACCGGGAGTGGAGAGAAACGGTTGGGAAGCTTGTGGAACGCCACTCTGCTCCCGCGGAGGAAGTAAGGAACCGGATCTGGTCGGTCTTGCGTGAAGAATGGGTCATCAGTGAGCGGTTCTGCGACGATTTATTCTTCACCTTTGTTGTCCAGCGCGATCTGCTGCCTGTGGATCTGACGGCTATTTTAGGTGATGACTTGGATGTTATAGGCTGGAGTGTATCTTTGCAAGGCCGCAAGCTGTATGCGGTGCCGAAGGCGGTCAGCAAGAGTGCCGCAATCGGGCATGTCCGGCGTACTGTCCAGCATGAACCCATGGTCGCTTCGGGGGATTCACTGCTGGATAAATGTCTGCTTGATGCCGCCGATTATGCGATGGTCCCTTGCCACGGAGAGATATATGCGGAGCACCAAAGCGGGCTTCATCAAGAGAAATATCTTTTTACGGCGCGCTCCGGGGTATTCGCCAGCGATGAGATTCTGCAGTATGTAAGTAAGATCTACAATAATTCAATGGCATTAGGAGCTGGCCGCTATGAAAAACGTTAATATTTATTTTAATCGCTGGTTTTCCGTGGCTTATCATTATATGAATCTCATCCGCAGCAACGATGATGGAGTACCTGTTACAATCTTCGCCACTCATCCCGATATTCGGCACATGTCCCTACAGGGGGCAGATTTCGCTGAGACCGAACCAAAGCTTGAAGGAATAGAATATGTTCACTTCTGCGTTGATTTCTGCCGCCGGAATGAAATTGATATCTTTATTCCCCGCCTGCATATGCTGGATATTGCGCTGCACGCCCATTTGTTTGATGCGATCGGCACCAAGCTTATTGTGTGCAGAGATGTTGATCTGCTGGAATGCATTATGGATAAGGGCAAGTTCTATGAGAGTGTAAGCGAGAAGGGGATCATGACAATTCCAGACTATCATGTAGTCAGTACCGCAGATGGATTCAAAGCGGCTTATGAGGATCTTATCGCTAAAGGACTGCGGGTCTGCTTCAAGCCTACGGATTCCGAGGGCGGACTTGGCTTTCGAATTGTAGATAACCAGAGAAGCCCGCTTCAAGAGCTGTTCGGTCATGTGACGCCGCTGATATCCTTTGAGGAAGCATACCGTATCCTTTCGAGCGAACCCTCCTTCCCCGAGCTTATGGTGATGGAGCTGCTTGAAGGGTATGAATATAGCATTGATTGTCTGGCGGATGCTTCAGGCAAGCTGCTGGCCGCTGTACCGCGCCGGAAAGCAGGGGGGCGCCTGCGGTTAATGGAGAATAATGCCGAGCTGAAAGAAATTGCCGCCAAGGTGGCGGAGAACTACAGAATTCCGTATAATTTCAATATCCAAATGAAGTACAATGGTTCTGTACCCAAGCTGCTGGAGATTAATCCACGAATGTCAGGCGGATTGCATATTTCCTGTCTGACCGGAATTAACTTTCCTTACTTGGCAGTAAAAAGCGCGCTTGGCGGTGAGGTGATGCCGGTGGATTTCACCGAGGATGTTCTGGCCAGCCATGTAGAGAAACCTTTAATTATGAAACCTAGCGGTGAGTCTACTGTATCAGGTGTAGTGATTTAGCGCTGCGGGAAATACGTTAATCGCAAGAGGTGAGCACCATTTACAAGAAATCAGAAGTTGCTTCAAAAGTACTAATATACTCCGGCATAGGTTATGCTGCCGCTGTGCTGACCGGCTTTATTCTGCCGGAGGTGGTATCCTTGCTGCTTCCGGTAGCAGGGGCCACCGCCGGTGTGCTATCCGCAAGAAAGCATGTAAGCAATTTGCCGGATGAGGTCATTCCTGCAGTTCAGGAACCTGTGCGGACGATCCCTTCACAACGGACGAGCAGTCCGTTTGCTGGCAAAGGTGCATCAAACGCTCCTGCGGCAGTAGGTACAGGAACCGTCGGTCATCCGGCAGGCGGCAGGCATGAGGTTGTGATCGGGCCGGAATTTGCGCCAGTGGTCGAGTATCTGAGCATTCTGGAGGATATGATTATTTCAGAGGGGCAGAAGGATACACTGGATAATGAAATTGTCGAGAAATCTCTAGCCCTCTTCGCCAGACTCCAGCGTGTTATACCGCTCTTGCAGGAGTTGAATAACGGCGAGATCAACCATACCGTCCGCAGGCTGATTCTGAAGGATTTGAATGGTGTTATCAATCCGTTCCTGCGGCTTGGCGGCGAAGCTAAAACGAAGAATCGGAGAATGCTGCTTAACGGTCTGAAAGATGTGGATTCTAAAATATCCGATATCGCCTCGACGATCGAACATAAAGACCTGATGGAACTTCAGAGTAAAGCGGAATTGATTCATCAGCGATACAGCAGTTCCGAATTATAGGAGGGAAATTCATGTCCACGCAGTTAATCCAATTGAAAAAAGAAGATGAAGATAAGGTGGTCCAGGAAGCTTCACAGTTGATTGAGAAGGTATCGAAGACAGATACCGTTACCCTGGATTCGCTTATGGACGAGATCGGCAAGCTTGGAGTGAAGACACAGGAGAAGGCGGGTCAAACCCTGAAGCTGCTAGACCGTCCGGTTAACGATTTAATGTCCGGCAAACGCGTCGAAGTGCCTAACATGATCATGAAGCTGCGCAATGAATGCGAGGAGCTGCAGCAGAGCAAAAACGTCGGCTTTTTCGGCAAAATGCTGCGCAAGACTCCGCTCAAGAACTATGTCTACAAATACCAGTCTGTGCGGACCAACATTGATGCGATCGTCACAGGACTGCGGGATGGCAGAGATACTTTAGAAGAAAGTATTGTGAATATGCGCCAGCTCAAACGCACCTCCATGGAGGAGATATATAACCTTCAGACGAAGATTGCCTTCGGTGACAAGTTGAAGGAGCTGTTTGAGGTTGAGATTGCCAAGCCGGAGAATGAGTTCCGCAAGGCTTATCTGGAGCGGGGACTGCGCAAGGTAATGGTCCGTATCCAGTCGATGACCGAGATGATCATGCTCTACAACCAAGCTATTGCCGCAACGGATATCATTAATGACAACAACGACAAGCTGATCGACTCCGTCAACAATGCCATTGATAAAACCTCGAATCTGATTACGGTATCGGCTATGATTGCGATGTCTTTGGCTGATCAGGAGAATGTCATCAATGCCGTGGAAGCGACCAATAAGACCATTGAAGACCAGTTCAAAGAGAATGCCCGTCTCTTGCGCACTACTACAGAGAAGACAACGGAGCTGCTGTCCAAGCCTTCCATGTCTATGGAAGCAGTGAACCAGGCCATTGGCGATTTGATGATCGCACTGGATACTTCCGAGCAGTCCAACCGCCGGATTATCGAGAGCTGCCAGGACTACACCTCTAAAATGACAGTAATCAATACCCAGCTGAACAACCGTCTGGGGTTGAACGAAGGGGACAAGCCTAAAGCACTGAACGAAGCCTCAGGTGACTTGAGTAATTTCCTGAATTAAGCCTCGTTTTCTGGGATAAGCTGGCACCATAAGATGAACAAAAGCCTGTTGAAGTCGTTCAACAGGCTTTTTGTGTACTCATATTCCCTCATCTCCCCACATAAATTGTCACGTAAGGCATGACGGGTGAAGGAAAGCGGGGATAGGCATATGTTACTGGGCGGCTTGATTCTTGTGCTTATCGTCTTAGCCAGCAGCGAGAAGGCTGAGGCCATTGCTGCACTTAATGATGACACCTGATAGAAGAAGGGCTCTGTTCTGAGCAGCAAAAAGCGGTTCATTTCCGTTCTGTGGTTCAAGCAATTTCCAGCGGTTTATTGGGTATAATAAGCCGGGGTTGTACGATAACCTTTACCAGCTGAAAATACGGACCGAAAAGACGGAGGGTATATGGAAAACGAAGCGCTGCTGCAGGTTGAGAAACTAGCTCTTAAGAAACAGAAGATTTACCGGCAGAGTATACTCCGGTATATGGCCAGAGCGATGTTGGCCAGTATGTTTATCGGCTTTGGGGTTATCGTGGCATTCAAGACGGGGAACTTCTTCTATATGGAGCATTCGCCGATGACGTATCCTATGGCGGCCATTACCTTTGGCGCGGCCATCATCCTCATTTCTTATGGCGGCGGCGATCTGTTCACAGGCGACACATTTTATTACACGTACGCGGCTCTAAGACGCAAGATGGAGTGGACGGAAGTCACACGGATGTGGACGATTACTTATCTGGGTAATATCCTGGGTGCAACGGCGTTTGCTTTGCTTATTTTCCTGACGGGCTTGTTCTACGATTCCAATGTGAACAGCTTTTTGCTCTATGTAGTTGCCCATAAAATGGAGGCCCCGACGCTGCAGTTGTTCTTTCGGGCGATTTTATGTAATTGGCTCGTCTGTCTGGCCTTTTTTGTCCCGATGTCGATGAAAAGTGACGGGGCTAAAATGTTCGCTATGGTCTTGTTTGTATTCTGTTTCTTTATCTCCGGTTATGAGCACAGTATTGCCAATATGTGTACCTTTGCCATTGCGCTTGTGCTGGACCATCCAGGGACCATTTCATGGGCGGGAGTATTACATAATCTCGTGCCTGTGACGATCGGGAATATGATAGGTGGTGGTGTGCTCATGGGGGTCATGTATTATTACGTTAATAAGCCGTTTCTCGATGATGATCATCATTGATCCATACAACGGCTGCCATGCCGTATGCTTACATTATTATCAAAAACTCCGCGCCCTTTCGGGAAGCGGAGTTTTTGATGTAAGACCATTATGCTACCATTTCGAACCGCCGGAGGAATTTCCCCCGGATCTCCCGCCGCCGCCCCAGGATGAGCCGCCCGAAGACCGGCTGCCTCCCCATGAAGATCCGCCGGACGAACGTCCGCCGCCAAAGCCCCCGGAGGAAGGAGGGCCGGAAGACATCCGCTTGCGGGCTTGCTCTCGTCGCTGCTGCTCCCGCATCCGGGCCAACTGGGCTTGGCGCTCTTCCTCTTCTTTCTGGCGCACCAGCCGGCCAGCCTCGTTCACGAAGAAGTCGATCTGCGATTCCAAGGAACGGGCCAGTGCTTCCAACTCTTCCAGATGAAGAGGCGGTGATGCCAGCTCGTGCTCCAGCTGTCCATATTCAGGCAGCGAGGTAAGCTGGAAGCTGATCCGGCCGGAAAGTCCCCGGCTGTATAACAGATGCTCAGCCGCTTCCACTCGTCCTTCACTGTCGGAGAAGAGTCTGCTGACGGCTGTCAGCCGCTCCTCTAAAGCGTCGAGAGCGGAATTGATTTCACTGAATTTCCTTCCGGCATCTTCCTGCAGGCCAAGAAGGTACTCAAGAGACTGGTGTGCCTGTTCATATTCTCCGCGCTCGTCGCTGGTCCAATTCTCAATCTGAGGAAGCTCAGCTGCACCTTCACGCAGTTTGGCGCTCCATGTGCTAAGCTCTTTATCACTATCACTAACATACTGCTCTGTAAAACGTAACCTTGACTCTTGCAGACGGATTTCCAGTCCATCCCGCTGCTGCTTCAACTGTGTCCAATTGGCGCGCACCGTCTCCAGATCGCGACGGTTACTTTGTCTTAGTAGCGCCTGGCGCTCGGTCATGGACACTGCCTCTTCCAGAAGAATGTCCAGCTGTGATGCGATTTTCCGTACTTCGTCCATATCACCGCTACGCAAAGGGGCTTCCAGTGCTGCGGCAGCCGCCTCTGCTTTCTTCAGATTGTCATAAGGGGCAACCTTCATATTCTGCAAAGAATGCTCATTGATCAATCCGGCAATCTTGCTACGAACTGAAGCCAGATCTTCCGGGAAGTCATTCATCTTATCTTCGTAATGGTCAACATCCTTGAGATCCTGCTCGATCTGCTCCTGTTTCTCCAGAGCTTCCCCAGTGATCTCTTGGGCGGCAATCGGGTCAAACAGCTCCAACTGATCCGCTTTGGCTGTTTCATCTGCAAGTTCCTGCAGGTCTCCGGCAATCTCATCAAGCTTGAAGCCCGTTTCCTGGATGATACTCTGAAGCTGCTGGTTCAGTTCAGGGGCATCGCTTTTCAATTCATTAATCCGCTCCTTTACATTACGGTCAGCTTCGCTGATGATGGCAACCTGTTTCTCTTCTTCGCCAATAGTCTTACTGAACGTGTCGGTGGTCACACGAAGCTTGCCGACAGCAGCCTTAAGGACAGCAGGACGATAAAAGGGGATCGAAACGCTGTTGTCTTCATCGCGCAGTGCTGAAATTTGAATCAGGGTATCCGAAAGACGCTTTGAAATCCCGTCCACCATTTCTTCGGTTTTACCTTGAACAATGCCTTGGAACGGCTTTAAGGATTCAATAGCCCGATTAGTCCGCACCAGCAGTGTACCCAGAAGTTCCCGCTGCCCGTACCATTCCTTGCGGCGGCGCATACCTAGAACCGAGATATATAGTGCCCAGACGGCAAGGGCAGATCCCAGCACAATCAATGCCAGAATGGGTAGAGGCAGCCCTGAACGTCCAGTAGTGTTATTTACGGAAGAACCGCTCTCACCCCCGCTGCCTCCGGCATCGGATGCCCCCGTTTCCGTATGGCCGCCAGACCCAGTCCCGGACGTCTCGCTTCCTGTGTTGCCGGTTCCAGTCCCGGATGATCCGCTTCCTGTATTGCCGCTGGTTCCGGCCCCTCCATCACCTGCCTTGCCCGTTCCAGAAGTTCCAGTACCGGCACTTCCTGTTCCTGTACTTCCTGTTACACCGCCGCCAGCACCTGTATTTCCAGCGCCGGCGGGTGAGCCCGCCAGGTTATACACAGCCTCCATTAAGGAGGTGATGCCACCTGCGAAATCGCCGCTACCGGCGTAAGGGATGAAATAAGTATCCAGCAGAGCGGTTATCGCCGGACTGCCTGCGGATCCTCCCCGGGCAATCGACCATGCATCCAGCGAGGCCTGTAGGCCGGGATTATTGAAATTAAGCTCCACCCGGCGGTCCTGGCTGGAAATCAGCAGCAATAAATCGCGTGTCTTAAGGCCCCAGGAGTTATAGGCATCTGTAGCGTATTCTGCTGAATCTGTTCCTTCCAGAGAATCTATGGTCAGAAGATGGAATGTGTAGCGGCTTCCGGTAGCAGCTTCTGCGATAGTTGATGCTTCTCCGGAGCTTAAGAGGCCAGCTTGATCGGTTACCAGCCCTTGCTGAGCTGGAATCGTTGCAGCGTAAGCTGCCGGCACCCATAAAAGAATAAACATACCAAGTAACAACATAACTTTTTTCAACCTTACACACTCCAATCTGTAGGAACTGTATTCCATTATTATACTTAAGATACTCCTTATTATTAAACCCCGCAGCCGAAAGCGAAGAAATAAGATGAAGTTGCTACAAATACAAGGGTACAGAGTATAGGGCGTAACATTTATACCGTTCTGTATTCGCAAAAAAAAGCCGCCTTCCTCTGAAAGGAACACGGCTATATTCATATATAAGGTTCTAGGACGCGGAGCGTTCCACCTTGAGAGGTTTTATCTGGATTGCAGGCAGAGAATATACTGAAGTCTGGATTTGATTTCTTTCTGCCATTTCATATCTCCAACCTTAACTGCCAAGTTCAGCAAATCCAGATAATCATCAACCTGCAGTGTCGTCCGGGTAGTCATCGCGTTCATGGATGTTCATTCTCCTTTAACTGAAAATATGGCTTCATTAAGTATCATCAATATAATAATGATAATCATTATCAACTATTAGTGTTATTATCCACATTTCCGGAGTAAAAAGCAACCCAAAGATTAGAGGATCTGATGTTAAATTTGTTACAATTTTAAGTATTACGCGATTTTCGTATTTTCGCACATTTTGTACGTCCAAAAGGGGGAGGTTAGCAGGAAGCATACCATATTTTGTCGAATAATCATCTTTAGAGAGCTGGATCTCCAATTCACGGAGTTTAAAAGGAGAATTACGATGAAGTTTTGCAAAAGCCTGTTCCTGTTCATGTTCCTGCTAATATTTATCTTTCCTGTTACCGTTCACGCGGAGAGAGAAGAGGTTAATTACCAGGCTGAACTGGATTATCCACCCTATAAGTACATGCAAAATGGATATTTAACAGGTTTTGATATTGATCTGACTAGTATGATTTTTGAGAAAAAGGATTATTTGATTCATTATAGTACCGGATTATGGAGCGAGGTAAACGATCGTCTAATCAATGGAGAGATCGATACCAGCGGACTGATGGTTATGACCGAAGAAAGAAAACAGGACTTGCTGTTCTCCAAGCCAGTATTCCAAAATTATCTCTCCGTATATTCAAAAGAAACGTTGGCCGGAGAAATTAATCTCACTAATATGAGCCATTACAAGATTGGTGTGGGCAACGAGCAGTATTCAGAGACGATTTTGAAGAATAAGGTCGGCATCTCGCAATACAAAACATATCCCACTGTCCCGGAGGCTCTGGAAGCTCTGGAAAAGGGCGAAATCGATCTGCTTTTTGAGAATCAGGGTGTTGTGGATTATCTGGTTGTTGAACAAGGAATGACCGGGAAAGTTACTCGTAAAATGAGCAATCTGTATCCGATGGATGTGGCCTACGGGATCAGTAAGTCATCGCCGCAGATGGTTTCCTATATCAATGCCCGCCTGGACCGGCTTCATCAGTCAGGTGCATTTGAAGAACTATACATACAGTATTTCTTTAACCATTCCGATTATTACAAGGAAATGATGCGTACCCGGATCATCTCCGGAGTGGTCATTGGTTTCTGTCTTCTGGTTTTTACCTTTGTATTTCTCAGAATGTATATTAATCACCTGCGGCGGACGATTTATGCCGAACAGCAATTTTATGAAGATGTAATTGAACACTCCGAAATGTTCGTCTGGGCGGTCCGTCAAGACAAGCGAATCATCCGTTTCAATAAGTATGCTGAGCGAATGACGGGGCTACGGGAGAAGGATGTCCTGGGGGCCACTCTCGAAGAAATCGGAGAGCTTCAGAACAGTCTGGCTGGAGCGCTTAAAGACCTTCTGTACAAAGCTACACTGGGTGACCTGGTGAACAATGTGGAGCTGAAGGTCAGATGTGAGGAAGGGACGGAATGCTACTTTGATTTCCGGACCACCGTCCTGCGGGGATGGGATAAAGAGGCCTTGAACGTCTATGTATTGGTCGGCACAGATATCAATGAACGCAAGCGTAATGAGATGAAGCTGCAGCAGAACTATGAAGAGGTGGAGGCGACTTATGAGGAGTTGGCCGCTGCCGAGGAAGAGCTTAAGGACCAGCTCGAAAAGCTCAGGCTGAATGAACGCAGGTTCAAGCTCGCCTTCGAGGGGTCCGGTGCGTATATGTGGGAGCTGATCTGGGCAGAGGGAACCTATACACTGTCGGACCGGTGGTATGAAGTGATGGGATATTCACGGGAAGAAATTAATACATATGAGAATGGCGTTCTGAGCATTATTCACCCGGATGATCAGGAGTCATCACGTAAGGCGAGACAGGAGCATTTGACCGGCCTGACTCCAATATACGAAACCGAATACCGGATGCGTACCCAAAAAGGGGAGTATATCTGGTTTGAGGTAAGAGGTAAAGCAACTGTCGATCCCAAGGGAGGTATCGTCCTGTTTCTTGGGTCTCTGATTGATATCAGCAACCGGAAGCAAGTGGAATTTAAGCTGAACAACAGTTATCAGGAACTGGAGGCAACGTACCAGCAGCTAACGGCAACCCAGCAGGAGCTTGTAGGACAATACGACCTGCTGCTTGAGAATCAGGAGAAGATGTTCCATCTGGCTTACTACGATTCCTTAAGTAATCTGCCCAACCGTATTTGCCTGCTTGAGTCTATCGAAAAGTATATCCAGAATCCGGGTGGACATGCTGCGCTGCTATTTGTGGATACGGATAACTTCAAGTATATCAATGACACAATGGGACACAAATTCGGTGATATTTTGATCCGCAAGTCCAGTGAGAGACTGCAGTCTGTAATGCGTCAGAATATGGTGCTCTCTAGGCTGGGGGGCGATGAGTTTGTCATTCTTCTAAAAGATGTTACAGGCCATGAAGAGGTGCTGAAGCTGGCGGAGGAAGTGCTGGATGGATTTAAGCAGCCGTTCTTAATCGGAGAGAGTAATCTGTATGTAACGGTAAGCATAGGGATATCGTTCTATCCGGAAGATGGGTTTACGACAGAAGAAATTTTGAAGAACGCCGACATTGCTATGTACCGTGCCAAGGAAGCGGGCAAGAACAGGTATGTCATGTATGACAAATCTATGCATGCCGCCTTCAATGACCGGATGAACATCGAGAAGCATCTGCGGAGCGGTGTGAGCAATAACGAATTTGAGCTGTATTACCAGCCGCAGGTGGACATTCAGACAGGGAAGATAACTGGTGTAGAGTCATTAATCCGGTGGAATAGTCCGGTGCTGGGATTTGTATCTCCTCTATCCTTTATTAAGGTAGCTGAGGATTCCAGGCTGATCATCCCTATCGGGGAGTGGGTATTGCAGAAATCCTGCTTCTTTATGAAGGATGTTCATAACCGGGTGGGAATCCCTTACAAGATTTCAGTAAATATTTCCGTCATTCAAATGCTGCAGGATGATTTCACAGATATGGTACTTCAGGCTCTGGAGGATAGCGGACTAGCGCCGAGCTGCCTGGAGCTGGAGATCACGGAGTCTATCTTCATGGAGTCTTTCGGAAGTATTGTCAGCAAGCTGGAGTTCCTGAAGTCACACGGGATTCTTATAGCGCTGGATGATTTCGGGACAGGTTACTCGTCACTGAGCTATTTGCAGCAACTGCCGATCTCTACGCTGAAAATGGACAAAATTTTTATCGATTCACTGTCAGACGATCCGTATAGCCAATCATTTGTTCAAACTATTGTAGAACTGGGCCATAAGATTGGCCTTAAGGTTGTAGCGGAAGGCGTAGAAGATGTGAGTCAGTTGAATTTCCTGAAAAAATCGGGTTGTGACATGGTTCAGGGTTATCTGATGAGCAGACCCGTTCCCGAACGGTACACAGACGAAATATTTGATCCGCTTAAAGCTTGGAATGTCGGGTTGTAATTTTGTAGTATGGCATGGCCATACAATAAAAAAGAGCCTCGGAGAAATCCGAAGGCTCTTTTTTGCTATAGAACGACAATTTTATTTTTCCCAGTGTTCTTGGCCTTGTACAATGCATCATCCGCTTTTTGAAAGACGTAGCTCTTGGAATCGGCTCCGGCAAAATCATGCATGCCGATACTTACAGTTACGGCTTTGCCTTCCATTTCAGCAATCGGGAATTCAGCAATCATCGTTCGGATCTCTTCCAGAATATGATGAGAGGTTTCCAGCGGCTTCGCAGTCAGGATGATGACAAATTCCTCTCCACCGTAGCGGGCGGCGAAATCGTCAGAACCAATATGGCTGAGGATGATGGCAGCGACCTGCTTTAGTACGATATCGCCGACCCAATGGCCATAGGCATCATTCACTTTTTTGAAATTATCAAGATCCAGCACCGCAAGTTGCATCGGGAATGGATTATTCTGCTGATGATCAATCAGCCAGCCCAGATATTCATGAAAGGTTTTGTGATTGTAAAGATCCGTAAGTGGATCAATCTTGGACAGGCGGTCCATGATGATGTTCTGGATGCGCAGATCCTGCTCCGACTTCATGGAGTTTTCCAGCGAACCGAGGAGGTCCCGCCCCCGGCGTATTACCCCAAATCCAGTCAGTGAAGCTCCGGCAAAGATGATAGCGATAATAATATTTTCGACCCGGAGCGTGTAATCGTAGGTTGCGGTAGTGCTGAATAGAACTATGGTGTATAAGGCGCAAACCACTGAAGAAGCGATCAGATAGGTACTATTCAGATAGATCATGGATACAAGCAGCGGCAGCATCATGATTAACGGTTTGACATCAATCCCGGGGCTGATGAACATGATGATCAGAATGGCATATAGATGGCTTCCGACCGTGATAGATGCTTCCGAATGTTGGGGCTTCCACTTATAAATACATTCAAGGGTAAGCATTAGTGCGAGTATGATCAAATCAGGAGTCGCCACAAAGCGGATAATATATTCCCCTTCCGTGACTTGAGGGCGGTAGCCCCACATGGACCCGAAAATAAAAAGTTGACTTGAAAGATCTACAAGCAGTATAGCCCAGAATACATTTAGAAGCACACGGTTCCAGTAGGCTTGGCGAGGAGTTTGCGATGACAGATGCATAAGGATGTTCCTCTTTTCCAGTAGCAATAGGATTATATATTCGACAATGATACGGGTTTCCCTTCAATACGAGATAGCGTGGAGAATGTTCGTCTTTTATGCAAAATTCAAATAATTAACGTTATGTGTAAGATTTTTATTGCACCAAACACGAATGATTTATAATATATCACCTTGACGCATTCGTATATATCGGGTAAACTTCCTAATGGATCACAAAATTATAACAAGCTGTTCGTATATCCCCGAAGATAAGGTCCGGGGGTTTCTACAGGGAACCGTAAATTCCCGGCTACGGATAGGATGCTTTGGCATACCTATCAGTGGCCGGGATTTTTGTTGTCCCATAACTAAGGAGGAACAGATGAGTAAATATGATGTAATTGTCGTAGGTGCGGGTCCTGCAGGGATTTTTGCATGTTATGAATTGACACGGAAAGCGCCGCATTGGAAAGTGCTTCTGGTAGATAAGGGTCATGATATTTACCGCCGCAATTGTCCGATTCTTGAAGAGAAGATCAAACTCTGTCCTCCGGCTTCCGGCCGCAAGGAATTCGCAGGCTGCCTGCCGGCTTGTTCCATTACTGCGGGCTTTGGCGGTGCAGGCGCGTACAGTGACGGAAAATTTAACATTACCACTGAATTCGGCGGCTGGATGACCGATTATTTGGCTCCTTCCAAGGTGCTGGAATTAATTAAATATGTCGATGATATTAATTTGGAGCATGGAGCGACACCGCTCATCACCGACCCGACTACAGACAGTATCCGGAATATCGAGCAGCGCGGGTATGCGGCGGGGCTGAAGCTGCTGCGGGCTCAGGTGCGTCATTTGGGAACGGAACAGAATCTGGAGATTCTGAAATCCATTTATGAATATCTGAAGACGCGGATCGATATGATGTTCAAGGCGGAGGTACAGGATATTAATACGGTAAAAGAGGATGGCGTTCACCGTATTACTGGTATTACCCTGAAGAACGGTGAAATCTATGAAGCGAATCAGGTCATGATTGCACCGGGGCGGGATGGATCTGCCTGGCTGACCGAGGTACTGAAGAAACGTCGTCTCAAAATGTACAATAACCAGGTTGATGTAGGTGTGCGTGTGGAGACGTCGGATGTTGTCATGCGGGAGATCAATGAGCATCTCTACGAGGGTAAGTTCATTTATAACACCTCTGTCGGCACGCGCGTCCGTACCTTTTGCAGCAATCCTTCCGGACATGTTGTTGTGGAGAATCACAGCGGAGTTATGGCGGCGAACGGCCACTCCTACAAAGATCCGGCTCTGGGTTCGAGAAATACAAACTTTGCGCTGCTGGTTTCGCATAAGTTTACGGAGCCCTTTGACAAGCCCAATGAATACGCCCGCGAAATTTGCAAAAGAGCCAATGACCTGTCCAGCGGTGGAGTCATCGTTCAAAAGTACGGTGACATTCTGCGTGGACGCCGCTCTACGGAAACAAGAATCAGTGAGGGGTTCTTGGAGCCTACGCTGAAGGAGGCAGTTCCGGGAGATCTGGGACTTGTACTTCCTTACAATACAATGAAGAGTCTGATTGAAATGGTGGAAGCGCTGGAGAAGGTGACTCCGGGAATCGCCTCGGAGCATACGCTCTTTTATGGAGTGGAAGCTAAGTTCTATTCCGCCCGTCCTAAACTCTCAGAGTCACTGGAGACGGAGATTTCCGGTCTATATTGCGGAGGAGATGGTGCAGGAGTGACCCGCGGTCTGGCTCAGGCAGGAGCAGCGGGTGTATGGATCGCCAGAGGAATGCTGGATCGGATTACGGCAATGTAATAACGCATCGCAGCACTATCGCTTTTATCTGTGACAATTTCAAACGAGATATGGTATTATATTGAAGTTGAAATTTGAATAAGAGGGTAGAAACATGGCAAAGTTCAGGAAGCACATTGCACTATTACAAGTCCCTGCCTCCGTGGTTATGACAGAAATTCGTCTTGTCAATTTAAAACGTATTATTTATGCTGCTGTTGTACTAGCTCCGTTGCACTTGCTCTGCGCGCTGGTATTCAGCGGCTTTTCTCCCTCATCGGCTTCTGCTGCAGAGTGGCGGTCCGGAATTATGCTGGGTCACTACTCTATGGCTGGAGCTGTTCTTGTTCTCGCGGGATGTGCCTGGTGGCTGCAGAATAACCGTTTAACAACAGCGTGGGGATGTCTCTTAACTTTATTTGGGACTTGGTTATATCTTGGACTAGGAATTTATCTAACGTCTCAAGATCAGTTGGTCAACTCCGGAATGACCCCATTTGTGATCATTTGCCTTGCTTTAGCCGTAGTCTTGCGGATTCATCCGCTCTCGGCGCTCATCAGCTATGTAACGGCATATACTGTTTTTTATTTTTCTATCTCCTATACCCAACCTCATCCTGACATTGTATTATCCTTGCGTATTAATGCTGTATGTACGGTGCTTGTAAGCATTGGAATATCCTGGATTATGTGGAGACAGAACCTAAAACTCATCTATATGCGCCGGAAAGTCGCACATCGTCAAAGCAGATTAAAGCTTAAAAACCGGCAGCTTCATTATTTGGCAGGTCATGATGCACTTACGGGGCTGCTTAACCGCATGCAGTTCCGCAAAGAAGCCTACATAGAAATTGAACGGATGCGTCGCAGCGGACAGGAGTGTTCGATGATTATCCTCGATATCGACCGCTTTAAGGGGATTAACGACCATTACGGACATCCTGTCGGGGACAAGGTGCTGACGGATATTGCCGGTATTATCCGGAGTACCATTGACCAGCAATATATCTGTGCCCGATTAGGCGGGGAAGAGTTTATTATGCTCCTGTATGGAGCCAAGGCGAGTGATGCTTTCTGCACCGCCCGTCTGTTATGTACGGCGATCGGGGAGTATTCTTTCCGTACGGAAGATATAGCGGTGCATGTTACTGCAAGCTTCGGAGTGGCGGCGATGCCTGTAGATGACGTTAGTCCACTAGATCAGGCATATAAGAGGGTGGATAAGGCGTTATACCGAGCCAAGGAGAAAGGCGGAAATACCGTAGAGATGGCGTCTTAAGTATAGAAGGGGAGAATTTCCAATAGAAACTATTTCCTTTACTAACATCAGCTGATATAATGTCAGAATACATAACACGAACAGAGTGGAGTGAACAGCTGATGCCGCTAAATCGCCGGGGATTGAGCCTTGTAATTGCCTTTCTACTACTTTTTACTGTGTATGGTTTGTGGATTGAAATGTTTTGGGTACATAAGGTTATTATTGTGTTCGTTAATGTGACATTGATTGCCTGTTCAATAGCTGTATATGTTACCGGGCAGCGCGGAGAGCGGCGGCTTCAGAATGCGGAGGTTAAGGTTGAACAGCTTGGCAATGAGATTGTAGTCACCTCCGACCGTCTTCATGGAGCTCTGGAGGAGATTAGTCGGCATACCGAAGATCTTCAGTTAACTGCGGATTTCTCGCATGAATATGAGATTGGGCTGCGTACCCGCAGTTATGAAGCTAAAGCGAACATCGAGGGCGCTTTTGAAACAATGGGTGGTGTTGCAGCGGCTACCTCGCATATTCAGGGTCTGACAGACAAGCTTGGGGCGAATATGAAGGATGCCAGACAAGGTGTCGAGGAAATGGTCCATTCCCTTAGAAATACCGATGCCGTAATGAATGAACTGAAGGAGCGGGGCGGTGACATGCGGGCCAAGTTCTCTACCCTGAGTCAGCATTTGGCCACGATAGAAGAAATCAACACGATGATCACGGCGATCGTTAACGAAACTTCCCTGCTTGCCTTGAATGCCTCCATAGAAGCCGCAAGAGCCGGGGAAGAGGGTCGCGGATTTGCTGTAGTTGCCAGCCGTATCCGCCAACTGGCAGATCAGAGCAGATCCTCTGTTGACCGGTCATCCAGTCTGTTGCTGGATATTAACGCCGGTGTTAAGCAGGTGTTGGAATCGGTAACAGCTGAGCAGGCGGCGGTGGAGCGGGGCGTGGGTGAGGTTGGCGCACTGCGGCTGCGGCTGGATGATATTGCGGCTAGAGTGGATGATGTGGGTGCCGTAGTATTAGATACAGTTGACGCGGCTTCCAGGCAGAGCAGGCTCATTGGAGATACGACCACCGAGCTTAGCGGAGCAGTAGCCATTGTTACTGAGACGATTGCCAATGTGGATTTGACACTGGAGCAGGTCACTCGCCAGCGGACCCAGATCGGACAGCTTAATGGGGTTAGTGCAAATTTGCTGGCTGAATCACAAGCGCTTCGGGAGTCGGCGGGGGCTATTGTTGGCAAAGAACAGATTGAAATGAGCCAGTACGCCGGCCGGCTTCAGGAAATGCAGTCTCTTCTACAGGATATTACATCCCAGGAAGCACTGTATCAGCCGGACCCGGTAAGACACAGCGGTGTTCTCACGGCATGTATGCAGAAAGTGCCGGATGTACAGGCGATCTGGTCCAACCGTACGGACGGAACGTTCATTTTCTCTGAGCCTGCTGCTGGCCTGCTGAATGCGAAACGCAGGGACTGGTGGAGCGGGGCGATGAATGAAGGGGCGTATGTTTCGAACCCGTACGTCTCAGCCATTACGAAGCGGTCCTGCATTACTTTATCCCGCGCTATCAGAAACCGCCAGGGAGAGGTTGTTGGTGTGGTGGGGATTGATTTGGCGGTGTGAAAAAGGCAACCATGGGCTTAGCCCATGGTTGCCTTTATGTGTATAACGATATAATTAGCCTTCGAGCAGCAATGCTTCGGGATCTTCCAGCAGTTCTTTCACTTTAACGAGGAAGCTGACCGCTTCCGACCCGTCTACGATCCGGTGATCATAGGAGAGGGCAATATACATCATCGGGCGGTTGGCAGTGCGTTCTTCATCCAGTGCAATCGGACGCAATTGAATCTTATGCATGCCCAGGATGCCGACCTGCGGTGTATTGAGAATTGGTGTGGATAGCAGAGAGCCGAATACGCCGCCGTTTGTAATGGTGAACGTTCCGCCTTGAAGTTCAGCTAGGCTGAGTGTGTTATTCCGCGCCTTGGAGGCGAGCTCACCGATCTCCCGCTCAATCTGCGGAAAGCTCAGGCGGTCTGCATCACGGACAACTGGAACAACAAGACCTTCCTTGGCGGCAACAGCGATGCCGATATCATAATATTTCTTGATCAGCAGATCCTCGCCGTCAATCTCCGCGTTTAGCAGAGGGTATGCCTTAAGTGCGCCGATAACCGCCTTGGTGAAGAAGGACATAAAGCCTAGGCCTACATCGTGCTTCTCTTTAAAGTTATCCTTGCGCCGCTTGCGGATATCGAGGATAGCGGTCATATCCACCTCGTTGAAGGTGGTAAGCATGGCTGCGGTCTGCTGCGCTTCTACCAGGCGGCTGGCGATCGTCAGCCGTCTGCGTGACATGCGCTTGCGCTCGGTGGCTTTGCCGTCCTCCGGGTGCGGCGCTTTGGCCGCTGCCGGCTTGGCTTGCGGCGCGGGAGGCGCGGGCACGGGCGCCGACGGTGCAGGCGCTGCAGGTACCGCCGCGCCATGGTCTTTCACATCGGCCTGGGCAATCCGGCCGATAGGATCCCGGGCGCTCACCTCGCCGAGGTCGATGCCGCGTTCGCGGGCCAGCTTCCTTGCGCCCGGTGATGCCACGGCGGCAGCTTCGCCTGCCGCCCCCGGCCCTTCAGGCGCAGCAGCTGGCGCTGCCGCACCATTGCCCGCCGCGGCGGGTGCCGGGCTAGCTTGCGCTGTGGCTTCAGCAGCTGGCGGAGCCGCCTGTGGCTGTCCGCCGCCTGCGCTCCCCGCGCTGCCGATAATGCCAATGGCTTCACCAACGGCTACATTCTCGCCGGCTTGCCGGAGAATGGAGGAGATGACGCCATCTTCCTCCGCGCTGATCTCCAGATTGACCTTGTCGGTTTCGAGCTCAGCCAGTACATCGCCTTGACCAACGGTGTCGCCTTCCTTGACTAGCCACTTGTAGATGGTCCCTTCAGAAATGGATTCACCCAGATCGGGTACTTTGATTTCAGACACAGGCCGCTACCTCCCCAAAAATAATAATTTCCGTTATTGTGACACCGTCCTGTTTAAGAGGACGGTACAGCTGCTTGTACTTGCGAATTCAGCTTCAGGGCTTCCATAATAATTCTCCGCTGTTCATAGCTGTGGACATCGGCATAACCGCTTGCCGGGCTGGAACGCTCCGGACGTCCGATGTACTCAACGCTGGTGCCGGATGGAGCAATTGCCCGCAGGCGCGGCTCCGTATAGCTCCAGGCACCCATATTCTTCGGTTCTTCCTGCAACCACACAATCTCTTGAAGCGAGGTGAACGAGTTCAAATGAGCGGCCAGCTCGCGTTCCGGGAACGGATACAGCTGCTCCATCCGGAGAACATGCAGCCAAGACCAGTCTTTATCGCGCGAGGCTTCAAGTTCGGTCTGCAGATCGATGGCAACCTTGCCACTGCAGACGACCAGACGCTGAACCGCCCCGGGAGTCTGCCCGAGCAGTGGTTCGGCGAGTACTTTCTGGAACTCTCCGGAGGCCAGATCCGTGCCGGGAGATGCACTGCGCGGGTTGCGCAGCAGACTCTTCGGTGTCATGATCACCAGCGGCCGGGCGTCGCTCTTGCCGCATAAGGCCGCCTGGCGGCGCAGCAGATGGAAATATTGCGCAGCACAGGTCAGATTCGCGACCGTCCAGTTCTCTTCGGCCGACAGTTGCAGGTAGCGTTCCAGCTTGCCGCTGGAGTGCTCTGGTCCCTGCCCCTCATAGCCGTGCGGCAGCAGGATAACCAGGTTGCTACGCTGGGTCCATTTCGCACGTCCGGCGGAGATGAACTGGTCAATAATAACTTGCGCGGCATTGGCGAAATCACCGTACTGCGCCTCCCAGATCACGAACGTCTCAGGTGCGAACACATTATACCCGTATTCATACCCCAGTACAGACGCCTCCGACAGCGGGCTGTTGTATACCCCAAACGAAGCCTGTGACGCAGACAGCTGATGCAGCGGGGAGAATAAAGCTCCGGTCTCGCTGTCATGCAGCACGAGATGGCGGTGTGCGAAGGTTCCGCGTTGCGCATCCTGGCCGCTCAGGCGAATCGGCGTTCCTTCCTGCAGAATGGTGGCGAAGGCGAGGCTCTCGGCCAAAGCCCATTCTACCTTTTCACCCTCATTTAAAGCATCCTTTCGGCGCTGGAGGATACGCTGCAGCTTCGGATAGACCTGAAAGCCTTCCGGAACCGTAAGCAACTGTCGGTTAATTTCACGCAGATTGCTTAGGGATACAGCAGTAGACCTTGCTGCCGTTGCTTGGGTTTGAACAGGAACTGCCGCTTTGGATTCCGCGTTCTTGTGAGCTCCTTCCTTCATATTATCATAAGCGCTCTGGAGGGCGCTCTCTGCTTCATTAATAAATACTTTCACGTCTTCACGATTTATTACTTTCTCGTGAATAAGCCGGTCGGCGTAAACATTATATACTGTAGGGTGGCTCCGTACCTTTCCGTACACGAGCGGCTGGGTCGTCTCGGGATCGTCCATCTCGTTATGGCCGTGGCGTCGGTAGCCGATCAGATCGATGACGAAATCCTTTTTAAACAAATTACGGTAGGCGCTTGCCAGACGGACGGCAGCGACGCACGCTTCCGGATCATCTGCATTTACATGGACAATAGGAATCTCATAACCTTTGGCCAAGTCACTGGCATAATGTGTTGAACGGGAGTCCTTGCTCTCCGTGGTGAAGCCAATGCGGTTGTTGACGATAATATGGATCGTTCCGCCATTTTGATAACCTTGAAGTTTACCGATGTTCAAGGTCTCCGCTACGATACCCTCGCCTGGAAAAGCGGCATCCCCGTGCATCAGGACAGCCATGGCTTTATTGGTGTCCAGCTCCGGGAGACCCGGCGATTTGCGGTTCTCCTGGGCAGCGCGTGTAAAGCCCTCCACCACCGGATTCACGAACTCCAGATGGCTTGGGTTGTTCGCAAGCGTCAGACGGGTCCGCACCGTTTCGCCTTCGCGGACAGCACGGTCAGCGCCCAGATGGTATTTAACGTCTCCGGTCCAGCCATAGTTGATGCCCATAGACCCTTCTGAAGGGAAGAGCTCTTTATTCGGTGAATGGTGGAACTCGGAGAAAATGATATCGTAAGGCTTGCCCAGGATATGAGCGAGCACGTTAAGACGGCCCCGGTGGGCCATGCCCATCAGGATATGCTCCGCCCCGTCATGGGCTGCGGCCCGGACAATTTCATCCAGCATAGGAACGAGCGCATCGTTGCCCTCCAGGCTGAAGCGTTTCTGCCCGACAAAAGTTTTGTGCAGAAAGGTCTCAAACTGCTCGACCTGAACAAGCCGCTTCAGCAGCTCCTGGCGTTCCGCTTTGTTTAAGGGCGAGGGAGAGGTAGGAGACTCCGCCTGACTATTCAGCCACCGCAGTTCCTGTTCGTCATGAACATGCCCGAATTCATAAGCAATCGTCTTTGTATAGGATTGGAGCATCCGGTGAACGGCGTCCCAGCCGGTCAGGACATCATCCGGCGCATTTTCCCAGATCAGTGAGGCAGGCATAGCGATTAAATCTTCACGTGTTAAATCATACGTCTCTGGGGTGAGCCATTTAGCCATGGGATGCTGACTCCGCTCCAGCGGGTCGATATCAGCTGCCATATGGCCGTATATGCGGATGTTAGTAATCAGTTTAGAAGCTTTGACCGCCTTCTTGAGCCATTCAGTGTCTCCGGAAAGGATAGGCTGAGGTGATTGTTCGGACTCGGGTGCTAAGGGCGGAGGGCCGGAAATGGTGAACAAATCCCGGTAATTATTCTCGACAGATGCAGGATCATTGACGAATTGCTCGTATTTTTCCTGGATGTAACCAAGATTGGGTCCGTAATACTTACTCCAAATGGATTCGTTATGGGGCTCTTTGGCTGCCATGATAGATCCTCCCAACGGATGAACTCCGAATTAGCGTTTATAGTAAGCGCCTTGCGGAGCTGCAATGTTTGCGTTTTCATTATAATAGTAACAGGTAACGATAATAATAAATACTATTGCCTCATCCTATTGTGCTACTTTAACAACTTGTAATCAATTCATACTTTCGTCCAATCCGTTCGCAAAATGATATAGGTTAGGGCCAATTTGATGCTTAATTATTTAAAATTTAAACTATAAAAACGACTGGACTACTACATTGAATTCATAGGCCAGTTTAATTTTTTATAATACCGTTTCAAGAGGCTGAAACGGGGTATAAACTTATTACAATAAAAATTGCACTTTATAGTCACCTACATAATTCGAGTATTCCCTGCATCACTTTGTCACTGTACTTAATTAGTACAGATTTACGTCAAAATATGCTAAATTTTTTTAAAATTTTGATCAATAAAAATTTCCATAATTCGACACACGTTTCTTCTTAACTCCTGTATAATGTTATTGCAGACGGGCTAATCATCGTGTAGTAAGTTTTTGACATAATAGATTCAGTAAAGGGTAAACCTGCTGAAAGGCAGGGACACAAAGTTTCGGGTCTAAGGTAGAAATACTATGATGGCCGAACTGCCTGGGGACTCACATTCATAGGAGGAGATGTTCGTGGATCAATCCAACCAGGTAGATAATGGGGAAGTGCAATTGGCAGATTTGGATTTAGAGTGGGTGTACCTGCTGTTAAAAGCAAAGAAGGCAGGTATTCTCGTCAATGAAATCCGTCAGTTCTTCAATGAGAAGTCTCTACAGGCCATGTAGGGAGATTTGATGAAGGGGTTACATACATAAAAAGCACAGCGGCTACCGCTGTGCTTTTTATGTATTGATCCTGGAGCAGACGCGGCTGCACAGTGCTTAGCTTAGTTGTTTTGGTCAATCCGCCACTTCTGGTATTCCAGAAACTCTTTGAACTCTTTTTTGCTGACACCTGAAGACATGGCTTCCTGCACAAGCCGAAACCACTCTGAATCCAAAGATGCTTCCTCGCCTTCGGAAAGTCCGCCATACAGTAAATCATGCATAGTAATGTCAAGTGCTGCGGCGATCTTTTCGAGGAATTGAATGGAAGGGTTGGATTGAATATTTCTTTCCACATTGCTGAGATAGGATTTGGCCACACTCGCCTTGTCCGCCAGTTCGGAAAGGGACATGTCCTTTTCCTGGCGAAGCTCATGGATGCGTTGACCCAAATTTTCTGGCACGATGACAACGCCCTTCCAAATAGATTGATATTTAATACCAGTATAACAAATATCATTGAAACCGACAAAGTCAAAAGGTGTTAATTCTTACGGTAACCGGTTGCCGCGTGAACTGACGAACAAGTCATACCATTCTCTCCGGGACAATTCCAGCTTGTCAGCATCGCCGCAAGCTGCGATCCGTTGCGGGTTCACGGTACCAATCACGGGCTGGATGGCAGCGGGGTGTGTCATTAACCAGGCGAGGACAATGGCCTCGGGGGTGGTTCCCTTTTCTGCCGCCATTGCTTTGACCATAGCTGCAGTATTAATGATATTCTCAGGCTGTCCGTCCAGGGGCCGTCCACTGAACAAACCCTGAGCCAGCGGACCCCAGGCCTGAATCTGGATGTTCTCCATCCGGCAGTGCTCGATGGTGCCTTCTGGGAACGCGACGTCTTTCGAGTCGTTCCGGTTAACGCTGATTACTGCATTCAGCCAATCGATCTCGTAAAGACTCATCTTTAACTGGTTCACTATTAACGGTTCATCACTGTAGAATTGCAGCAGCTTGATCTGCGCAGCGCTCATATTGGAGACCCCGAAATGCCGGACCTTGCCGGAGCACTTCAGCCTGCTTAGTGCTTCGGCAACCTCCTCTGGATCCATTAGTGGATCCGGACGGTGCAGCAGAAGAATATCAAGATATTCTACACCCAGACGGCTTAAGGTTCCGTCAACGCTGCTTATAATATGCCCGGCTGAGAAGTCGAACACGTTCGAACTTTCTCCGGGCTCCATCAGCTTAATCCCGCATTTGGATTGAAGGATGATTTGCTCGCGAAGCCCGGGGCGTTCTTTAAAGACCGCTCCGAATACTTTCTCCGCCTTGCCGCGTGTATAGATGTCGGCATGGTCAAACATGTTGATTCCAATGGATAGCGCGGCATCAACAGCTTCATGGCCCTGTTTGATATTCTCTGCGGTGATCGGCTCACGGTCCCATCCCCCGCCAAAGCCCATACAGCCTAAGGCAATGCGGCTTGCTGGAATACCGCGTTTATGAAAAGGCAGTGTTGTCGGCAATAGTGATCCCTCCGTCGAATGGATTGCTTGTTCCCGGGAACATTGTACACTTTTTTAGAAGCCTGTATGGTATTTCTGTCGTTGAATACATGTAGATAGTCATAATTAAACGATTTGTGAGTGCATGAAAAAAGAGGCCCTTAGGCCTCTATATTCAGTCTAGTTCCGACATCGCCCAATTTATGGGCTAAAGTGTCCTCGTATAGGCGTTTCAGCCATCTGAGTTCGGTATGGATGTGCTCGTATTTTCCGTATATCAGGTGAAGGGCAGACCGCGGAACAATCGCGATATGCTCTTCGTAGACCTGATAAGCCAGGTTGAGCTTGTGTTCGGTCTCCCGGATACGTTCAGCCAGCAGCTTCTCGATCTTGCCTTGATCCACATGGCGGGACATGGCGACTGCCAGGTAGAGCGGATGAAAGATTTCATCGTTCTTCTTGAACAGCTGCAGGACAAGCTGCTCGAACAGGGTTTTGCCCTTATCCGTAATCCGGTAGATGGTTTTGTCCGGCCGGTCGGGGCTTGAGATCACTTCTACCGCTTCAATGTGTCCCTCTTCCGCCATTTTGTCCACCGCGTAATAAAGCGAACCCATCTGCAGCTTGGTGATCCGGTCGATGGCTCTCTCTTTCATCACGATATTAATCTCGTAGGGATGCATGTTGCGCTCCAGGAGCAGCCCCAGAATCACCAGCTTCATGGACATGGCGGATTACCCCTTAGCGCCGGAAGGCTGCGGTTGCGCTTTGGTAGCCGGCTTCAGACGATCGCCTGGCATCAACAGGACGAAGGCCAGCCCAAGCACCGCCGGAAGCAGCGCCCACAGGAATGTATGTGCAATGGAGGAGGACAAAGCGCTGGAGATCTTCTCCAGTACCGGAGCGGGAATCTTTGCTCGGGCTTCCGGTGTTAGCGCTGCGCGAGGATCCCCAAATGCTGCTGCCTGTCCGCCTTCGCCGAATGCGGAGGTCATGCTGCTGGTGAAGCTGTTGCGCTGGATGATCCCGAAGATGGTAATACCCAGTGTCATGCCGAGTGAGCGCATGAAGGTGCTGGTTGAAGTTGCAGAACCGCGCTGGCGCATCTCGAAATGATGGATGGACGACATGTTCAGCACGGAGAAGGAGAATCCTACCCCAAAGCCGGTCAAAGCCATGAAGAGATTAAGTGCAAGGCGTGTAGTATCCGGTGACAACGTGCTGAGTGAGAAGACGCCGGCTACAAAACATACTGCCGACAGCAGCATAATGTTGCGGAAGCTGGTCTTGGTAGTCAGCAGACCGCCGATTTGGCTTCCCGCCACAGTTCCGATCATCATCGGCATCAGGATCAGACCGGAGTTGGTGGCGGAGCCGCCAAATACACCTTGGACGAAGATAGGGATATAGATCGTTGCTACGATAAAAGCCGAGCCATAGAACAAAGCGACCAGACAGCTTGTTGCGAACAGCCGCTTGCGGAACATCGCGAAGGAAATGATCGGCTCGGCCGCTCTTTTTTCAATCATCAGGAACGCAGCAAGCAGTATGGCGAACCCGGCGAACAGGCCAAGAATGACTGAGGAATCCCAGGAATACGTATTGCCGCCCAGTTCGAGTGCGAACATTAGGCAGATAATAGCCCCAACCAGAGTGGAAGCGCCGCCCCAGTCAATTCTCTGTTTGGAATGAATAACAGATTCCTTGTAGTTGAGTGCGATCAGGATTAACGAAATAACCCCTAGCGGAAGGTTGATGTAGAATACCCACTGCCAGCCTACATAGTCGGTGATATAAGCACCAAGCAGAGGCCCGAGCACGCTGGAAATACCGAATACCGCTCCGAAGAGGCCGGTCAGCTTTCCTCTTTTCTCTGGAGGATAAATGTCAAAGACAATGGTAAAAGCGATTGGCATAAGCGCGCCGCCGCCGACGCCCTGAATCGCGCGGTAAATACTGAGCTGGGTAATGCTGCTCGCCGTACCGCATAGTGCGGAACCGATCAGAAATACAATCAGTCCGAACATGAAAAAGCGCTTGCGTCCGTACATATCCGACAGTTTACCGAAGATCGGCGTGCCTGCCATAACCATAACCATGTATGCCGAGGTAACCCAGACGATTTTGTCGAGTCCACCCAGATCTGAGACGATGGTTCCCATAGCCGAGGCCACAATCGTATTGTCCATCGCGGACATCAAAATGCCGAGCATCAGCGCAGCTACAACCATTTTCAGGTTGCTTTCTTTAGAATGCATGTTGTAAAGCCTCCCTTATCGATTTCACTTTAAATAGAATTGCCCAAAGTCAGATTTTCATTATATTCAAATTTGAATAGGGAGGCAAGGTTTTATTTTTTACGAAGTCTGAATGGAAGTATATGGGCACACAGTTGAAAAAGAAATGATTCTTGACATACCCATGGGGGGTATATTATATTGTGAGTGAGGAGGCTGAGAAATGGCTGCACATGAGAAAGGACATGCGGATCAACACGCAGGCACCGAGTGCCATACACCGGGTGAACGCAAAAGTCATCATTCCGATGAATTCAAGACTGGACTTGCTAACCGTCTGAACCGGATCGAAGGCCAGATTCGGGGAATCAAGGGAATGATTGAGCGGGATACTTATTGTGATGATGTGCTGAATCAGCTGGCTGCGGTCCAGTCCGCCTTGAATGGTGTCGGGAAGTTACTGCTTGAAGGCCATATGAAGAGCTGTATTATAGAGCGCATAGAAGCCGGGGAGCATGAGGTTATTGATGAACTGCTGGTTACAGTAAATAAATTAATGAAATAAGTATAATTTCAAATACTAAAGGAGTGTATATTCATGTCTAATGTTGTGTTGAATGTTGAAGGAATGTCCTGTGGACATTGTGCAAGCTCGGTGGAGAAAGCGGTAATCGGAGTTGGCGCCTCGGCGAAGGTTGATTTGTCCGGTAAAACGGTGGCTGTGGAATTTGACGAGAACAAGGTTAGCCTGGAGGCTATCAAGGGAGCCATTGAAGATCAGGGATATGATGTAGTTTAAGCTCAAGAATGAGGTTATAGGGGGCATAGTGCAGCGGAGACCGGAAGGTTTGCGGGAAGCACGAGTGCCTTCTCTTTTATCACAAATCATACCCCTTGGGGGTATAAAGGCAGGGGAGTATTGTGGAAAAAACAGCAGTTGGCGCTTCCGGTGAGGAACAGCTGACGGTGCAGATTACCGGCATGACCTGCTCGGCCTGCGCGGCAAGAATTGAGAAGGGACTCAGCCGGATGGACGGTGTGGCACGGGCCAACGTGAATTTGGCGCTGGAACAGGCGACCGTGGGTTTTGACCCCAAGGTATCCGGCCTGCCGCAGATCGAAGAGAAAATCCGCTCACTTGGCTATGATACGGTCCGGGAGTCCGCCGACTTCGATATTACCGGAATGACCTGCGCCGCTTGCTCCGCCCGGATTGAGAAGGTTCTGGGTAAAATGCCGGGAATCGCGCAGGTGAATGTGAACCTGGCGCTGGAGACGGCGCATGTGGAATATACGCCTGGTGTGATCGGCACACGGGACATCATGGACAAGGTAAGCAGCATTGGATATAAAGCTTCACTGAAAGAGGAGCGCAAGGAGAATGGTGATCACCGGGAGCTGGACATCAAACGCAAAAAGCTGAAGTGGATCGTATCCGCTGTATTGTCGTTGCCGCTGCTCTGGGCGATGGCGGGGCATTTCTCTTTTACCTCATGGCTTATGGTTCCGGATCTGCTGATGAATCCGTGGTTTCAACTGGTGCTTGCCACTCCGGTACAGTTTATTATCGGCTGGCAGTTTTATGTGGGGGCGTATAAGGCTCTCCGTAACGGCAGCGCCAATATGGACGTTCTTGTTGTGCTGGGGACTTCTGCAGCTTATTTCTACAGCTTATATTTAACGATCGATTCGCTTAGCATGACTGGAATGAATCATACTGTAGAGATGTACTATGAAACCAGTGCCGTGCTAATCACCCTTATTCTGCTTGGTAAATGGTTCGAAGCGCTGGCCAAAGGACGCTCCTCGAATGCGATCAAGAGTCTGATGGGCCTCCAGGCCAAGAGTGCGCTAGTGGTACGGGATGGTGTAGAAATTCTGCTTCCGCTGGAGGAAGTGGTTCCCGGTGATCACGTGCTGGTGAAGCCCGGTACTAAGATCCCTGTCGACGGGGTTGTGGTGGAAGGAATGTCTGCCGTTGATGAGTCGATGCTCACCGGTGAGAGTATCCCTGTGGAGAAGCATAAAGGGGATTCTGTCATTGGCGCGACCATGAATACCAACGGCGTGCTGACCATTAAAGCACTAAAGGTAGGACGGGAGACGGCTTTGGCCCAGATCATCAAAGTCGTGGAGGAAGCCCAAGGCTCCAAAGCACCTATTCAGCGGATTGCCGACGTTATTTCCGGTATTTTTGTACCCATTGTTGTAGGCATTGCCGCGCTTACCTTTCTGGTATGGTATTTGTGGGCAGATCCGGGACAGTTCGCAGAGGCGCTGGAGAAAGCGATCGCGGTGCTGGTCATCGCTTGTCCATGTGCGTTGGGGCTTGCCACACCGACTTCGATTATGGCCGGTTCAGGCCGGGCGGCGGAGTTTGGCATCCTGTTTAAGGGCGGGGAGCATCTTGAAGCGGCGCAGGCTATCCAGGTAGTGGTACTGGACAAGACAGGCACCGTAACGAACGGGAAACCGGTACTTACTGATGTAATTACTACGCCGGGAATCGCAGCACTTGGCAAAGAAGCAGCTGCGAATCGGTTGTTGTCTACGGTCGCTGCTGCCGAGAAACTGTCGGAGCATCCGCTGGCAGCAGCGATTGTGGCTGGTGCAGCTGAGCGGGGTCTTGAGCTACCGGCAGCGGAGCAGTTTCACAATATTCCGGGAAGAGGGATCTCTGCCATAGTTGCCGGACAGAAGGTGCAAGTGGGTACCCGGCGGATGATGGAGGAGGAAGGAATAGATATCTCCTTGTGGGCTGTGCGGATGCAAGAGCTGGAGCAGGCAGGTAAAACAGCGATGCTGATCGCGGTAGACGGTGCGTGCACCGGTATTGTAGCCGTTGCGGATACGATCAAAGAGACCTCAAGGGCGGCTGTTGCGGCACTGCAGGAAATGGGAATTGAAGTAGTAATGATTACCGGAGACAACCGCACTACGGCCCAGGCAATCGCAGCCCAGGCAGGGATTAAGACGGTGCTTGCAGAGGTGCTCCCTGAGGGTAAGGCGGAGGAGGTCCGCAGATTGCAGCAGGGCGGAGTTAAAGTTGCTATGGTTGGGGATGGCATTAACGATGCCCCTGCACTGGCAACGGCGGATACGGGAATGGCGATGGGTACAGGCACCGATATTGCCATGGAAGCGGCGGATATTACTCTGATGCGTGGAGATCTGAACAGCATCCCGGACGCCATTGCGATGAGCCGCAAGACGATGAGCAATATTAAGCAGAACTTGTTCTGGGCACTTGCTTATAATACGATTGGGATACCGATTGCGGCACTTGGATTTCTTGCGCCGTGGCTGGCCGGTGCGGCTATGGCCTTCAGCTCTGTCTCCGTGGTGCTGAATGCACTCCGTCTCCAGCGGGTTAAGTTATAAGCAGAATGATATCCGGGAGTGAAGAGAGTGAATGAGACGATCGATTTATTAATGAAGCATGCTTCGGTTCGCCGGTTTCAGAATAAGCCTGTGAGCGAAGAGCAGCTTGCCGCCATTATCGGCGCCGCACAGATGGCTTCGACCTCAAGCAATGTCCAGGCCTACAGTGTTATTGCTGTAACGGATCCGGTAATTAAGGAAGAACTGGCCGGACTTGTGGGTAATCAAGCCTATGTTGCGCAGTGTCCGGTATTTCTGGTCTGGTGTGCCGACTTGTACCGGCTCAAAGAGGTAACGAAGCCATACCTGAACGGAGCTGCCTCTTATGAGGGTTCTACGGAGAATTTCATCGTTGCGACTGTGGATGCCTCGCTGGCGGCGCAGAATGCAGCCGTAGCGGCGGAGTCGCTTGGACTTGGCATCGTCTACATCGGTGGTATCCGTAATCAGATTGCCAAGGTGTCCGAGCTTCTTGGGCTGCCCGAGCTAGTGTATCCTGTATTTGGCATGTGCCTGGGCTATCCGGAAGGGGAATCGGGTCTCCGTCCACGCCTTCCACTGCAGGCTGTCCTTCACCGTAACGGCTATAACGCAGAGAATACCGTAGAGCAGGTCAACACTTATGACGAGGTATCGAAGGCATATATGCACCAGCGCACGGGCGGCACGAGTGCTGCACCTTGGTCGGCTATGATGGCCAAGCGGCTCTCTGAGCCGGCCCGGCTGCATATGAAGGAGTTTCTGCAGCATATAGGATTTATGCAGAAGTAAGAATCAGCCCGTATTTCTGCGTATGGTGATTCGTATTCCCCAGGAATTTACAACAGCACCTCCCCGGTAATATCGGTGAGGTGCTGTTTTTGGATTATCTGTTTCAGTGGTTATCCGTTGCAGTGTTTATCCGCTCTCAGGGTTATAGGATGCCGGGATGCTCCGGACAAAGCTCCTTAAGATTGAGTGCCGTACCATTTATAAGTCATGACGGATTTGGCAGGGATATTCACGATGAAGGATTGGTTGCCCCATTGGATTTTGACATTTTTGGCTGAAGACAGTGAGTTATAGGCAACCACAACCTTGGATCCATCCGGGTTCTTGAAGGCTACGTTCTTCACTTCATTGCTGGTGTTCGTCTGAATACGGTACGCACCCGGAACAACGAACTTGCTGAAATGACCGAGCAGATAATACTGCTTGGTGTAAGTGACGATGTTCTCAGGGTTGTCGTTGCGGTTGTCGGAGTTCTGGATGGTAACCATGCCTTTGTTCGTGTTATTGGCGGCGAGCAGCGCAGGTCCATCTTTTTGGTCCAGGGCGGCATTCCACAGGATAATCGATTTCGACCAGTTGCGGGTAATGTTAATGAATTCGTTAGCCATAGTATCGAAACCTTGGCTCGTGCCGTTCTGCGGATCATTCCAGGTGCCAAAGCCCCCTTCGGTGAACCAGACATCCTTATCGGGATGGTTGTTGTGCAGAGTAGTCATCGTAGAGCCGTCGCC
Organism: Paenibacillus oryziterrae; assembly: GCF_042610485.1. Classification (NCBI taxonomy): domain Bacteria; kingdom Bacillati; phylum Bacillota; class Bacilli; order Caryophanales; family Paenibacillaceae; genus Paenibacillus; species Paenibacillus oryziterrae. The sequence continues at coordinate 248,683 of NZ_JBGJZO010000002.1, read as the reverse complement.
GCTGTCATAATGATGGAAGGCGCTGCCGGAGATGTAGCTGGCTTTGCCGGAATTCTTCAGATTCTGGATGACCGTGTTCGGGAAACTCCAGTTCAGGAAATTATGATCGAAGGCAATGATTTTGGTGTTAATGCCGGCATTGCGCAGTGTTGGACCCAGGTAATCGCCGATAAATCCGGTTTCGTCCTGTTCATTCATTCCCATCGACGGGTAGTGTGTTGGTTCGTAGAGCGGTTCGTTCTGTACGGTTACAGCATAGATTGGAATGCCCTGGCCTTGATAGGCCTGAATGTACTTTTTGAAATAATCGGCATAGGTTTGATAATATTCGGCCTTAAGCTTGCCCCCGTTCAGTGCGTTTGAATATTTCATCCAGGCTGGAGCGCTCCATGGGGAGGCAAATACCTTAATGTTAGGGTTCTTGGCGATAGCGGCCTTCACTGTAGGGATGATATATGGCTGATCACGGCCGATGGTGAATTGGCTGAGCGAGGTGTCACCGGCAGTATCATCATAAGTATATGCCGACCAGGCGAAATCGGAGCTGCCGATCGGCTGTCTGAGTACGCTGAGGCCAATGCCTGAATACCCGAACAGTTTCTCCATGACCTCTGCTCGTTTGGTTGCATTCAGCTTGTAATTCAGCAGCCAGGATGAAGAATCGGTCAGAGAAACACCGAATCCGTCCATCTGTTGATAGGTGGTGCCTTCACTGACTGTAATGGTGTAATCTGCATTGCCGGAGCTTGAACTGAAGGCTTTGTCTCCAATTCGGGTCAGACGTGCGTTTGGACTAAGGCCGACGGCAGGCTCACTATTCGGATCTGAAGTAGAGATCCATACCTCTGCGGTCTCCCCGGCCGCATGAACCGGCTGCATTACCATGCTACCGCTTACCGAGATTAAAGAAGCGGCCAGGACACTAAGCATTACTTTTCGCATTTTTCCTTTACTCCTTTCAAAATGTGGATTCATCCAAAATGTAATCGATTTCATTTTTGAGTGAACTTTACGGATGCTAAGAGATAAAGAGGGATTTCACCTTTTGTAAACGATTACATTTACTTGGCAAATCTATCTTACTGCAATGTTCTATATAAATCAATAAATTCCTTTAAAAGTAATATTGATGTGGGTGGCAACATCTTTTGGGTAATATACGTTTAACAATATAAGACATTTGAAAGGAGAGCGTATGCGTATGCCATCGAAACTTGGAGGATTCTTCACCTTAATAATAGCGGCCGTGCTGCTGTTGAGTGCCTGCAGCGGATCACCAAATGCAGCACCGACACAAGCACCGACACAGGCACCGACACAGGCACCGACACAGGCACCGACACAAGCACCTACTCCGGAACAGGTTCAGCCGACTCCGGCACAGGAAGTACCGGCCTCAGAGGGCCAGAATGGCAATGGACAGCCGGCGGACGGGCAGAGTACAGCCCCAGATGAATCAGCTCCGGATGAAGGGGCTCCGCCTACAGCGCTGGAAGCAGCGAAGACTGTAATGAGGGCGCTCGAGAGAGGTGATATGTCCCAGGTTGCGGCATGGGCGCATCCCGATAAAGGTGTGCGCTTCTCCCCTTACGCTTATGTTGATACCAAGAAGGATCTGGTATTCAGCAGAGAAGAGCTGGAGAAGCTGATGAACGATACAACCAAACGCGTATGGCGGGAGTATGCCGGTTCTGGAGACTTGATTAAGCTTACCTATGCCGAATATTACAAGAAGTTTGTATATGATGCCGATTTTTTTAATGAAGCCGAAATTGCCTTAAACAAAGGCCTCGGAGAGAGTACTACAATCAACAACCTGAATGAGGTGTATCCGAAGGAGGGCTACGATTTTGTGGAGTACTATATCGACGGCATTGACCCTGCCCATGAAGGAATGGATTGGCGCAGCCTGCGGTTAGTGTTTGAGAAGATGAACGGTGATCACGCGCTTGTCGGCATCATCCATGACCAATGGACTCCGTAGGCGAACAGAGGAAACTTCCGGAATATCCCAGCTGAATATCAAGGTGATTGATCGATTGGCCCATTGGACTGTGAAAATCAGCCCGATGGGCTATTTTGCTTGATAAAGGTGTAGAAATGTTAACTTCGTGTCCTAGAAAGCGCCTCCATACGGGATTCATAATGAAATTGCAAGCTGAAAATCACAGAATAATTAGGGGAGGTTGGTTGAATGAAGAGGTTCCGTCGGACTTTGTCGGCGTTCATGGCATGGGTCATGCTGGCGACTGTAGGGTTATCCATAGGTACTCCGGGCAGGGTCTATGCAGCAGACGCCGTGAACTTGGCGGTGAATCCGGGTTTCGAGAACAGTGCGGATGCTTTAACAGGCTGGACACAAAGCGGTACCGGAACGTTATTAGTGGGGAACGGCAGCGGGAATATACATGGCGGAGCAAGGTCTGCCAATTATTATTCTGCAGATGCTTACCAATTCACGTTAACGCAGACCTTAAATAATCTGCCTGACGGAGAATATGTACTGAAGGCTTGGGCTTCCGGCGGGGGAGGAGAGAATACCGCCAGCCTTTTTGTAAACGGTTACGGCGGGAATGAACTGCAGGCCGCCATTTCCAATACGGGCTGGAACGCCTGGACACAATATACCGTTTCAGGTATTCAGGTGACCGGCGGACAGGCGACGATCGGCTTTAACATCGATGCTCCTGCTGGAACATGGGGGTATTTCGATGATGTTGAATTCTACAAGGTTCCTTCCTGGGATGCAGGAGAGCTGACGGCAACCGATTTAACGGCAACCGAACTTACGCTAGATTGGACGGGTGTGGATGCGCCAGGCCAGATCACCGGATACCGTATCCTTAAAGACAACGTGCTACTAGCGTCCACGGGTACGGCTACAACCGCATACAGCGTTACCGGCCTCACGCCAGAAACAGAGTACACGTTCAAGGTGGAGGCCGAGAACGGGACGAATCTGATTAGCTCGGACGGCCCGTCCGTGACCGTGACTACAGCTGCGCTTCCAACCGGCTCTGCACCTAGCTGGTCGGCAGGAAAGATGCTTACGTCATCGCAACTGACTTCCCGGAGAACCGTGCTGGCATGGTCCGGGGCGCAGGATGATATCGGGGTTACTAAATACCGGATCTATGAGGGCAATGTATTGAAGGCAACGGTTACCGGTGTGACTTCCTATCTGCTGACAGGGCTTAAACCGGAAGAGGCATATACGTACAAAGTAGAAGCTGGCAATGCAGCTTCGCTCTGGAGCAGTGACGGCCCTTCCGTTACCTTCAGCACGCCTGCTGTTCCAGCAGAGCCGTTCATTAAAGGTGCGGATATCTCCACATTGCAGGCTATTGAAGATGCAGGCGGCAAATATTATGAGAACGGTGTCCAGCGTGATCTGCTGGATATTCTACAGGATCATGGGGTCAATTATATCCGGCTGCGGATATGGAACAATCCGCTGGAGGCTGATGGCTACAACGACAAGGCGCATGTAGTTGCTCTGGCTAAGCGGGTGAAAGAGCATGGCTTGAAACTGCTGCTGGATTTCCATTACTCGGATTTCTGGACAGATCCCGGCAAGCAGGTGAAGCCAGAGGCTTGGAAGAATCTTGATTTCAATAGTCTTGAGCAGGCTGTATATGACTATACCGCTGAAGTTATGAACGAGCTGAAGGCAGAGGATGCCTATCCGGACATGGTGCAGATCGGCAATGAGATTAATCCCGGAATGCTGCTGCCGGACGGTTCTACAAGCAATTACGACAAGCTGACTGCGCTTTTGAACAAAGGCATTCAGGCGGTTCGTGACACCACACCGGCCGGACATGAAACGAAGATCATGCTGCATTTGGCTGAAGGCGGCAACAACGGTACGTTCCGCAGCTTCTTCGATGCCATGAAGGCCCGGAACGTGGATTACGATGTTATCGGGATGTCTTATTACGCTTATTGGCATGGCCCTTTCAATAATCTGAAGAACAATTTGAACGATATGGCAGCCCGTTATGGTAAAGAGGTTGTTGTAGCTGAAACCTCCTATGGGTACACATTGGCTAATGGCGACGGCTTCCCGGACAGCTTCAACCAGGAGCTGGCGGATGAGGCGGGATTCCCGGCGAGTGTAGAAGGGCAGGCTTCACTGGTCACTACAGTGATGAACACTGTCGCGCATGTTCCGGATGGCAAAGGCGTCGGCGTCTTCTACTGGGAGCCCGCCTGGATTCCTGTTCCCAAAGATGCGGACGGTGAGTACCAAGCCGGCTGGAAGAGCGGGGAGGGGAGCGCGTGGAACAATCAGGCGATGTTTGATTTTAACGGCAATGCCCTGCCATCTCTGGACGTATTCCGGTTCGAGCCGGGTGATCTCCCGGACAAGACAGCGTTGACTGCGAAGAACCCAGAGGGAATAACCGTAACGGTAAATGAGCCGATGGAAGAAGTGGAGCAAACCCTGCCGCAAACAGCAGATGTGCTGTATAGCGAAGGCAGCGTGGAGCAGGTTCCTGTTGTATGGCAGGCTATCGATGGGGATGACTTAAGCCGGATCGGTTCCTTTGAAATTTCTGGTACCGTGGAAGGTGTCGGGAAGACGGTCAAGACAACCGTGACTGTAACCTCCTACCGGAATATTGCGAGTAATCCCGGTTTCGAGAACAGCAGTCCTTCTGCAGGCTGGAGTATCAGCGGAACCCAAGGGGTGGCGAGCTTTAAGACGAACACCGGGGATGCTTACGCAGGCAGCAATGCCGTTAACTATTGGAGCAGTTCGGCCTACCAGTTCACGTTGTCCCAGACCGTTACCGGTCTTGAAGACGGAATATATGTGCTTAAGGCCAAAGTATCCGGGGGTGGAGGAGAGAATGGTATTCACCTGTTCGCGGAGAATTACGGCGGCGATAAGCTGACAGGCGTAAACGTTGTGAATACAGGCTGGCAGGCATGGAATGACGCTACTCTCGGAGGCATTCAAGTAACGAATGGCCAGGCGACGATCGGGCTTAATGTGGATGCACCAGCGACTTCCGGCGGTATTTGGGGCTGGATCGACAGCTTTGAGTTTTACCGGCAGGTATCCGTTCCGGTGTGGAACAGCTCTAAGTCGATGACAGCATCAAACACCGGTACCAGAAGTGTCACGCTTACCTGGGCAGGAGTTGATGGCACGGATCCGGTAGAGGGCTACAAAATTTACAAAGACGGAAAACTGCTTACTACTGTGACAGGGAACACGCATACGATAAGCGGCCTTTCGCCAAACACCTCCTATTCCTTCAAGGTGGAAGCGAGCTTTGACGGAGCGATATGGACATCCACAGGGCCGTCACTCAGCCTGACAACGTCTGCGGATCCATCTGTTCCTGTCGTAACGGTACCGGTAGTTACACCGGCCCAGCCAACCCAAATCGTTACCATCACTTCTCAGCAACTGGCTGGGGGTGCGGCGGTTCTTAGCATCCCGGCTGCTGCCAGTGAAATTAAGCTTCCGATAAATGCCGCTGAACTGTTGGCGGGAGCACCTCTGAGGCTCAAATCAGAGTCTCTTGAAATGGATATTCCGGCCGCTCTTCTAAAACAGCTGGCGGAAAGAGTTGGAACAGGCGGGCAGGAAGCTGCAATTTCTGTGACCATAAAGCCTGTTGCCGGGGATGCAGCTGAGAAATGGATTACGCAGCTGGAGAATTCACGGAATCTGGACATCCGGATCTTAGGCAGTGTATATGATTTCGGGCTTTCAGCAACTGCAGGCAATGGTTCTGCATTTACATCATCGCAGTTCAGTGAACCGATCACCTTACGGATTCCGAAACCGGTGGGTTCCGGAGCTGCAGGTACAGGTATCTTCTATCTGGCTGATGACGGAAGCGCCAAGTATATTGGCGGCAAGATAGAAGGTGATTTCATCACGGCGAAGATCAGCCATTTCAGTAAATATGGACTTATGGAAGTGAAGAAATCTTTCACAGATGTTCCGGCTGCTCACTGGGCAAGCGAGGCCATCGGGCAACTGGCTTCAAGACTGCTGGTATCCGGAACAGACAGGGACAGCTTTGAGCCTGGACGTGCAGTAACGCGGGCAGAATATGTATCCCTGCTCGTCAATGCGCTGGGACTTCCATCGGCTGACGGCCAGATGAAGTTCACCGACGTGCCGGCTAATGCCTGGTATTCCGGAGCCCTCTCTGCTGCACAAGCCCATGGACTGGTCAGCGGCAGGGGGGATAACCGCTTCGAGCCGGGCAGTCCCGTCACCCGGGAGGAAATGGCGAAGCTTACCGTTCAGGCGCTTCATATTCTGAAGCCTGAAGCAGCAGCTTCCAATGGGAATACTGTAGTCTTTACCGACGTAAGCTTAATGTCCAGTTGGGCTAAACCTTATGTTGAGGCCGCTTCCGGGCTTGGACTAATGAGCGGCCGTGTGCAGGGCAGCTTTGCACCTAAGGCGGTAGTAACACGTGCGGAAGCTGCACAGGTTATTTGGCGGATGCTGCAATAGTTCTATGTATCATCTTGAATATCGGTTGAAATAACAGGCAGCGGCTCTCTGAATTTCGGGGAGCTGCTGCTTTTGTTATATGAGGGGGAACGGATTCTGTATCAAAGAGCAACAAAAGCAGCATTTTTTACAGGAAAATTATCCCTGATGTTGTATGCTTGTTCAAAAGGGACATGCGGGTCAAGAATCGCTGTACCGTAACTAAACCGAAGGAGCTTGATGGAATGAAGTGGAGTCACCGCTTATTATTGATTGCCGCACTATTGGTATACGGATTAACCGGCTTAACCCCGGCTTCCGCCGAAGAGAAGGATGCAACACAAGTTTCAAGCAAGCTCACTTATGATTTCGATGAAGTTAAAGTGCTGTATGCTGCTGAATTTCTGGCCTATCCCATCATGGCTCCCGTCAAATCTGGAACAACGGCCGGCACGGAGCAGACGGCTGCGGAGCCGATTCATGTGCTCTATGGCGTGGTCAGCCTGGGGTCTGCCGGCACAATGAAAGAGGAATTTATCCGGGTCAGCCAGGGGGATGCTTACGCGCGGGGTTTATCCACCGGCTGGAGCTGGGATAATTACGGAGCATCAGATACGACAGACAAAATCACGACCTCTGAGTTTATGCTCGGTAAATCGCTGGAAGGCAAAAGTGTCGTCAAGGACTACTCCGGCGGTATGAAGATGATTAAATTGACCCAAACAGTGGATACTGCGGGCGAAATCAAGGACATCTCCCTCTCCTTCAATTGGGAACCCTCAGGGACATGGGATGAGTTTTTTGCGAAGTTAAGCGGTACGGTGTACAAGATGGATCCTGCCAGCCTGAAATCCGTAGGGAGCCAGGAGGCGGGTGTACGATGATCAAAGTGATCCATAAACCGGATGCGCCCTTCGGCTTTCGCTGCAAATCACTGCTGTTGCTTATGGCGGGTATCCTGCTGCTAACTAGTCTTATCGGCTCCTCCGCGGTATCCGGTGCCAGTGCCGTCCGCAATACCGATAAGGCTATAGCGCTGCAGGGGATGCAGCTCTTCCGGGGAAGCAGTCTGGGGTATGAACTGGATAAAGGCTTCACCCGGGCGCAAGGTTCTGTGATGCTGCTCCGCCTCCTGGGCTGGGAGGATGAGGCGCTCAGCTATGGCGGGAAGACAAGCTTCACTGACCTCAAAGCTACCCATTGGGCTGCGCCGTCCATCGCGTATGCAAGCAGCAAGGGGCTGGTCAAAGGAATGACAGCAAACACATTTGCGCCGGATGCGGCCATGAGCGGTAGGCAGTTTATAGCTTTAACGCTCCGCGCTTTAGGATATGCCAATGCCGATCCCGCGAATGCGCTGACTCTTGCTGAAGCAAGCGGACTGCTCACCTTTGATGAGATTGCCAAGTTGGGCGGGACGCAGATCTTTCTCCGCGATGATATGGTAGGCGTCGCCTATAATGCATTGAGTACGAAGCTGAACGGAAGCAGCCAGACTCTCCTGCAGAAGCTGGTGGATGAGGATCATGCGGTAACCAGGGAAGCAGCGCTGGCCTCCGGGTTGTACAAGGAAGCGGCGAAAGCTGTAACCTCCGGTGATCCGCTGGACGTAATCGAATCAGCTATCCGTGATGCGCTTCATAAATAAATGAATTCAATCGCCAAGGGGCTCCTGACAACGGGAGTCCTTTGCTTTGGCAGTGTTCAGACTCCCATAGTGACAAAAACGTCACGTTGCTTCATGTTACTTCTATGGTTGCAGTTGCCAAATGTGGCTATAGTGGATAACAGGAAGGGGAGATCGACGATGTTATCTGTGATTCATACTAAAAATGTATCTAAAAAATATGGCACAACTACGGTTCTGAAAAATATCGATTTGGTGATTGAAGCCGGAGAATTTACAGCAGTTATGGGGCCTTCAGGGTCCGGGAAGTCAACGCTGATGAATGTGTTGTCCACGATTGACCGGTTCAGCGGCGGTGAGGTATGGCTGGAGGGACAGGCGCTGCTGGATATGAACCGGAAAGCGCTGCGGCAATTCCGCCAGGAGCGGATGGGGTTTATTTTTCAGGATTATAATCTGCTGGATACCTTAACGGTAAAAGAAAACATTCTGCTGCCGCTCTCGCTGCGCAAATTCAAGGCGGAGGAGATGGAGGAACGGCTGCAGCCCATTCTGCAGGCGCTCAATATTGAGGACATTCTGCATAAATACCCGAATGAAATCTCCGGCGGGCAGAAGCAGCGAGCAGCCTCGGCACGGGCCATCATTACGAAGCCGGCGATTGTGTTCGCCGATGAGCCGACGGGAGCGCTGGATTCAAGGTCTGCGACACAATTGCTGGAGCAGCTTGTGGGCCTTAACGAAACCTTCGGCACGACGATTATGATGGTGACTCATGATATCTATGCTGCAAGCTATTGCAAAAGGGTTATTTTTCTGCGCGACGGGGGCATTGTGAATGAAATCTACGCCGGCGATCAGTCTCAGAAGGCATTCTATGACCGGATTCTGGAAACCCAGAGCCTCATGGGGGGCAAATCCCGATGAGCCTGCTCCATCTGACACTCCGCAACGTCAAACGGAACTTCCGCCTGTATACCATTTACCTGTTCTCCATGGTCGTAGGGGTAATTATCCAGTTCACGTTCTCCTCCCTGATGTACAACAGCGATATCATGGATGCGCTCCAGAACCGTGAGAGTTTCCAGACAGGTGTGTCTATCGCTTCCGTGGTCGTCTTTCTGTTCATCATCTTTTTTATTCTATATGCCAATTCGTTCTTCATGAGGCAGCGCAAAAAAGAGTTTGGCATGTATCTGCTCTACGGCTTGAACGAACGGCAAATTACACTAATGGTGTTCTATGAGACGCTGTTTATCAGCGTAATTTCATTGGTTACAGGGATACTGCTCGGGGGACTGCTGTCCAAGCTCTTCGGGATGCTGCTGATGAATCTGATGCAGTATGACCACGTCATCTCGCTCTCGTTCCCCTTGCAGGCCATGGTCTCCACCGCCGGTTTGTTCTTCCTGCTGGCTTTGATCATCAGTGTACAGAGCTATGTGATGGTCAACCGCGTGCAACTGACAGAACTGTTCCATGCCAAGCAAAAGTCGGAGAAGCCCGTACGGATCTCTGCCCTCATGGCTATGGTATCCCTGGCTTTACTCGGTATGACCTTCATTTTAATCAGCGGCGGGAAAGGTTCTGTGGTCTGGCAGGAGCATGTGACAGCAGGGCTAATCGCTTCGACTATCGGCATTATCGGCGGAACGTTCCTGTTCTTCCGGCAATTCGCGGGTTGGTTCTTGCAAACCTTAAGCCGCCGCAAAAGTTACCACGAGGGCAATACCGTATTGTGGACCTCCTCCTTGCGCTTTCAAGTCAGGGGCAACACGCTGAATTTAACCTTTATCTCCTTATTCAGTGCGGCGATTATGATGCTGATGTGCTTTATGACGATTAACTATAAGGTGCAGTTCGAGGCAGTCGGCCGGAATTTGCCCAATGATATGGCGTTCCAGTCGCTGGATCACGCAACCAACTCGCAGATTGATGACTTGATCACAAGTTCGAAGCATAAGATTACCTTTCATTTGACGCAGGAAGCTATAAAGGCCACCCCCGCGACGGACATGCAGGTTGCTTTTGATAACCCAGAGTATTACACGTCTGATGTCCTGTTGGTATCCCAGCAGACTTATAACGAATTGATTACCAAGCGGGGCCATCAGCAAACCGTGGAGCTTCGGGGTAATGAGGCCGTCACACTCTCCCAGGGCTCAGACTTTCCGCAGCCGTTCGCGCCGGGGGTACAGCCAAGCTTCACGGTGAAGACGGATAAGGACACGACCTTTAAGCTTATTGAGAAAAAAGACTACGCATACCTCGGATGGGCTTCGGATCCCGTTACGTCTATGGACATCAAGCCGGCGGTATTAGTGATCTCAGATGAGGTTTATGAAGGCTTGCAGGACCACGCGGATACCATGTCGTTTGAAATTTACGGGCTTTCGGATGCCAAAAATGCTGAAGAACTCTCGGTGCAAGTGCACGCCATCGTCACCAAGACACCGGGCGCGTATTACTCTTCCTTCGCCGATGTGTATTCCAAGCAGATTGAAAGCTCGTCACTGATGCTGTTCTCCAGCGGGTTTCTCGCACTGATCGCGGTCTTCGCCCTTGCCAGCGTCATCTACTTCAAGCAATTGCGCGAGGCCACGGATGAAAGACTGCAATATTCGATTCTGCGCAAAATCGGCGTGGGCAGCCGGGTGATGAAGAACGTGATCCGCAAGCAGCTGCTGTTTGTCTTCCTGCCGCCGCTGGTGCTTGGAGTGCTGCACAGCTGGTTTATCATCAAATACTATATTTTAGACTCCGTGCAGGACTTTCCCGGGCTTACCGGTGTGGTCTGGGGCATTATGGGCGTCTACTTCATTATCTACTTACTGTTCTACCTCTCTTCCACGAGCATTTATTATAAAATCGTGAGCGAGAACCCTTAGATTCGTTTGACATTAAAAATCGTATTAAACAGCTGCACCAAAAAAGCAATGACCGCTGGACTGGTCATTGCTTTTTTCAGTGTTTCTAGAATCCAAGAATCTATAAGTTTCACTCTATAGATTAGATGCCGTTCCTGTAAGGTAGGCGAATTCGGCTCTTCTTACAGCATATTCAGATAAGGGTCGTGGTTCCTCGGGAAGTGGATCGTGAATTCCGTGAACTTCCCGGATTCGGATTCGCAGGTGATGTAATGTCCCAGCTTCTTCGATAGCTCCTGGGCCAGATATAAACCCATGCCTGTCGATTTCATAACCGTACGCCCGTTAGTCCCTGTAAATCCCCGGTTAAATATCCGCGGCAGGTCCTTCCGGTCAATACCGATGCCGTTATCGCGGATGATAAGCAGTTTCTCTTGCGGTGTGGCCGAAGCTGTGATGGAGATGTGCCCGTGATCATGAGTATATTTCAAGCTGTTGGTGATGAGCTGGTTGATAATAAAGAGCAGCCATTTGGCATCACTCTGCACGGTGGTGGAGGGCATGTCCAAGTGAATGCTGATTTTTTTGGAGATGAAGGTCTTGGAATGGGTCTTGACGATGTTCTTGGCCAGCAGCTCCAAATTACAGTTCACGATCTCATAGTCCTGGTTGAAGCTGTCCAGCTTGGCATAATACAAGGCCTGATCCACATAGTGCTCGATCCGGGAGACCTCTTCCTCCAGGCTTCGGGGATCGATCTCTGTCTGCTGCATAAGCCGAAGGACAGCGATAGGCGTCTTGATCTCGTGAAACCAGGATACGATGAAGTCATAGTATTCTTTTTGCTTATCCTGCACCTCATTCAGGGCACGGATATGCTGAGTCTCCTGCTGCTCCATGGCTTTCCGGTAAGCTTCCGCCTCCAGAGACAGGACTTCGATGTTATCACTGCCGAGGCTGCGGATAGACTGCACATTCTTCAGGTAGCGGTGGAGCAGAAAGCCGGCCAGACAGAAGAGGACCAGCGTCAGCGCATAGAGAAACGTATGCCAGTCCCACGGGGACTGCGGATCAACAGCGAATACGGCAACGGTCAGCAGGAAGACGGCAGCGCACAGAAAGAGGTACGGGCTTTCGAACTTGATGAACCGCCAGAATCTCATTCGATGATATACCCCATTCCTTTGCGGGTAACGATAAAATCCTCGATACCAAGCATGGCAATTTTACGCCGGAGCCGGTTCACGTTGACCGTCAGCGTATTGTCGTCCACAAACTGCTCGTCGTTCCACAATACCTGCATCAGCTGTTCCCGGGAGACGATGGATCCAATATTCCGCATCATGGTCTGCAAAATAATGAATTCATTCCGCGACAGCTCCGCCGTCTGCTCCCCGAATTGAATAGACGAATTGGACAGATGGAATACAAGCTGGCGGTGCGCAATCTGCAGGCTTTCATCCTGGTAGGTATAATTGCGCCGCAGCAGCGCGCTCACCTTGGCTACGAGCACATCCAGGTCGAACGGCTTCTGTACATAATCGTCAGCGCCCATATTAATTGCCATGATGACATCCATATTTTGATTGCGCGAGGACAGAAAGATAATAGGTACTTTGGAGACCGAACGAATCTGCCTGCACCAGTAGAACCCGTCGTACATCGGCAGATTCACGTCCAGCAGCACCAGATGCGGCTGCCCGCTGATGAATTTCTCCAGTATCTGCTCGAAGTCCGATATCTCAATGACCTCGTATTGCCATTTACGCAATGTACCCGCTACGATCTGCCTGATCTTCTCATCGTCTTCCACGATCATGATCCGAAACAAAGCCATTCCTCCAGCTCCAAATAATTAAGATAGGCTAATTATATCATTGGCGGTGAACAGGGGTAACTGACAGGGTTGAAAGGGAAGGAATTATCTGGTATATTGTTATTAACAAAATGATAATATCATAACATTACTAAGAGGAGTGCTGATGCTTATGGCGGAGCTTGTGAATAAAGATGGACTTACGGAAGCGGAATTCATGTCGCAATATCGGGCGGGAGATTACGAACGGCCGTCGCTGGCGACAGATATGGCTGTGTTCACCGTCTCCAGCGAAGAAGAGGTCAATTACCGGAAGCTGCCGGAGAAGAGCCTGAAGCTGCTCATGATCCGGAGAGGAGATCATCCTTTTATCGGGCAATGGGCGCTCGCGGGAGGATTTGTGAGGCCCGGCGAAACGACAGAGGAGACTGCGGCGCGCGAGCTTGCGGAAGAGACAGGGGCAGGGAATGTGTATCTGGAACAGCTCTATACGTTCAGTGATCCGGGGCGTGATCCCCGGACCTGGGTGATCTCCTGTGCATATCTGGCTTTGGTGGACAGCAGCAGTCTTTCTTTGGAAGCGGGGGATGATGCGGCAGAGGTGGCCTGGTTTCAGGTAGACTACAAGCTTCAGAGGGAGTCACGCGAAATGCTGCCGGGAGGCTTCGTCAAGGAATCGTTCTGGCAGTTAACACTGTCCTTCCAGGATATCCGGCTTGAAGCGGAAATTGTCAGGAAGCAGACGGTCTCCGAGCGCACCGTTCAGACCGAATACATTGTTGCTTCATCAAAGGGAATCGCCTTTGATCATGCCAAAATCATCGCCTATGCCATAGAGCGGCTGCGGGGGAAGGTGGAGTATACGGGTATCGCGTTTAACCTGATGCCAAGCCTTTTTACCCTGACGGAGCTGCAGCAGGTATATGAGATCATACTGGACACTGAAATGCTGAAGGCCAATTTTAGACGTAAAATCGCGGGGCTCGTCATGGAAACAGACCAGTACGCCCGCCATGCCGGCCACCGGCCGTCGAAATTATTCAAACGGAATATGGAGGGAATGATATGAGCCGAGGCTGGAAAGGCTGGAACTTTTACGAGCTGCTGTGGCTGGGGATGTTCTCGGCGGTTGCTATTATTCTAACGATTATTATGAAAGACACGCTGTTTGGCTTTACCGTGTTTTTTACCGGAGTGTTATGCGTGGTGCTTGCGGCCAAAGGAAATCTGATGACGTACGTGTTCGGTATGTACAATACGTTCGGGTATGCGTACCTGGCTTACAACAACGGTCTTTACGGCGAGCTGATGCTGAATCTCTTGTTCTTTGTTCCGATGAATGTAGCGGGTTACTTTATGTGGAGGAAGCACCGGGAAGGCGACAAGCTGGTCATGCGGCAAATGGATGTTCGGGGAACGGTTTTAGCTGCCGCGGTATGTATTCTGGGAAGTCTTGCACTGGGGTACGGATTATCCTTCATTTCCGGCCAAAATTCACCTTATATTGATGCCACCACAACGGTACTGTCCATTGTCGCTACCATTCTGATGGTGAGGCGGTTTAAGGAGCAGTGGCTGGTATACATTATTCTGAATTTGTTTACGGTACTGCTCTGGGTGATCCGCACGGCTCAAGGCAGTCCCGATGGTGTGTTGATGATCGTCATGTGGAGCGCCTATCTGGTGAATGCCACCTATGGCTACTATACCTGGAACAAGGGTGCACGGGAGGTTACGGCATGAGAACGTTGGGACTAACGCTTGGGAAATTCGCACCGCTGCATAAGGGTCATCAGCTGATGATTGAAACGGCGCTTCAGGAGGTCGATGAACTGATCGTAGTCATTTACGATACTCCAGTGACGACCATTCCGCTGCATATCCGGGCGGGGTGGATCCGCAAGCTGTATCCCTCGGTCAGGGTCATAGAGGCTTGGGACGGGCCGGACGGATACTCCGATGACCGGGAACATGAGATTCGGGAAGAACAATATATTCTTGGACTATTGCAGGGGAAGCAGGTGACCCATTTTTACTCCAGCGAGTTTTATGGCAGGCACATGAGCGAGGCGCTGGGAGCGGTGGATCGGCGGGTAGATGAGCAGCGCGTTCTTGTCCCGGTATCCGCAACCATGATTCGTGGGGATGCATACGGGAACCGGCAGTTCATCAGCGATATCGTATACCGGGATCTGATCACCAAGATTGTGTTTGTCGGAGCGATGTCCACGGGGAAATCTACGCTGACCGAAGCTCTGGCGAAGCGGTACCGGACCACATTTGCCGGGGAGTATGGACGGGATTACTGGACGGAGCATCAGGTAGAGCGGAGAATTGGGCTTGCCGCCTTTGATGAGATTGCAACCGGGCACATGGAGCGGGAAGAGGAGGCGCTGTTTCAGGCCAACAAATATCTGTTCGTGGATACCAATGCGATAACGACGTTTATGTACGCGCTCGACTATCATGGGAGAGCTCCAGAATTGCTGACACGACTGGCTCTGGAAAATGCATCCCGGTACGACCTTTTCTTCCTGTGTGAAGACGATATCCCATACGACGACACCTGGGACCGTAGCGGAGACCAGAAGCGTCAGGTCTTTCATAAACAGATTATTGCCGACCTGCTTGAACGGCGGATTCCTTACATTCCGTTGCGGGGCAGCCTAGAAGAACGGATGGCCAGGGTAGAGGAAGTGCTGGAACAGCATACGCCTTTTAGTAATTTCTATGGCAGAAGCGTGTAATAAGTCGCGTAATAGAAAGTATTTGTAAAAAGTGCGATAGCCAATTGAAAAATAGACCGTCCGTGCCTGCTTTAGCTGGCATGGACGGTCTATTTTGAGTGTATGGATAAGTTTAACCTCCTGGAATTTCAGAACCGCCACCCGGATTGTCAGTCGGAGTTTCGGTACCCGTGTCGCCACCCGGATTGTCAGTCGGAGTTTCGGTACCCGTGCCGCCGCCCGAATTGTCAGTCGGAGTTTCGGTACCCGAGCCGCCACCCGGATTGTCAGTCGGAGTTTCGGTACCCGTGCCGCTGCCCGGATTGTCAGTCGGAGTTTCGGTACCCGAGCCGCCGCCCGGATTGTCAGTTGGAGTTTCGGTACCCGTGCCGCCGCCCGGATTGTCAGTCGGAATTTCGGTACCACCGGCTGCCGTTACCTTGATAGTAAATGTTTGGGTAACGGATTCGCCTGCAAGGTCAGTGGCTTTAATGGTAATACCCATCTCCCCGGCGCTTACTGGAGTTACCACCAATTGATTTCCTGTTAAGCTATAGGTCGCAACTTCATTCACACTGCTTACAGAAATAATATTTTCTAAATTATTATCAACAATTTCAAATGTCAATAGATCGGAGAGATCCTCGTCTTCAAAAAATTCGTTCAGATCAATAGTTGAAGGGATATCTTCTTCTGTATAATTCCAGGTTGTCTCCGCACCGTCACTAAGTACAGGTGCGTGATTAGGTGCTTTCACATGGATAGGATAATCTTTCTTCACAGAATATTGACCGTCTGAAGCTTCGATGGAGATCGTTGTATTACCAACAATTTTAGGGTCGATAACCAGGTAACCATCCTCGATCTTAACATCAGCAGGATCTGCTATTACCGGTGTATTAATTATAAATGAGTCAATTACTAAGAACGGAAACGGTTCAATGACAGCCTTCGTCAGTGTGTATGATAAATGATCACCATCCGGGTCCGTAAACAGGGAGCTCAGAAGGACTCGGGTGGGTTCATCACCGATTGTAACATCCCAGCCTGTGGAGTTAACAATCTCTGGAGAATGGTTCACCCGGTTTGAATCGGAAGCTGGCTTCACCGGAGGTACGCCATTCACTTTCGTGGAGGTGTCATCTTTATAGTTGGTGATTACTTCACCGGGAGCTTTATCCTTCGGAAGAGTCACATCATTGATCTTCAGCTTGTCATCAATGGTTACTGTGGATTTGCTTGTGCCAAGGGCTAGTTCGCCAATCGCGCCATTGCCAATGATTGTAACGGGTTTGTTGGATGCTACGACGAGCTTGTCCACCGCAGTATCAATTTTAACTGTACTGACGCCTTCTTTTACAACAACTTCGCCAAGCTTGGTTTCGGCATTTCCTTTAATGCTGACATTATTGCCTGAAATACTAAGAACTCCGCTGAGAACTACGCCTTCCGCATGCAACTCGAGTGGTTTGTCTGCTGTGCCATTCTTGATGATTTCCAGTCCGCCAAGCTCATTGATCCCACGGGTAAGTGTATCATATTTAATAATTGCACCTTCCAGAGCCTCTGCATTATTCTCGCTCAGCAGTTTTTTCCATTTATCCGTAGCGATAAACGGTACTCCGTCCAGCACAATGATATCACCACTGATTTTTGTAATGGTTTTGGTCTCCTGACGCGGCACGAACATATCCAGCATCACGCTGAGGACATCCTGGCGTTCCACTTGGGAAGATGGTTCGAATGAGCCGTTCTCTGAAGGGAGCAGACCCAGTCTCAGGGCAGATGTAACATATTGTGAAGCCCAGTTGCTGGTACCCTGGGTATCTGAAGTATTTACATTATTCCCGCCTTTGAGCTTCAAGCCATCAATAACACGTACGAGTACGGTTGCAAGTTCTTGACGGCTGACGGGCTGGCCCGGATAGAAACCGTTGCCATAACCTTGCATGATACCGGCTTTCTGAACAGCATCAATAGCGGATTGTATGGAGTTATTCTCCGTCGGGAGCTTCATCGCTCTAGTAAGCAGTAAAGCCAGCTCTTGACGGGTTAAGCTGTCTTCCGGCCGGAACTGGCCTTTGCTGTCACCCACGATGAATCCGTTTTTAGATGCTTTTTGGAGCTGCTCCTGAAGTGTGCTGTTCATTGAACTCTGATCGGCATATACCGAAGGAACAGGTTCAGCAGCGTACGAAATACCAGGAACGGCTGCAGTCAAAAGTGAAGCGGTCATTAAAGCAGTCTTCAACTTTTTTGTGCGTTTTGATTTAGTTAGTTTCATGAAATACTTCCTTCCTGATAATCATTATTAAGTAACAACAATAATTATATCGGAAGAAATAAGGGTAACTTTATACCTAGATAAGAAAAAAATTATTTTTTTGTTTTTAAAATATATTTTGGTGTATGGGACTAAAGTATTGGGTGTGTATAGAGGTGTGTATTCCGGTAAAATCGCATAGAACGTAGCATTTATGGCATCGATCCAAAGGATGTTTGTTTAGGTTCAACAGCCAGACGGGACTTAAGTCCTGACTGGCTGTCTGGGGGAATGGGGGTAAAAAGATCTATCTGCTCTACGCCGAATGGCCCGCCCTGTTTAAGGGTTGTTTTGTCCTTTCGCCTGCTCCTCACGCATCCAGTGTGACAGCTGGCGCTTCAGCTTCAGAAACTCCGGGGTGTCCGTAATCTCCTCGCGGCGGGGCCGAGGAAAGGGAACGTTCACCGTCTGCAGAACAGAGCCGGGGCGGCCGGAAAATACATAAATCTTGCTCGATAGCAGCAGCGCCTCTTCGATATTGTGGGTGATGAACAGCACGGAGCGGCGGTTCTCTTCCCACAGCTCCAGCAGCCACTGCTGCATTTCGCTGCGGGTCAGTGCATCCAGAGCGCTGAAAGGCTCATCAAGCAGCATCAGCTCCTGCGGAGCCAGCATAGCCCGCAGAAAAGCGGCCCGCTGCTGCATACCTCCGGACAGCATATGCGGATAGGCCTTTTCAAAGCCGACTAGCCCAACCTTTGACAACCAGCTTCGGGCTTCCCCGCGGGCGTTGTCCTGAGACACCCCCTTGATTTCTCCCGCCAGCATCACATTATCTTCGATGGTCCGCCACGGGAAGAGGGCCGGCTGCTGCGGCATGTAGCTGATATGCCCGCGCTGTCCGGTCACTTCGACTCCGTTCATGCGGATGATTCCGCTGTCCGGCTTCTCAAGACCTCCGATGATATGGAACAGCGTGCTTTTTCCACAACCGGAAGGGCCGAGAATAGAGACGAATTCCTGCGGTTCCACTGTAAGCGACACCTGATTCAGGACTTCGGTCTTGCGGCGGTGAGCGGTGAAGGTTTTGGTGACATTCTGAACCTCAAGCGCCGGATAGGCGGTCTGGCTGTCCCGGGAGTTCAGCCCTTCTGGTGCAGCAGATGATATTTCTATAAATGATGATGTCATGTTTAGCTCCTCCCATCTATCGGCGCCGTGCTGGCTTCCAGCGAACAAGCCATTTCTCAAGCAAGGTAATTATGGCGAACAGCAGCAGGCTGAGAAGAACAATAATAATAATAGCAACGAACATCCGGTCCGTGCGGTACGCCGATTTCTGCAGCTGCATGTAAATACCGATTCCTTTATCTGCACCGATCCATTCGGCGATTACGGCTCCCATAACGGCATAGGTAGCAGATATTTTGATGCCGGAGAACAGGGAGGGCAGAGAAGCAGGAAGCTCAAGCTTCGTGAAGATCTGCCACTTGCTTGCCCCGGCCATTTGCATATAATTCATCATCATGATATCGCTTTGCATCAGTCCGCCCATCATGGCTACAGCTATAGGGAAGAAACACACGAGTGTGATCAGGATGATCTTCGGCAGCAGGCCGAAACCGAACCAGATGACCAGCAGCGGTCCGAGTGCTATGGACGGGACATTCTGGCTGAGGATCAGCAGCGGATAAAAGGTTCTTTTTAGCCAAGGGAATACATGCAGCAGCAGGGCCACCAGAATCCCGACGGCAACTCCGATGGGGAAGCCGATGATTGTAAGCTTCAGCGTAGCCAGCGTATGCTCCCAAATGCCAGAAGCGTTCTTTGCGGCTTCGTGGGCAATGGTCTCCGGCCCCGGGAGGATCCAAGCTTCAATATGAAAGAAAGAGACCGACAGTTCCCACAGCATCAAAAAGAATATGACCGCCAGGGCAGGCGGCCATATTTGCTTCCAGGCGGATCTCACGGCCGGTATTTCTCCGTCAGTTTCTCCATGCTGATTCCCTGAGGGTTATGGGCAATCTTGATCTGCGAGATCACGCTTGGACTGCCGGCAGCAATTAAGGCTTCGTGCATCTGGCGGACCACTTCCAGCAGCTCCGGAAGCTCGCCCTCCATAGTTGTGTCCAGCGGGTTCACCTGGTGCTTCACGCCGGACTGCTGAATCACTTCAATCGCTCTATCCACGTACGGGATAGAATCCTCGTTGTTCGGAGTTTTGGGAATAACCTGAATGCTTAACAATGTGTTAGCCATTGATCTCATCCTCTCGTTTTAAAATGCTCATTTTGGTGTTCTCCGTAACTACGGTGAATGTTGGACTTTCGGCCGCTGTTGTTCTCGGATTTTTTGATTATAATTACCGCTATTCAGCGGATAAAATCCGAGAACAAAGGCGATCGCTACGCTCCTACAGTTCCAAAATTCCCCTTCGTTACTCTCACCTTGTGAGCGGTTATTATCCTTATGCAAATAATAAACCCTGCCTACTCGGCTTCCGGCAGGAACTCGTTCGTGAATGCACTTGCGGCGTCGAGCGGTTTGTCTAGCAGCTTCAATCCGTACATCCAGTCGCCGTAATCCTTCCAGACGGATTCCTTCTGTTCACCCCAGCGCGGGGCATCGTCCTTGTATTTCGGGCTGAGCCATTTCTGGCTGGCGAGAACGAGATCGGCATCGAGATCCGGCACGGCTTTGGTCAGGATGGCAGCAGCGGCTTCCGGATGGTCGATCGCGTACTGATAACCTTTGGAGGTAGCCTTCAGGAAGGCCTTGACCAGTTCAGGATTCTCGGAGATCGCCTTCTCGCTGGTTGTCAGCACCGGTGTGTAGTAATCCAGCTGGGGAGCATAATCCTTGAGATACAGCATATCCAGCGGTTCGCCACGCAGCTCGGCTTCGATTCCCGTCCAAGCGTAGAAGATCCAGGCGAAGTCAATGTCGCGTTTCACGGCAGTGAAATAATCGGCTTCTCCGATGTTGACCTGTTTTACCTTTTTTACATCGCCGCCTTCGGGGTCCATGATCGCTTTCATGGCTGCTTCCTCGGCAGGGGAGCCCCAACCGCCATAAGTTTTACCTTCGAAATCTTTAGGCGATTTAATGTTGCGGTCTACAGGTGCGGCAAATCCGGAGGTATTATGCTGAATAATGGCTGCAATCGAGACCAATGGCACGCCCTGCAGGCGGGCAAGGGTAAGTCCTTCCTGGGCGCTGATGCCAAAAGCGGCTTCGCCCGAGGTAACCATTGTATCGGCTCCGGCCGTACCCGGCTGTACAATCTCTACGTCCAGGCCTTCCTCTTCATAATACCCGAGTTCCTTCGCGGCATAGAGTCCGGTATGGTTCGTATTTGGCGTCCAGTCGAGGGCAACCTTGATTTTGGTAAGCTCTTTCGGAGCTTCAGGTGATGCCGTTGCTGTGGATTCGGCGGTATTGCCGCTATTTCCGGAAGCATTCTCCGAAGCGCTGTTGCCTGTTCCCGCATTATTGTTCCCGCAGGCGGCAATGGCAATAACCAGCATGCAGGCCAGACATAAGCTTAGTACTCTTTTGACTCCCATGTTCTCTTCTCTCCTTTAGCTCTCCGCCTTCACAAAGTCGTGAACAATCCGAAATACCAAATAAAAAGCGCCCCGGAGACCGGGACGCTGCAGGCGCATAAATAGTGGCGGTCCGCTGAGGACGCATACTAGTAACGTTTCCTACGCTGGCATTATCCAGATCAGGTATAAGGGTCAGTATCTTGTGTGGGATACACTCTCAGCCGGCCAATTCCAGCACCCCTGCTTTATGAAGTTGCGGTTATTACGCTGTATTATAGACGCATGTTTCTGCATTGTCCAGTCAGTCCTGATATTTGAAACGTTTTTTGCGGCGCTCCCGGAAATACTGCCACAGCTGCCGTACAGTAAGGGCAAGGCTGACCAGAATCCCGCTAAAGGTAAGGAATAAAGCAAGATATTGAAAAGCAGAGTACTCCAGCATAACCTTCCAGTCGATCTTCCCCTTGAGGTCCTCAATGACCTGATTCATCCCGTAAATTCCGCCTATCACCGTATACACCGTAAGGATCATCAGCAGATTATCCCGCCGTTTGGCCTGGAACTTATCCTGATATTGAAACAAGTCATCCAGCGTCTGCTTCACTTCTACGAACAGTGCATCATTGCCGTAGACTTTGCGCAGCTGGAAGAAAATCTCCCGCCCTTGGGACTGTGAAATCAGCTCGAGAAAATAGAATTTGGCCGAAAACCGGTTAATGGCATAGATTAAGTCCTCAATCTGCTCATAGTCGTTATCGATCCGCAGCCGGGAGTGCATGTTCGCGAGCTTCAGAAGGACAATTTTATGAAAAATACTCAGCAACAGGCCATAATAATATTCCCCGTACATTTCATTGGCCAGCCGGACTGCCTGATCGTCATCCACCCGCGTCAAGCAGCAGAAAGTCTGTTCATTAGTCATGTAGTAGGTATCCGGTCCCCAGCGGTTGTAGGAATGGGTCTCGCAATAGTCTTTAATGTACTGTTCATCGCTGGCGCTTTTGTACGATTGTCCTTTGGCGTCCAGCCCGTCGAGCTGGGAAGCTTTATACCTGATGTTCAGGTCGAGCTCGGCCTCTTGTTCAAACTGGTAAAAGGCCTGGACCATCATCCGTTCATCGACGAAAAAGGGCAGTGTTTCAAAGTAAGCTCCATTCAGCTCCGAGGAGTCCAGAAAAGACCGCAGTCCCGGGATTAAATTGCTGAACACGAAATCCTCAACCTGTCCGAAGGAGCGCTTCCGGCAATGGATATGCGTATGTAAGTCCCTGCTGGACACATCTTCAAGCGTGCGGAAACGATCCGCGAACTCCAGCGCAAGGCTGAACGGAAGGTTGTCCTCTAGGACCTCAATCCGTATCGTAATGAATCCGAGCTGAAAGGGACAGATAAACACATCAGTGGACAGAACCCGGAAAGGGAGCGTACCCTGTGGCATTTCAAGTGTGCAGTCCAGGTTATTCACTCGTGAGAAACGGTGAAATGAGTTCTTGTCCTTCTCGCGGGGGAACAACACATGAGCCGCAAAAGGCAGATAGGAGCGCTCCATATTTTCGTGGGAGACAGAATATCCTTCTCCGTAATAGGCATTCTCCAGCTCCTTCTGGCTCAGGAAAAACCGCGTAAAGCCGTCTCTTTCCAGCTGCCCCGCAAGCTCCGGGCTTTGTCCCTGTTTAATGGAGAATGGAAATATGAACTGGAGCAGGGCTTTATGCAGCACTGGCTCGTCGGATAGATTGGACATTTGGATTCCCCGCTTCTTACACAAAATATACGTACAACATCATTTACCCGAAAAGGGCTGCATTGATTATCCGGTTTAATAACCGTGTTTCTCAGAGGTCCGCTGAGGGCGTAACCTCCAGGCGGCCAAGCTGATCAGAAACAGCACTCCGGCGAAACCTGCGAGCAGTCCTGCGGCTTCAGTTGCTTCCAGATGATCCATGGCCCAGCCCGTCAACAGCGGCAGTACAGCACCGCCGATCCCTCCGGCTGCAATCATAATGCTTGGCGTAGATTCCTCGGTGCCGGGCAGCAGCTTACTTGAGAACACCAGGGCAATGGAGAAAATTCCGGACATAAACAGTCCCAAGAGTGCAATCACAGCAAAGGCCGCCAAACGGTGTTCCGTAAAAGGGAACAAGGCCAGCAACAGCACTGTAGCGAAGCAGCTGGCCAGAACGTAGACGCGGTAAGAGATTCTTTCGGCAATAAGTCCGGCAAATAACCGTCCTGCCGACATAGCCAGCCAGAAGAAGGTCACCGTCAGTGCAGCTGCCGACTCACTCAGTCCCAGCTTGCTAATGAAGAGGGCTGGCATGAAGTTCACGAGACTCATCTCAGTTCCGACGTATAGGAAGAAGAATACTACAAACAATACGAGCACACCCCACTGCTTCCCGGAATAGGGTAGACGTTTGGTATTAGCGGTCTGGAGGTGATCTGCGGTACGCGGGGCACGCTCGTCCAGCACAGACTGGAGGCTGCCGAAGTGTCCCCTTCCCCAGAAGAACAGAGAAATTGAAGTGAAAGCAGCCACAATTAGAAAAGAATATCTCCACAACCCTGCGGCAATCAGAGGGCTTGCGATCAGCGGCATGACGAGCGCGCCAACGCCGAACAACACCTCAAGCCGGCTCATGGCGACTGCAGTGCCATCGGTAATAGCTGCAATGATGATCGTACCGATGACGGCTTCGATCATGCCAAAGCCGAACCCGGCAGCAACGGCGATCACATACATCCACCCCCAAGGCGGCAGGAAAGAGTAGGCGATTTCGGCAACCAGCAGCAGCCCTGTGGCGATCAGAATGCCTCCGCGCTTCCCGAAACGACGGTTCAGGAACGGGGATACCAGCACTCCGGCAAGGAATCCGGCAAATTGGCTGAAGATGAGCTCACCTCCGGCACTGTAGTTCTGGTCATAATGATTTAATAATACGGGAAGGATAGAGCCCAGCACGACATGGGCCAAACCGATGACGAAATAAGAGAGACAGCTGATCCAGATCAGTTTTTTCATAGCAGCTCCTTCATGTAAGTTTACGGATATGAACGGGATTCAATACGATCAGGCGGGGTACACTAATAGGGACAACGTATTTATGATAAATCCAAACGTACAGTGTGGATATATAATTTTATATTCACATCTGGAAAGGAGCTATTTCGTCCATGGACAACAAAGAGCTGGAACAGAAAATCATCAAGACGCTGGATGATAACAAGTTTGGTTCCTTCGGCACCATCGAAGCCGGCAATAAGCCCAAGGTGCGTTATATGGCCGTATTTCATGAGGGACTGAATATTTATTTGGCGACGAATCGCACAACCCATAAAGTAGAGGAACTGCAGGCCAATCCGCACACCTTTCTGTTGCTTGGTTTTGAGCAGGGCGGCAGCAAGGACGTGCTGGAGATCGAAGCTACGGCTGCGGTTACTAAGGATGAGAGCCTGCGTGCCAAGGTGTGGAACAAAGACCTGGAACCATGGTTTGATGGACCCGAGGATCCCGATTACGTCATCCTGGAGCTCACGCCTACCCGTATGGAATATGTGGGCAAGAACAAAGAGCATGCAGTCTGGGAGAGACAGACGGCTGGCTCCGGAATATAACAGTAATTCTAAGTAAGAGGCTTGGAGCTCAGCGGCTCCGGGCCTCTTTTTCAATGATCCATGAGACTGTGCCATGTTATAATGGCCTCAAAGTTAAGACAATCATTATTTACCCAGGGGGATGTCCATGAGTTGTAAAGATTGCTCTCCTATTGAGCCGATAGAGGACGAAGGTGAAATCAATTTGCGGCCGGCGTATCCTTTACTTGTCTCCGTATGTGAGGGGGCGGGTTATGCGCTTACTGTGAATGATAATAGAATAAAGATTGCTTACTCCAACCGCGACGAGCTGCTTCGCTTGGTGAAGCTGGCGGAATCACTCGAGAAGGAGCTTGCTTCGGAAGTGTACCTTTATATTACCGGCAATAACGGTAACAGATTTATGGAACGTTGGGTCACGCTGCCGCAGCTTAGCCTCCAGCTATCCAACCGCAATTTGATCGACATCATTATGAATGCCGAATTTACCAGCCACATGCAGCCCATTGTTGATGCATCGGAGAGCATTGTCGGCTTTGAGTTTTTACTCCGGCCGAAGCCCATGGGCAGTTACTTCCAGCCCTTTGAATTGTTTGAGATTGCCCGGCAGACCGGGTTTCATTCTTTTCTGGACCGGGCCGCACGTATTTCGGCCATTGAGAGTAGTGCGCGGTTTCTGCCCAAGGGCATTAAACGGTTTATTAATTTTTTGCCATCATCGATCTATAATCCGCAGTATTGCCTGACCCATACTTTTGCAGCGATTCATAAGCTTGCGCAGGACCCGGCTGATTTCGTCTTTGAAGTAGTAGAGACGGAGAATATCAGTAATATAGCCCATTTGGAGTCTATTTTTGCAGAGTACCGCAATCACGGCATCTCAGTAGCACTGGATGATGTGGGTTCGGGTTATTCCACCCTGGAAGTCATGTCCCGTTTGAAACCGGATTATGTGAAGATCGACCGCAGCTTGATAAGCTACTGTGACGAAGATGTGTTGAAGCAAGGGAAGATCGGGGAGATTATGCAACGGGCAGGTCAATTTGGCGGTAAGGTACTTGCAGAAGGGATCGAACGGCGCGAGGAGTTTGTGTTCTGCCGGGAGATTGGCATTGATTTGGGGCAAGGTTATTTGTTCGGGAAGCCGGCAGACAAGCCACCTGCGAATTTTGGGAACAGTGCGTAAGGAAGCGGCGGATTAGCCTTATCTACATAAATGAAATGAATGGAGTCCCCGAAGTCTGTAATCAGTTTCGGGGAATTTTGGTATGAGGAAAGGGTTGGGATGTGGCATGGGCATTGAGCTGTTATATATTGAAGATGACCGGGAGATTGGCAGGGCGGTTACAACTGATTTGAGCGGAAGAAATTATTCGGTACACTGGCTGCAGAGTGGAGAAGGCGCTTTAGAGCAGGCGAAGGATTGCCAGCTGGCCATTCTGGATGTTATGCTGCCGGGCCTCGACGGCTTTACTGTGGGTCAGCGGCTAAAGAAGGCCTATCCCCAGCTGCCGATCCTGATGCTCTCCGCCCGGACCTCGATAGACGATAAACTGCAGGGTCTGCAGTTTGCGGACGATTATTTGACCAAGCCCTTTCATCCGGATGAGCTGGCGGCGCGGATTGAAGTGCTGCTTCGGCGTGCCGGTGCAGCGGTCTCTGAGGCTCTGGCACTGAAGCATCTAGTCATTCAGGAAGGGGATAACCGGATTATCCAGGCAGACACCGGGGAGGAGATTCTGCTGACCGGCAAGCAATTTCAAATCTTTAATTATCTGCTGCGGCACTTGAATCAGATTATGACGAAGGAGCAGATTTACGAAGCCGTTTGGGGGGAGCCTTATATGGAAGGCGATAAGACGTTGATGGTTCATATTCGCTATCTGAGAGAGAAGCTGGAGTTGGATCCTGCCGACCCGCAGATCATTGAGACGGTCCGTGGGGTTGGCTACCGGGTAAGAGCATGAGGAAGAACGGACGTATCTCCCGGTTCCGGCAATCCCTTTTGTCCCGCTATCTCTTAATTATAATGATAGCCCTTATTTTTCTGCCGATCATTATTCCGATTAGCTTTGGTCTGTACAATGAATTGGGTGTTTTAGTAGAAGATAAACCGTTGTCCGGTCTTTCAGAAGAAGCGGGACTTTATGCAAGCGGCTTGAGACTGGAGAAAATGTGGCATGCGGAGGCTCTTCACCTGAAGGACGCTCTCCCCGCAGAGGTGGATGCCCGGCTGGAGGAATTAAGCCGTACCTATACCCGCAGCATGATGTTCTGGGTGGACGGGGAAGGTGAGACTCAGACTGCAATAGGCCCGGTTGCCACAAGTGTTTCGGCGGATGCAGCAGATCGGGAAGATTCTATAAATCCGGACCTTATCCCCGCCCACTGGACTGCTGCCCAGGCAATTTCCTTTATGAAGGAGGGTTCGAACGGCGATCCCTTTACGATTGTGGCATTTATAGGGGACAAGGCCGAAGCGGGTCAGGGGTTTATGGTGATGCAGCTTCCCCGCATTTGGATGAATAAAGGAAGATCACCGTTATACATGAACAGCTACGGATGGGTGCTGATCTTTATCGTGCTTTTGTTCGCAGCGGTCTCCTGGCTGTTTTTTGAGAAGATCCGCAGGCGTCTTTTGCGTCTGCAAAGAGCGATGACAACGGGCGGACAGGAAGGCTTTCCGGATCTTATTCCAAAGGGCAAGCCTGATGAAATCGGGATGCTAGAGGAAGCCTTCAACACCATGGTGACCGAGCTGAAGGACAGCCGCCGCCGGGAGCTGGAGGAGGAGGGTCTGCGCAAGCGTCTGATCTCCGATCTATCCCATGATCTAAGAACTCCGCTCACCGTTGTCCGTAGTCATGTCTACACTCTCGGTACAGAGAGCCTGTCGGAAGAAGGCAGGCAGTCGCTGAGACTGATGGATGAACGTATTGCCGATCTCAGTGTTCTGATTGATAACCTGCTCTCTTACAATTTACTGACCAGCGGCAGAGTGATTCTTAAGCCTGAACGGAAGGATGTACTGCGGCTGATGCGGGAAAGCGCGGCGGCTTGGTACCCGTTGTGGGAAAAGGAAGGCTTCGAGGTGGACATCGACCTGGAAGGTGAGCCGCTGTATTGGGAAGTGGATGAAATCTGGTTCCGGCGCGTACTCGATAATCTGTATCAGAATATTATGCGCCATGCCTCCAGCGGCCGTTATGTAGGGTTATTTACTGAAATCCGTGGCGGATCCCGCGTTATCATTATTTCCGACCACGGCCAAGGGTTGCAGAGTACTACAGGAGCTAAGGGTGCAGGACTCGGGTTATCGATTGTCGATCTGCTGCTTGGACGGATGAAACTTATGTGGAATGCGGACAGCTCATCATCGGGTACCTCCATTGTGATTTTTGCACCCGGAGACGGAAATTTAAACAAAACTTAAACTTGAGCGGGGCGCTCTTTTAACCTTGGCGGGTTATGCTGTTCTCCGAGGTGAAGAGAATGAGTGTGACCATTATTGAAACCAAAGGCCTGGTGAAGGAATACCGCGGACGGGCGGCGGTCGAGGATTTGAATCTCAATATCAAGAGGGGCGAGATTTACGGATTTCTCGGGCCGAACGGAGCTGGCAAGACAACGACCATCCGCATGCTTCTGGGATTAATCTCCCCGACGGCTGGGAACATCGAAATATTCGGCAAGGATCTTAGAAAAGACAAACTGAATATCCTCCGTAAAATAGGGTCTATGGTGGAGTCCCCCTCCTATTACGGGCATCTTACCGCGGTTCAGAATTTGGAGGCCATCCGCCGCATTCTGGACGTTCCCAAATCCCGGATCTCCGAGGTGTTGGATATCGTCTCATTGACGGGGGAAGAGAAACGTCCGGTGAAAGGCTTCTCGCTTGGTATGAAACAGCGGCTTGGTATTGCCTCTGCACTGCTGGGCAGCCCGGAGCTGCTGATTCTGGATGAGCCAACCAACGGGCTTGATCCGTCGGGCATCCAGGAGATCCGTGAGCTGATCAAGCGGATGCCGCAGGAGCATGGCATAACAGTTATGGTATCGAGCCATTTACTAAGCGAAATCGAGCTGATGGCAGATACAGTAGGGATCATCCGCCAGGGCCGGATGGTGTATCAGGACAGCATTGTAAATCTCGGTCAGCGGGTGGCGGGAGAAATGCGCCTCTCGGTATCGGACCCGGAAGCTGCGTTATCTGCTGCCGCAAGACAAGGTTATGATGGGGCTATCCGGCAGGGAGTAATCTCTTTCCCGCGGATGAATGATGCCAGAGTAGCTCTTCTGGTGAAGATGCTCGTAGAGAATGGCCACGCCGTATACCGGGTGGAAGAGCATAGACAATCCCTTGAGGAGTTCTTCCTGCAGGTTGTGGGCGGGGTGGAGCCATGATTTGGCGCGCACTGTCGGCGGACTGGCTGAAGATCCGCGGCAAGGGACTATGGTTTCTCGTCTTTCTGGGTCCGGTCGGACTGGTAGCCATGCAGGCTTTGAATTTTGGACTGCGCCTGGATTACATCAAGCAGCAATATGCTCCGGATCTTTGGGGAGCGCTTCTGGATAATGTCTCATTTTTTGTTCCGGTTGCTTTATTCCTGGGCACTACGCTGATTTGTTCATTAATGGCAAATATAGAGTACCAGATGAGCTCCTGGAAACAGCTTCTTGCATTGCCTGTTTCGCGGATAACGGTGTTTATGTCTAAGCTGATTCTGATCTTGCTGTTATTGACCGTGTCCTGTCTGCTGCTCTCTGCGGGCGTAATTATCCTTGGCCTCCTGCTGGGATTTGGAGGGGATCAGATTCCATACGGAGATATCTTGCGGATGGGTCTCCTGCCGTACGGCGCTGCACTGCCCGTGCTGGCACTGCAGTTGTGGCTGTCCCTGACCTTCAGCAATCAGGCGTTCTCAGTCTCATTAGGAGTTATTTTATCCATTCTGTCCTTGTTCTGGTCGTATATATGGGAATGGGTTCCTTTAGTCTGGCCTTATTATGCCTGGGGCAGTTCGCGATATGTTCAGTTTACCGGGGCGGGAATCCTGCTCGGCCTAGTACTCATTCTACCGGGGGCGCTGCATTTCTCACGAAAGGATGTGGACTGACATGAAGCTATTCTGGAGAGTGTTGTCCGCGGAGAGGATCAAGTTGTCCAAGTCTCATCTGTGGCTGCTTGTTCTGGCCAGTCCTGCGTTCGCGGTGCTAATTGGAGCCCTGGCTAAGGAGCCGGAAGGGTTCACCTGGGAAGGGCTGCTGTCGCTCATGGGTATGCTTCATGCATTGCTGCTTCTGCCGATCCTATCCGGCCTGTTTGTTGCTTTATTATGCCGTTATGAGCATCAGAATGGCGGCTGGAAGCAACTTCTCTCGCTTCCGGTGACCCGGGGGACGGTGTACCTGTCCAAGTTTGTACTGGCTGCAGGTCTGCTTGCTGCCGTGCAGCTTGTCTTTCTTCTGTGTCTGCTGGGAATGGGGTGGATCCGGGATGCGGGCCCCGTTCCATGGGAACTGCTATTTACAAGGGTTCTTGGCGGCTGGATCGCCGTTTTGCCGCTTGCGGCACTTCAGCTTGCGGTGTCTCAGGGATGGAGCAGCTTCGCAGCACCGCTGGCCTTGAATGTCAGCTTTACGCTGCCGAATATTCTAATTGCCAATTCCGCGACTTACGGGCCTTATTATCCTTGGGTCCAGCCGATAATTGCCATGTCTCCCTATTCATCAGGGGACGCCTTCGGTGCTTTTAATTTGCCGCTCGAAAGCCTGATGGTTGTTGTGCTCGGAAGCTTTATAATATTTTTCACGGCAGGCCTACTGTTCTTCCGGCGCAAAGCGGTGTAATCACTGTAAACCATTGTTTCTTGGGATATTCCAGTCTGATCTGCGTTCCTTGATCCCGAATGGACATTGCAAAAGGATTTCCATATAATTATGTACAGAATAGCACCCGGCACTGCCGGATGACCCATCGGGAGGCGGGAATATGGAGCCAGTAGCACTGGAAGAATGCGACAATACATGCGAGGGCTCAGAGCAGGAGCTGGAGTCCCTGAAGCTGGTTCTGCCAGACCCCGGAACGACGGATAAGATGGCGGAAATGTTCAAAGCACTCGGAGATCCGACAAGAGTAAGACTGATTTATGCTTTGTCCCAGAGAGAGCTGTGTGTGCATGATTTGTCCACTTTGCTAGACATGGGGCAATCTGCCGTATCTCATCAGCTCCGGTATTTGCGGAATTTGCGGATCGTCAAGCGCCGTAAGGAAGGTAAGACGGTGTATTACTCTTTGAATGACGCGCATGTGGAGCAGATCTTTCTGCAGACCCATCAGCATATTAGCCATGAATAGGATATAGCCAACTAAGGGACGGTCCCGGACGTAGATGATCTACGGACGAGGCAGTCCCTTTTTCTAATATAAGAATGTATTTGTTTCACTCTATCATTTAGCCGTTTCTCCTTGTATTACGGCCTATAGCCTGGGAGTTAGCTTGCCTTGCTCAGCTTGGCGGGGGTTGCGGTATTTCTCAAGCTCAACGCCAGCCATACGCACTGCGCAGCCAAAATTACAAGAATAAAGATGTCGTAACCGAGATAAGCACTGGTGTTATCGTTCCCTACGAATTGGATTAGGTTATGTATGAAATGGAACAGGATCAGCGGAATAATATTATTGTTGCGGACCATAAGCAAGGCGAGTACACCACCGACAAGAAGTGCGTAGACAAGCTGCAGCAGCGTTTGTGTAAGATTTTGGCCGGATATGGCATTCAGCAGATGAGTTACAGAGAACAGGAGGGATGAGGTAATGACTGCTGTTTTGATCCCTTTAGGCAGCAGTGTTTTCAGAATCAGACCGCGATATATACTCTCTTCCACGAATCCGACTAGCAGGGTGAACCCGATAAAGAACAGGACTTTAGAGAGACTGATGCTCTGGAAGCCCTTCAGGCTGACGGTAATTAGCACAAGGATTAGGGGGATGAAATATTTCCATTCTCCGGCAGAAATGCTGCGGAGCGAACGGAAACCAAGAGCAGTCCACTTATTTTTCACTGTGAAATAGATGATTAAGACGAGCGCAATGGGGATAAAAGAGATCAATACCGGCGAGGTGTAGGACGTAATCTCGTTAATGGTGGCATACG
Source organism: Paenibacillus oryziterrae (assembly GCF_042610485.1). NCBI lineage: Bacteria > Bacillati > Bacillota > Bacilli > Caryophanales > Paenibacillaceae > Paenibacillus > Paenibacillus oryziterrae. The sequence continues at coordinate 216,616 of NZ_JBGJZO010000002.1, read as the reverse complement.
CTCCGGCTGCAAATACGGCTAGCAATAGCAAAAGTTCGATAATAACAACAGTTAGAACAGGGCGTCTTTGTGACAATGAGACTTTAGATTTCCGGGCTTGGGTTGACATGGTTTAGATTCTTCCTCTCCTGAATATCCGTTATCCACTGCTTTTCCATTTGGTAATGCTTCAGTCCATAGCCTAGTACAGAAACACGGTAATAGTAATTCTCCGGCTGTGGAATCCCGGCCAGCTCTCCGTCTACAATGTTCTTGACAGTTTCGAGGGTCTGTATTTCCTGCTCCAGCTTGAACAGGTATTCATTGAACCGCCGCTGCCGGGTCTCCTCATCCAGATAGTCGAAGAAGAAAATGCGGATTAGCTGTTCATTGCGCGGGCCTTGCAGAGGACCGGAGAGCCAATCCAGAAACGCTTGTCTGCCGGTTGGGACTAATGAATAAAGTTTCTTATTCTTGCTGCTGTCGGTTTCCGTGAGGGATACCATGCCCTTCTCTGTTAACTTCTTTAATGCCGGATACAGGCTGCCGTAACTTGCTTTATAAATAGTGCCTATTGAGCTGTCGATCGTCTTCTTCAAATCATAACCACTCATCGTGCTGTCCATTAACATGCCTAAAATAATAAAATCTAACACCGTAACACCTCTTTAAAATGTATCGTCTCGATATATCCGTTCGATATATGTATAATGCGCCTTTTGAATCATGAAGTCAAGCAATTGTTTGATTGACACTTCAAGAGCAAGAGGAATATAATACAACTAACAGAACATATGAACGATTGCTCATATATAGATTGCGGTGAAGGAGTCGATGGACTTGAGCACAATGGAGAAGGATTTGAAGCGCCAGTGGATCCTGGAAGGTCTGCACTGCGCGAATTGCGCCATGAAGATTGAGGATAATGTGAAGAAGATCGACGGCGTCTCCGATTGTTCCGTAAATTTCGTCACCAAGACGCTGACCATGGAAACGGCCGCCGGATACAAGGAATCCGCTTATTCCGAAGCCGTCCGAATCGTCACAGCACTTGAGCCGCATGTTAAGCTGAAGGAAAAAGTGACTCCGGGACTGCGAAGAACGGTTTCCTCCGGACACGGACACGTTCATGCTGGCGGCGATAATCATACCCATGCTGGAGAACATGCAGCTGCTGATGGCCATGCGAATACCGTAGATCATGCTCATAATGATGCGCATGATGAAGGACATGAACATACTCATGAAGCGGGAGAGCATCACACCCGGCGGACACTATGGCGTTTGGCGGCTGGCGGAGTCCTGGCAGCAGCGGGGATACTGCTCCCGGTCTCCGGGCTTCCAGAGTTACTGCTCTTTCTGCTAGCTTACGTCATTGTCGGCGGTGAGGTGGTGTTGCAGGCGGCTCGGAATATTGTCCGCGGACAGGTGTTTGATGAGAATTTCCTGATGGCACTGGCCACCATTGGCGCTTTTGCGATTGGGGAATATCCGGAAGGCGTTGCCGTAATGCTCTTTTACCAGGTGGGGGAATTGTTCCAGGGTCTTGCGGTCAATCGCTCGCGCCGCTCTATCACTGCACTTATGGATATCCGTCCGGAGACGGCGAATCTTAAGACAGCCGAAGGCATCCGTAGCATATCTCCCGAGCAGGTGGCGATCGGTGATTTGATTGTGGTCAGACCGGGGGAGAAGGTTCCGCTGGATGGAGTGATCACTGAAGGAAGCTCGATGATGGATACTTCCGCACTTACGGGAGAATCCGTGCCACGTTCGGCGGAGCCGGGCAGCACTGTACTGAGCGGATTCATCAACCGGAACGGTGTGATTACCGTGGAAGTGACGAAGACATTCGGTGAATCTGCAGTTTCCAAGATTCTGGAGCTGGTCCAGAATGCTTCCAGCCATAAGGCGCCAACCGAGAAATTCATTACAAAGTTCGCCCGGCGGTACACACCAGTAGTGGTCATCACTGCGCTGCTTCTGGCGGTAATTCCACCGCTCGTTATCAGTGGAGCTACATTCTCTGAATGGATCTACCGTGCGCTGATCTTCCTCGTGATTTCATGCCCATGTGCGCTGGTTGTCTCCATCCCTCTCGGCTTCTTTGGGGGGATCGGGGCGGCCTCAAGAAGCGGCATCCTGATTAAGGGCAGCAACTATCTGGAAGCGCTCGGCGACGTGAAATATGTCGTATTTGATAAGACGGGAACATTAACTAAAGGTCAGTTCAAGGTAACGGGGATTTATCCGGCACAGGGACGCACTGAAAGTGAACTGCTTCAAATCGCTGCTTATGCAGAAAGCCACTCCAGCCATCCGATTGCGGAATCCATCCGTGAGGCCTTTGGTCAGGAGATCAAGGATGAAAGCATCCGTGACTATAATGAAATTTCCGGACATGGTATTGAGGTTACTGTGGAAGGGCAGAAGGTCTTTGCTGGCAATGCACGGCTGATGGAACGGGAAGGCATAACGTACGAGGTGCCAACACTCGCGGGAACAACTGTGCATTTAGCCATAAATGGTGTTTACGGCGGGTATCTGGTCATTGCTGATGAGGTGAAAGAGGATGCTGCCCAGGCGATCACGGCGCTTAAGGGTCTTGGCATCCGCAAGACGGTCATGCTGACCGGAGATGCTGCTTCCGTAGCTGAATCTGTAGCGAAGCAGTTGGGAGTGGATGAGGTATACGCCGAGCTTTTGCCCCAGCATAAGGTGGAGCAGATTGAACGGCTGGATGCACAGAAATCTCCGAGAGATAAAATCATTTTTGTCGGTGACGGCATCAATGATACACCGGTTCTGGCCCGTGCGGATGTCGGTATGGCGATGGGAGGACTGGGCTCCGATGCAGCCATTGAGGCGGCGGATATCGTGATCATGACTGACGAGCCGTCCAAGATCCCGGTAGCAATCGGCATTGCCAAGCGGACACGAGCCATCGTCTGGCAAAATATTATTTTCGCGCTGGGTGTCAAAGCGGTGTTCCTGCTGCTGGGGGCCTTCGGGATTGCGACGATGTGGGAAGCGGTGTTCTCGGATGTGGGCGTAACGGTATTGGCCGTACTGAACAGTGTCCGTGCACTGCAGGTCAAGGAAGTATCCCGCGTATAAAGCGGATTTGTATTCTGAATAATGGAAACCACAAGCTGTCGTCAGGCCATATCCAGGGCTGAGGCAGCTTTTTTACATGTGACAGAAGCGGCAATTCCATAATAAAACAATTAATGACAGAAATAATTACTCTATAGTAAGATATTTGATGAAAAAGAAACTACTAGCGGAAGAAGGGATCCACCTGGAACAGCCGATAATTACAGCTGCACCTCCGAGAAAAGTGAATTTTTACAGAAGACGGAATACCGCAGCCTATTCGTTTATGGCGTGGACGGCGTTTGTCCTTGCGGCAGGCTTTGAGTTTGTAGGCGTTTATACGCTTAAAGAGCCTTTATCAGTAAAAGGATACTATGCCGTAAGCGGGGTGCTGCTGATTATTGCCTCCTTCATGCTGCAAAAGGTTGTCCGGGATAACGAGGAAGACTCGTTCCTCCAGGAGCAGAATCCGTACCACCGCAAGCGGAATACGTCGGCGTTCACCTTTCTGTCCTGGTCGGGGCTGGTTATCGCCGTGCTGTTTGAATACATAGGATTATACACTTTGGAAGAACCCCTTTATGTGAAAGGATATTACGCCATTGCTGCGGCCTTCCTGATCGTATCCTGCTTCGTGCTGCAGAAGACGATTCGCGACAATGAAGAGGATGATTATAATCTGGGAGCTACCGTTACAGCGGATAATTGATCCTGGGTAGCAACTGCCATGATAATTGATCAGGGCAGATATATAACTTGAACTAATGCCATTTGGGCGAGATCGTAACTACGGTGAATGTTTGGACTTCCGGCCGCTGTTGTCTCCAGATTTCTTGATTAAAACCGCTGTTCGCGGTTGAAATCTGGAGACAAAGGCGGACGCTACCGCTCCTCCAGTTCCAAAATCCCCTCCATTACCTTTGCCTTCAATACTCTTGAACAGGGCATGTACCTTCTCCTGCAATTTCAATTTATGATTGCTGACTGTTTTGCTCCACACAGAGGTGTAGCGTAAACAACGGTCCGTTCGCGGAGCGTCCACCAAGTGCACAAGTCAATCCAACTCAAAAAAAGTGGGGCCGTCCCAAGTAGCTATTTAATAGCTTATGAGACAGCCCTTTGTTTGTTTCTATACCTTGTCTAGCTGAAGACTCCTTATACCGGTGCGGATAATATCGCAGGAAGTATTGAACTTCGCGGATTCCGCGCTGTCGAGGTTGAACTCGATCAGTTCCTGGATCCCGCCGCTGCCGATAATCGCTGGCGCACCTACGCATACACCGTTTTGTCCGTATTCCCCGTCAAGAATAGCGGAAACGGCGATGATTTTATGCTCGTCGTTCAGGATGGAGCGTGTAATGTAGGCGAGTGCGCTGCCGATACCGAAATGGGTTGAGCCCTTGCGCGTGAAGATTTCCCATCCGGCATCCTTGGTCTTACGGGCAATATCCTCCAGGTCCAGATGCCGGAACCGTTCACGGTGCTGCTCGATAATCTGCAGAATCGGCTTCCCGCCGATGGTAACATGTGACCAGGCGACAAACTGGGATTCACCATGTTCGCCAAGTGCATAACCGTTGACGCTGCGTGGGTCGATGGAGAAGACTTCCGACAGCAGTGTTTTTAGGCGTGAAGAGTCAATAGAGGTGCCGGTGCCAATGACTCTGTGCCGCGGCAGGCCGGAGATTTTCCATACCATATAAGTGACGATATCCACCGGATTCGCGGCAACGACGAAAATACCGTCAAATTCGCCAGCCATGATATCAGTAACAATCCCCTTGGTAATGACTGCAGCATCATCCAGCACATCAAGTCTGGTCTGTCCCGGTTTGGGATTTGCGCCTGCAGTGATAATAACCACATCCATACCCCCGCAATCGCGGGCGGTTCCGGCATATACCTTCGTGCGTGTTCCGGTGAAATCCATGCAGTGTGAGAGGTCAAGGGCCTGGGCCATCGCACGGTCATAAGTACGGTCGACCATCATGATCTCGTCGCAGATCGCCTGGTTGACCATGGAATAGGCGCAGCTGGAGCCCACCATGCCGGAGCCTACAATTGCCACTTTTCTCGATTTACTTTTCAATTGCCAATCCCCGCTCTCTAAAAGTTATGCCAGTAATCTATTTATTATATTAACGTATCCCGTCGTAAGTTACCTGACATCAAATGTAGAAAATCGTGCTGTACTCCGACTTTTTCTGTCACAAATAACATGCGTTGTAAGGGCTAGTCTGCAGTCAAACAAAAAAAGAGACATTCAAATGCCTTCTGCAGCGTCTTGAATGCTCTTTACTTGGACAAGCTAACTTCTTGGTTGCGCAAGAGGTTCCTTCTCTGAGGTAAGTAGGTTGTAGCGCTTATACATGAACAATCTCCAGTGGAGAATCATGCCGAAAGCGAGGATGAAGAACAAGCCGCCTGATTGTGGAATGGACACATACCGGTTAATGAACTCATGCAGCAGCGAGCGGACCACCAGCAGACCGAGCAGAATAAAAGCGAAGCTTTTGGAGCGCTGGGCATAGATTTGTCCGTCACGATGTTCGAATTTAGTACTGCTGATCAGCGGATAAGCGAAGATAAACCACCCAACCAGAAAAGCGACAGGGCCCCACCATAAAGGAAATCTGACCTCAGGAGCCACAAACATGGCAAATCCGGTGGACATGCCAAGCGGCGGAATCCAGATTTTGCGGAGAGTAACCGGACGCTCGCTGGCCTTTAGTCGGATGATAATAACCATTAGCGCCATAAATGCGGCACCTAGAGTGGAGCCGATATGTAGAAATGTAGGGTTAAGGTTGCCCATAAATGATGTTCCTCCCTATGTTTAAATCCATACGTGCCTACATTATAGCAGAAAAAAGTGGGCATCACATGGACCTGAAAAGACTCCCCGGCTCTCCCGGGCGCTCCATGGAGTATATGCCTAAATAAACCGCCGGATAGACTCCGGCGGTTTATAATCAAAGCAACTATATACAGTTACTAATTACTAATCTATCCAAGAGGTCTTAAGAACGGCTGCGTCCACCGACAGAGCGGAGAATCAGACTGACGATAAAGATCAGTATAATAGCTCCGATTAGCGACGGGAAGACATAGAAGTCACTTACCTGTGGTCCCCAGCTTCCCAGCAGCAATCCACCCAGCCATGAACCCAGAATACCGGCAATAATGTTGCCGATCACACCGCCCGGAATATCCCGTCCCATGATCAGACCTGCCAACCAACCAATAATCCCGCCTACAATCAGCATCCATAAAAAACTCATAATGTGTCAGCTCCTTTTCGTTGTTGTGGTGTCTTGGATGGTAACTATTAACCTCAAGCGAAGAGTTTAAATCATGTGTCAGAATTTGCCGAATGAAAGAATATTCTGTTCAGGGAAGCATCGTTTCATTTCCGGATGAATCGTTTACTTAAACATGCTATAGTGAAAAAATGCAGGTGTATATTGGAATTTACGTATTCACCTTAACTTAAAGGAGACGCTGCCATGGAACGTTCGGATCAAACTTTATTCTATGTTGGGACCTATAATCCGGAAGGAGAAGAGTCCATATTTCTATGCACTCTGGATCTTGCTAGTGGTGAAATGCGGGTGCTGGACGGCACGAAAGGAATTGCGAACCCGTCTTACCTGGCAGTAAATTCTGCGAAAAGCATAATATACGCTGTCAGTGAGACCGATGAGGGGAAGATCTATGCATTTGCCATCGACCCCCGCACCCGGACCCTGAGTAATCTGGGCAGCCAGCCGACGGGGGGAGGAGCGCCATGTTATGTGTCGATCAGTCCTCAGGAGAATTTCGTCTTCGTCTCCAACTATTCAGGCGGAAATATTAATGTGTTCCCTGTGAACACGGACGGTTCACTGATGCCGATGTCCTCCCAGGTGCTGCACACGGGCTCAGGAGTCCGCGAAGACCGGCAGGAAGCTGCGCATCCGCACTCCATATTTCCGGATGGCAGCGGGGAGCGTGTCCTGGTCTGTGATTTGGGTCTGGATCAAGTATTGTTCTACCAGCTTGAAGAGGGCAAGCTCACCGCTCATCGTGAAATTAACCTTCCTCCCGGATCAGGTCCTCGTCATCTGGCGTTCCACCCCTCGGGCAAATGGGTTTATGCGGTCAACGAGCTGAATAATACCGTAACCGTGTTTACATATGACGAGGTGTTCGGGAACCTGAATGTTCTGCAGCATGTTTCTACACTTCCGGAGCATTATGGTGCTGGGAGCGATGATAATGCGGCAGATATTCATATTTCTTCATGCGGGCGTTATTTATATGCCTCTAACCGGGGTCATGACAGTATTGTATTGTTTGCGATTGATGATTCCAGCGGTGTACTTACGGCTATCGACTGGCAAACCTCCGGGGGGCGTACACCACGTAACTTTGCCATCCGGGAACAATTTCTGCTTGTGGCGAATCAGAACAGCGGCAGCATAACCTCCTACATGATTGATAGTGACAATGGCCGTCTGATTCCAACCGGGAATGATCTGGCGCTGCCGACGCCGGTATGTATTAAATTCCTGTAAACGAAAAACCCGTCCAATTCCGGCAGAACCGGTAGGGGACGGGTTTTTGCATAAACAAGAGGATAAGGGCAAGAACACTGTTAGTTACTCAAGTACATTATGATCATAGAATCCGATATCATCCAGCATGATCGAATCGCCGGTTTTATCAAGGTAGAAGGTAATAGCAGTGATTTGATCGGGATTTAAATCGGGAGCCTGCTTCTTGAATGCACCGAAGGGCATTTCGTACGTCTGGAACACTGCTTCTGAAAGATCACCATATTTGTGGTTGCTGATTCGTTCCTCCAGCCACGGGGTCAAGGTGAACCATGTTTGAGGCAGTGGAAGAATCGGCCTAATCTCGGCTAGCGGGATCCGGCTGCTCACCTGATTCGAATCCGTCAGTTCGATTTCTACGTCCGGTGATGGCGGTATGCCGCTCTCCCCGTCCGGGTTCTTATTCAGGTTGGACATCGAGAATGACAAGCCTGCTGCTCCATTCAGAATGACGTCGTTTATCGTGCTGTCCTGAAGGTTAATAGTATACGAGGCTTCGGCTCCGGCAAGCGCCGTCCGCTCCAGCACCACACCATAGGTGGCTTTGCTCTTGGATTCTCTGTCCTTGGCGGGCTCTTCGATCCACCGGAGACCAGCGGCATCAATGGTACCGCTGCGGCCGGCAGATTTTTTGTTGCGGTCTTCATCGAAGTTGGCCACCTGCCGGAATCCGCCGTTTTGGAACCGATTGATGTAATTTGTATCTGGCAGCCAGGCAAGGGCGGTACGGTAGTCGCGGAACAATCCGGTGTAGCCGGTGTCCCCGTGTAAAGTCGTTTCAAGGAAGGCAGATACATATACTTTTGCAATCTGGCGCTGCTGTTCTCCATCCATAATGCTGCCCCGGCTCAGGAATAATCCTGTAGGAAAAGACTGATCGCTGAGCCCCCAGTCTGTGTTGAACTGGCTGTGATTGGCATCTTCGATGTACAGCGAGCTTTTGAAAGCGGAAGAACCATGGGAATACGAGTTGCGGATGTACTGCCGATCACCGTAGAAATCATGTACATCGCCATCGCGTGCACCCTGGAGTGTCAGATAATTCACGTCACTCAGCCGGGCTTGGAGTCCGTCCACCGCTTTATCGGTAGGGGCAATGGCAACGACAGAAGTGATGTGAAACTTCGCAATTGCTGTAAGGACGGCATCTGCTTTGAACCAGCGTCCGGCATCTGCAGCCATCGCCACTGCTTGCCCCCCGCGGCTGTGGCCGAGCAGAGCGGTATGGGCATAATCAACTTTTTGGTAGAACGGGTTGCCCTCTGATTGTGAGAATTCCCCGATCTGTTCCAAGTGCTTCAGGATCATCCAAGCCCGGACTTTAAAGTCATTATCCGGTATGCCCGACCAAGCCGAGTAGTTCAGGAAGTTCTCATCCAGAGAGATGGCGATGAAACCTCTGCTTGCCAGGAGTTCTCCCAGATAAGCGTAACCTCCATCGGAATAATCCTCCATCATGTGATTGCCGTGAACCATTAGAACAAGCGGGAAGGGGCCTTCTCCTTCCGGCATCCAGACCCGGCCGTTAATCGGTAAGGCGCTGCTGTCGAATCCCCAGAATAGGGAGCGCAGCTTCTGCCATTTCTTAATATAGACGCTGGCATCTGCTGAAGCGGACACCAGATCAACCTCTTGGCCATATTCAGCCCGGTGAAGATCCTTGCCGGTGCCATAAGTAAAGCTGGTAACGGCATAGTTTCCCGGTATTCCGGGATTATCAGCCGCCAGTGGAGCAACGCCGCTGGACAAGTCAGCCAGATCCTTGGCCGGGTCCGTATTCTGGCCACTGCCTGCGGCAAGGGCGAAAGGCGATAGAACAAGGACGAGCGCCAGCAGCAGACCGGTCAGAATTCTCCGGCTGCGCAGCAGACCGAGTGCGATACCAGCGACTGCTCCTATCAGAGTTGCCAGACCGGCAGCCACTGCTGCCGCTTCTATTTCAAGATCTGCATAATATAAGATAAGTAGAATAATACCCGCCGTGGATAACAGGCTCCCGGCATAGAGTCGGGGTATACGCAGGCCTGTCAGAGCCAGTAGCACAGCCAGTGCATTGCCTGCTATGGAAAGCACCAGGGTCCCTGCGATTGCAGCAAGGAGTATATCAGCAGGTACTCCAAATCCGGTAGGTATGCCCAACATAGTTAAGGTAAAGACCAAAAAACATATCGTCCATAAGCCTGCAAGTGCGGTACGCCATAACGTGGTATCGTACTTGTAGGTTTCTTCAATTCTTCGTCCGATCTCTCCCAGTATGCGGCGGTGCAGCCGGGGTCTAGCCGGCGCGGGCACATACTCAAAGTCCATCCCCATAGTTTGTCTCCCCCGACATTTGCGGTGTGATTCTATTCTTCTATAAGATGTAGCAATGATATTACTTTACAAGAGACCTGACAAGTGGGTCTTGCAGGAACCTTATCCAGCACCTGAGCTCGGCAAAACACTGAATAGGCGACATAGGAGATACCTAGGCATTTAACATCTCATTTATTATAAAAAAAGGTTTGACAGGCAGAGATGAAGTCAGTATTATAAGTCCATAACCAACTAATTAGATAGGATTAATTAATCATTGTTCTCACCGTACGAACGGAGGAACGCTCTTACAAGGACAGCAGGCACGGTTATGCAACCGGTTTGACTGCCGCTCAAGGGCGTCCTCCGTTCATTTTTATTAGAAAAAACAATTGGGGAGTGGTATCAGATGAAAAAAGGACTGAAGAAGGGGCTCATCACAGGGTTGGCACTACTATTGACAGCGGGGCTTGCCGGATGCGGAAATAGCAACAATAACGAAAATGCTGCTGCCGCTCCAGCTCCAACCGATTCAGGCAACACCGCGGCGACAGCAGAAGCAACCAAGGCCCCCGCTAAAGATCCTGTTGAACTGCTAAATGTATCTTATGATCCTACACGCGAATTATATGAGAACTATAACAAGGCTTTTGCTGCTTATTGGGAGAAAGAAACCGGCCAGAAGGTGACCATTAAACAGTCTCATGGCGGTTCCGGCAAGCAAAGCCGTGCGGTTATTGACGGTCTGGAGGCAGATGTAGTAACTTTGGCGCTTGGTTATGATATTGATGCCTTGCAGGAGACGGGTTTGATTAATGAAGGATGGCAGAATAAATTTGAGCTTAACAGCTCGCCGTATACATCGACCATTGTATTTCTGGTACGCAAGGGGAATCCGAAAGGAATCAAAGATTGGCCGGATCTGCTGAAGGAAGGTGTAGAAGTTATAACCCCGAATCCAAAAACATCCGGCGGAGCGCGCTGGAACTATCTGGCGGCTTGGGGATATGCGCTGGACCACAACAACTATGATGAAGCCAAAGCAGAGGAATTCGTGAAGGAACTGTTCACCCATGTACCGGTGCTGGATACCGGGGCGCGCGGATCGACTACGACCTTCGTGGAACGCGGAATCGGCGATGTACTGATAGCATGGGAGAATGAAGCGTATCTGTCCGTTGAAGAGCTGGGCCCGGATAAATTTGAAATCATAAATCCGTCGGAAAGTATTCTGGCTGAGCCTCCGGTCGCTGTGGTGGATAAAGTTGTTGATAAAAGAGGAACACGCGAGGTTTCCGAAGCTTACCTGAAGTATCTCTACAGTGAAGAAGGGCAGACCATCGCCGCTGAGAACTTTTACCGTCCAACCCTGGACAGTGTAAAAGAGAAATACAAAGATAAGTTCCCTGAGATTAAACTGTTCACGCTGGCGGATAAGTTCGGAACCTGGAAAGAGACCCAGGAGAAGCATTTTAATGACGGAGGCATCTTCGACAAGATTTACGTACCAGGCAGCTAAGTCTGGAGATATAGGTAGTGTGGTTCCCGGGGGCATCCTCCGGGAAAGAACCGATCGGCCAAAGAGCCGAAGGTGGGAAGGGATGATTGCGGGATGAGTGTCATAGGTACGGCTGCGGCCAAGCGCAAGGTGCTGCCTGGGTTCGGGATTACGATGGGTTACAGCGTATTATACCTTAGTCTGGTGGTCCTGCTGCCGCTGTCCGCGCTGCTATTCAATTCAACGGGACTTAGCTGGGCCAAATTCTGGGACGTGGCGACGGATGCACGGGTTCTGGCTTCGTACCGGGTTAGCCTGGGGACTGCTGCTGCTGCGGCTTTGACAGATGCAGTGCTGGGGCTGCTGCTGGCCTGGGTGCTGGTACGGTATGAATTTCCGGGCAAAAGAGTGTTCGACGCCTTAATCGATTTGCCCTTCGCACTGCCTACGGCGGTAGCGGGCGTATCCTTGACCGCACTTTATTCCCAAAATGGCTGGATTGGTTCCTGGCTTGAACCGCTGGGACTCAAGGTGGCCTTTACACCGCTTGGCATTACACTTGCACTGATGTTCATTGGCATCCCGTTTGTCGTGCGTACCGTTCAACCGGTGCTGGAAGATATGGAGCGGGATATGGAAGAGGCTGCTGCGACCCTGGGTGCAGGCAGGTGGCGGACTTTCCGCACCGTTGTGCTGCCTGATCTGATTCCTCCCCTCCTTACCGGGTTTGCCCTCGCATTTGCCCGCGGCATTGGCGAATACGGCTCCGTCGTATTTATCTCCGGCAACATGCCGATGAGAACAGAGATTGCTCCGCTGCTCATCATGTCTAAGCTGGAGCAATTTGATTATGCCGGAGCGACAGCTGTAGCATTGCTTCTGCTGCTGATCTCATTCCTGATGCTGCTGGTCATCAATACACTTCAGCGCTGGGCGCGGAAATCTTCAAGCCAACATTAAAGGAGGAACTGAAATGGCAGGAACTGTTCCCCTGCATGCGGCACCGTCCCGGAAGAGTGTAACTTCTCCGGCGGCAACAGAGTCATCACTTGTGAAGTGGATCCTGATTGGAGCGGCTATTCTCGTGCTGGCGTGGCTGGTGCTCCTTCCGCTTACGGTAGTTATAACAGAATCGCTGAAAAAGGGGTGGGATGTATACCTCGCGGCCTTATCCGATCCGGATGCCCGTTCGGCGCTGCGATTGACACTGCTGATTGCGGGAATTACCGTTCCACTGAATACCATATTCGGGGTTGCGGCAGCTTGGGCGGTTACGAAGTTCCGCTTCCGTGGCAAGGGTCTGCTGATTACATTGATTGATCTGCCCTTTGCAGTTTCTCCTGTCATTGGGGGAATGATTTTTGTGCTGGTCTTTGGCGCTCATGGCTGGTTCGGCCCATGGCTGAGTGCACATGATATCAAGATTGTGTTTGCACTGCCGGGGATCGTGCTGGCTACACTATTTGTGACCTTCCCGTTTGTGGCACGGGAGCTCATTCCACTGATGGAAGACCAGGGGACGGAGGAAGAGGAAGCGGCGGTTACCCTCGGAGCACGCGGCTGGCAGATTTTCTTCCGTGTGACACTGCCTAATATCAAGTGGGGGCTATTATACGGAATAATCCTATGTAATGCGAGGGCGATGGGAGAGTTCGGAGCCGTCTCCGTTGTATCGGGGCATATTCGCGGAGAGACTAATACGCTGCCGCTGCATGTGGAGATCCTCTACAACGAATACCAATTCTCGGCATCATTCGCGGTAGCCTCACTCCTGCTGCTGCTTGCACTTGTAACCATGCTCCTCAAAAGCTGGTTGTCCCGCAAAAATACGCATTGACAGTGGATTTGAATCCATGATAGTTTAAATCATAGTATGTGGGTCGGTAATTAGGTGATTAATTGAGCGCAAGAGAAACAACACGGGAAAGGGAGGCTGGAGAATGGCTAAACCGCTAAAAGTGGATGAAGTATGGCTGGAACGGATTGCAGGACTGCTGGATGACATGGAATTTGGCTCGCTGCATATCGTTGTGCATGAAGGACAGATCGTACAGATGGAGCGTACGGAACGCAAGCGTTTTGAGAATGGCTCTGCACGGTTTAGCGGAGAAGCCGGAAGCCGGAGGCAGGATTCCCGCTCTGTGGGAAGAGGATGAGATCTGTTTAATGCACAGAAATAAGGCCCGCCCCCGGGATACGGAGGCGAGCCTTATTTTTGGTGAACGGACTAATATCGCGGGCTTCTCCGCGATGACATGACACCTTCAACAAGCAGAACAATAGCGGTAATAGCGTGCATAAACCAGCCTACAAAAGGGATGACGGCTACTATGGAAGTAACTACACCAATACCATGGCCCACGACGGGCCCGCGTTCTTTCAGCAGTACCACGATGGCGATTACGTGCAACAGGAAAGCAATACCAAGCGGGACCCAGGCATTGGCTACAACGAACAAACCTCCGATGAACGGAATTGCCAGAAAAGCCTCATATGCAAATGTACCCCACTTCAACAGCTTGCCTAAAGGAGACATCAACTTCACCAACCTTTGTTTATAATAGGAAGTAATGAACAGATTTAATAATTGTTTTACGAACATCGGCTAGAAATGTTTCAACATCTCCTGAAGCTGGGCTTGTTGCCCCTGGCAATAGAGTCGTATATATTGAAACCAGATATGAAATGCCGATTTGTTAGTTTGGTGACGATAAACTTTGTTCCTGAAATGCGGTTCGAATACTTCTTACGGGACAAGTGAAGTATAGAGGCACAAGCTAAATAGATTACAAGTAGAAGGAAAGCGAGGGGAATCGAGTGAATATCGTACTATTCGGTGCGTCTGGTGTGATTGGACGTGCCATTATGCAGGAGGCTTTGAAGCGGAAGCATGAAGTTACAGCAGCTGTAAGAGTGCCGGAGAACTTGGAAGTTACCCATGATCAGCTTCAAAAAACGGCTGTGAATATTCTGGAGCCGGCATCGGTCAGTGCAGCGGCGAAGGGGCATGAGGCCGCTATCAGCGCCTATGGACCGGATTTCGGCCAGGAAGATGAGCTGACTAAGGCAGCCTTTTCTTTAGTTGAAGGTCTGACTGCTGCGGGACTTGAACGGCTGCTGATTGTTGGCGGAGCAGGAACTCTGCTTACAGATTCGGGAGAGAAGCTGATGGATACCGAGACTTTTCCGGAGGCAATCCGGCCGCTGGCTGCCGCCCATGCAGCTGCCTATGAAATTTATAGTGCTTCGGCTTTGGACTATACGTACATATCTCCCGCAGCGGTCATCCAGCCTGGCCGTCGTACAGGTCAGTTCCGTATCGGCCTTGACCGCCTGGTTGTAGACGAGAACGGGGAAAGTATGATCAGTGTAGAAGATTATGCGGTTGCCGTCATTGATGAGCTAGAAGAAGGCAATTTCAGCCATGAGCGGTTTACAGTAGCCTATTAATCGAACAAGGAACGGAACCAAGGAGGCTGTGTCATGCATGTTGTAACTGCGGAGCAGATGCGCGCACTGGATCGAGAGACGATAGAGGGCCTTGGCATACCTGCTGTAGCCCTGATGGAGAATGCTGGGCGGGCCATAGCAGAAGAAATTATCGCTTTGTGTAAGCGGAGACAGCGGAGTGGTACAGGGTATTATAGCGAAGGTGCCGCTGGTCAAGAGTTAACGGTATATAAGACGTATGGTACAAACCATAGTGAGATAACGGTTGATAGAGCTTACGGAATCAGCCGCGAGGGAATCGACGGGGAGTACGCGCACACCGTTGAAGCAGCAGATAATCGTTCGAGCCGAATCGACCGGGGGCTACCCGCAGGAAGCCCCGAGAAGCTGTATATCAGCGGCGATGCTTCGCTGACGCTGGGCACGGCCGCCGCCGAACGATGGATTGTCCTCGTCGGCAAAGGCAATAACGGCGGCGACGGCCTGGTCGCCGCCCGGCATCTCAGCGAGGCAGGCTTCGCCGTCACGCTGGTGTATGCGGTGCCGCCGGAATCGCTGACCGGCGAGGCGGCCCTGCAGCGCGATGCCGCTGCAGCGATCGGCCTGCCTGCCGTAGTCTGCGGCAGGGAACGGCCGGACTTCGCCGCATGCAGCGGCATCCTCGATGCGCTGCTCGGCACCGGCGCCGCGGGTGCCCCGCGCGGCGCCTATGCGGAGCTGATTGCCGCGGCGAATGCCAGCGGCAAGCCCATCGTGTCCGCGGACATCCCGAGCGGGATGGATGCGGACACGGGCATGACGCATGAGCCGTGCATTCATGCGTCGGTCACGGTCTGCCTCGCGTTTCTCAAGCGAGGCCTGCTGCAATACCCCGGCGCGGGTGCGGCGGGGTATGTGGTGGTCCGCTCCATCGGGATTCCCTCCGCTCTGGCGCGGAAGCACGGCGTACCGCTCTACTGGCTGACGCCGGACGTGCTAGGCAACGTCCTGGGTGTAGATGTCTCGCGCCGCCGCTCCCCCGAAGGGCATAAAGGGACCTACGGGCATGTGCTGCTTGCGGGAGGTACTCTGCGCATGAGCGGTGCGGGTCTCTTGTCCGCCAGAGCCGCGCTTCGTGCAGGCTGTGGGCTGGTCACCTGGGCACTGCCGCAGAAGCTGCTGCCCTTTATCATTGGAGCGGTACCGGAGGTGATGCTGGCTGACGCCGGTGGAGATGAAACAGGCAACTGGACGGCGGACAGCGCAGCTGAGCTTCTGAAGCTTAGCGCGTCCCGTGATGTCCTTGCGGTTGGTCCGGGTCTCGGCAGGTTCAATGGAGACAGCGAGTGGCTGCGCCAGATTTGGGAAGGAACCGATGTCCCGCTGGTGATCGATGCGGATGCCCTGAATATTCTGGCAGATAGTGAGTTTCACTCCTGGGCGAACCGCAGTCAGCCGGTCATATTAACTCCGCACCCGGGGGAAATGGCCCGGCTTGCGGGAATATCCACAGCCGAGGTTCAACAGGACCGCATCGGCTGTGCACTGCATTATGCGAAGACACACGGCGTTACGCTTGTCTTAAAAGGAGCCCATACGGTAATTGCCTCACCGGATGGGCGTGCCTATATCAATACGACGGGTACTCCCGCCATGGGAACAGGGGGTTCTGGCGACGTGCTGACCGGGGTGATCGCCGGTCTTCTGGCCCAAGGGCTGAATGACACTCAAGCAGCTGCTTTTGGTGTATATCTACATGGGCTTGCTGGAGAAAGAGCTGCACGGCAGCAGCATCACCCGACGGCTTTAATCGCGGGGGATATCATAGACGCTTTATAAGCCGCGCAGGACGGTTACGGAATCATCATCTGAGCAGAAGGGCTAGAAGCGGCGCCATGAGGGCGAATACCGGAAGCAGCAGGGGGGCCTTTTCCGCAGCGAACTCCGCTGCGCGAAATATCAGCAGGACAACAACTCCCCCAATGGCACACTGCCACCCTATTCCGCCTTGATCGGCAGCCAGCCAGAGTCCGGCTGCAAGACCGATGATTCCATACAGGATGAAGCTGCGAACTAAGGTTGTTCCCCGCAAGAGCCGCAGAAGAGCATCTGCCACGAGGGATGCCGTCAAGCCGAAGCCATAGATGGCGTGGGATAGGGAGATAGGCCAACCCTCCGGTTTGCCGCCGTTCTCCGGCTGCCACAGCAGAAACAAGGTCAACAGAAGAAAGGTGAGTCCGGCGCAGGCCAATTTGCTGAGTGCATACATTCCTGCAGACAGACGTACGGAAGGGATGTCGCTGAAATGGGAGTTGTTCATATTGATCTTCCTCTCATTTGGAGCGGGTGCGTCTAAGGATAAACTACCCGCAGTGTCCGTATATTTCTATTCATCCGCCTAGAAAAGCGTGCGCTGCCCCAGGTGAGCCTTGCTGAAAAATAGGGCTTCTTGTGATTTTTTCTAATCAACTTTGTCTTCATGACTTGTAGTCGATCACGTTTGCCCATGCTACATTAAGGAAGTGCAGTGAACCATTAAGGGACGCAAAGGAGTTGATGCAGCATGGAGTTGCAGATCCGCCCGGCTAAGAAAGATGACATAGCAGGATTATGCCGCCTGATGGAACAGTTGAATGGCAAGGCTCTTTTGCCAGAAGAGATGAAACGCCGCCTTGAATTTGTCGAGAATAGTCCGGTTGAGGAACTGTATGTGTGCACGGAGGCTAACGGTGGGGAGGAGTCTGTATTACTAGGTGCTCTGGGCTTCAGGCTCCGTGAGAACATGGAGAATATGACCCGTTACGGTGAGGTTTCGCTGCTCGTTACAGACCGCAGGGTGCGGAGACGAGGAATTGGCCGGAAGCTAATCGGCTTTGCGGAGCAGCTCGCAGCAGACCGGGACTGCATGGGTACATGGCTGGCCAGCGGCATGGGAAGGGTTCATGATGCCCATGTGTTTTATAAATCACTCGGATATGAGATTACAGGTTACCGGTTCGTGAAAACGCGCTAAATGGAGGCAATCCATGAGATATAGAGCAATGAGAATAGAGGATTATGAGTCAGCCTACAGGTTGTGGGAGAATACCAAAGGAATGGGGCTTAGCACGGCAGATTCAAAAACGGAGATTGAACGGTATTTGCAGCGCAATGCGGGATTCAGCCAAATTTGCGAAGATGAGCACGGCAAGATAGCGGGTACCGCGATGTGTGGACATGACGGGCGGCGGGGATACATGTATCATGTTGCCGTTTCTGAAGATTACCGCGGAAATGGAATTGGCCGACAGCTAGTTAGGCGATGCCTGCAAGAACTGCGCCAGGACGGAATTGCCAAGTGCCACCTTATGGTCATTGGAGACAATGATCTGGGAAGAAGCTTTTGGAGCGGATTGGGCTGGCAGTTCAGGGATGGAATTGCCCTTTACTCGCAGGATGCCTAGAAGCAGGGTAACGCTTGTTTAAATATAGTTTGAAGTCATTCTACTCCCTGTGCAGCAGGTAATATAAGGTTTATAATAAGGGCGTGTCTGATAAAATACGATGTACCGCGTTAGGAAAGTGGAGGCTTTAGCATGAGGTTTAAGGATGTATTTTCAATTATCGGTCCGGCGATGGTAGGACCTTCGAGTTCGCATACGGCAGGAGCAGCGCGGATTGGCAGGGCAGCCCGGCAGGTGCTGGGGGAAATGCCCGGTCAGGCGGAAGTCATCTTCTTTGGTTCGTTCGCAGCGACGTACCAGGGGCACGGGACAGACCGGGCGATTGCCGGCGGGTTGCTTGATTTCGCAACGGATGATCACCGGCTTCCGGATTCCATTAAGCTTGCCGAAGAGGCAGGCATGGAGATATCGTTCCGCCAGGGGGCAGGACTGTTCCCCCATCCCAATACCGTACAGCTCGTGCTTACCGGGAAGGATAGTGGCAGCAAGCTCTCGCTTACGGGAATTTCCATTGGCGGAGGCAATATCGAAATTGTGGATATCGACGGATTTGCCGTGAAGTTAAGCGGAATGTACCCTACGGTTCTTATTCAGCATATGGATTATCTGGGTGTTCTGGCCAGTGTAACCGATGTGATGCGTAAGGGGCAGTTCAATATTGGACATATGTCGCTGGACCGCAAAAATCGTAGCGGTGCGGCACTTACCGTGCTAGAGCTGGATGAGTGCGCTACACCGGAGCTTTTGCGGGAGCTTGAGGATTTGCCTGCAGTGAAGTCCGTTAAACTGGTTGATTTGAATGAAACCCTGGAAGAAATACAGGATAATAATAAGCAAGCTGATAAAGGGAAGGAAAGTACAACATGAATTTTCAAACACTCAGCCAGTTGGCTGTATTATGCGAAGAACGGGGCCTTGGCATCGGAGCTTTGATGCTGGAGGAACAGAGCGCGGAATCAGGGCGGACTCCTGAACAGGAATTCGCCAAGATGAGCCAGTATTATGGAGTAATGAAAGAAGCGGTACACCGAGGTATGAATGAGAATACAACCTCGCCCAGCGGCTTGACCGGTCTGGATGCCCAGCGGGTGGGAGCATATAATGCATCAACTGAACCTTGTCTTGGCGGCCCTGCCGGTGAAGCTATGGCTTATGCGCTTGCCGTATCTGAGGTGAATGCCTCCATGGGGCGGATTATCGCTACCCCTACAGCAGGGTCGTGCGGAATTATTCCCGGTGTGTTTCTGAGCTGTCAGGAACGCTTTGGCTGGGATGACGACTATATGGTAAAAGGATTGTTTGCTGCCGGTGCGATCGGTTATGTCATTGCGAACAATTCCTTCGTATCAGGAGCTGAGGGCGGCTGTCAGGCAGAGGTCGGTTCTGCCATCGGGATGGCGGCGGGCGCGCTTGTAGAGCTTCGCGGGGGCACTCCTGCTCAGGCTGTACATGCTGTCGGCCTTGCACTGAAGAATACACTTGGTCTGATCTGCGATCCTGTCGGCGGTCTGGTAGAGATCCCGTGCATCGTCCGGAACGGATTCGGTGCGGTAACGGCACTGGCTGCGGCGGATATGGCTTTAGCCGGCGTGCGCAGCGTGATTCCTTCTGACGAAGTGATCAAAGTCATGCTGGAGGTAGGATCGGCTATGCCGGAGAAACACCGGGAAACTGCCGGCGGAGGATTAGCCCAGACGCCAACGGGCCGCAAGATCATGGAGGATTTGCGAAATAATTAATCCTCGTGTTCCCCGGAGCCGTCAGCCGGGAGCAACTTGAACCTTCTGATTTGTTCCCACAGCCCTTCCTGCCGGAGTATCTCCGGTTGCTTAGGACCGATAAGATCGAAATGGGGGAACGGCGAACGGTTATGAATATACTGCGGCGGCAATCCGTGATTTACACACCAGGATGACAGCCTGGACAGATCGGCACAGCCGACCTTGGTAACGGTAGTAATGCCGGGAAAACGCGGGTCCAGCCAATAGTGGGTTAAAAAAGCGATCTCGCCTGCGGAGACCGCTTTTTTCCATGCATTCAGCTCTTCTCTTTTGACTCCAAAGGCCATGGATTCCTCGTTCCTTTCTTTCCTGGCTATGTTTCACCCTATAGATTAGCCTTTTATATTTCTACGAGAAAATGATGCCCTCCCTTTAAGGACGGCGCATCCGTTTCTTCTAGGGCCATTATACATTCTTTTGCTATACTAATACCAACACGAAAGGAGACTACCTTAGATGAATGGACAAGTTAGAACCGATATACGCGCCGGGCTTACGGTCGATATTGTGCTGAAACAGGATCAGGCTACCGGCAAGCTGACCCGCGGCACAGTTAAGGATATTCTGACCAACTCGCCCCGCCATCCGCATGGCATTAAAGTGCGCTTGACGAGCGGCCAGGTGGGCAGGGTCAAGATTATTATCGGACCGGCATAAGCTGAAGTAAGGATACTTACGGCAAGTGAATCTAATATAAAGGAGAATATAGGATGGATGAGAGATTTCCAATCGGTCACTTTAAGGTTGAAGGCGTCATTTCGGCGGAGCAGCGCGAGGCTTGGATTCGCGATATTGAAGAACTACCGGTACGGGCACAGGAAGCTGTGCAGGGACTGAGCGCTGAGCAGCTTGATATCCCGTACCGCGATGGCGGTTGGAGCAGCCGGCAGGTTGTGCACCATATGGCAGACAGCCATATGAACAGCTATATCCGCTTTAAGCTGGCGCTGACTGAAGATGTTCCTACGATTCGTCCTTACTATGAAGACCGCTGGGCCGAGCTGAACGATTATACGGCGGATGTTTCTGTATCGCTGGCTTTGCTTGCAGCGCTTCACACCCGGTGGGCGATTCTGCTCAGATCGCTGAGCGACGAGGAATATAAAAGAACCTTCCATCACCCGGAATCCGGCCAGACCCTGCCTTTGGAATACCACCTGGGTGTCTATTCCTGGCATGGCAGACACCATACCGCCCACATTACAAGTCTCCGAAAAAAGCTGGGGATCTAAACAGTTTACCGTCCCAGAAATTCCTCGACATATTGATCGGCTTTCGTCTGATTGCACAGATTACAGGCACAGACACAGTTGTCCGGCGTGGTGTGCCCTCCTTTGGCACGAGGGAGAAGATGATCTATCGTATCGCCGTACAAACCGCAGAAATGGCAGGTATAGCTGTCCCTCGTCAATATATAGCTGCGGAAGTCTTTATTGCTAAACAGCCGGCGGATGGTGCGGCGGTTGACCACAACTGCGGCATGCTCCTTAACCAATGTAACCGCGAGCTCCAGGTCGATCTCCTGATGCCAGCGGCGGCCTTTGTCACTATGGCCGCGCATCAGAATCATTCCCTTGGAAGAAGGAATGAGGGCTGAGCTGTCCTGGGGATCCGGTTTAGGCCCTCTAGGGTACGGTGACGGATGAAGCGGCCGTTGTGCTTGTGCGGCTGCCGGTTTGACTTCCGCTCTGCTGCGGGAGCGGCCTTGTTGAACAGGACGGGGTTTAACAGCTGCTACCGGAGGTGCGGCAGATATTGGTGATGGAATTGGCAAGGGGCTCCTGAGAGTCTCAAGCTCCCGCTTCTTACGGCAGTCCCGGCAGGCACCGCGCCGGGACTGTCCCTTGGAGCGTCTGCCTGTCCGGCGCCGGAACTCGGAAAGCGGCTTATTTTGCAGGCAATAGGCACATTGTTTGGATACTAGCGGATCGGAATGATTCATCGGCATATGTGAATAGGCGGGCTGAAGACCCGTGCCCTGTCACCTCATCTTTCCGTAAGAATAGGACTGCCTTGTTACTAGGACACCCGTACTTCAAGTATAACGCAAAGTCTCACCATTCACACCGCAAGCGGGAGAAGCGCAGTATTTTCATCTAATGTGATATCTGTCTTGGTAGAATTGAGGGAAATCCTGTAAACTTAAAATGAGATTTAGAGGGGAACGGGGGATAAGAAATGGGGAGAACAACCACCGCTGCACATCCGAAGGTACCACTTGGACAGCGAAGACCGCGGGCTGTGCTGATGCTCTATTTTTTGCAGCTTTTTTTAGGTCTCGGGGCGATTGGCGGAGGACTGGCGCTGATTATTGATCCAAGCGGAGAAATGATGGGAATGCCGTTTTCCTTATTGAAAAGAACTCCATTCTCTGACTTCCTTTTTCCCGGTGTTATACTCCTGGTTGTGTTTGGATTGTTCCCCCTGACCGTAGTGTACGGAATGATTAGAAGGCCGGAGTGGAAGCTGGCTGATAGGGTGAATCCCTTCAAGGAGCTGCATAGTTGCTGGGCATTGTCGCTATACATCGGGTTTGGCCAGATTATCTGGATTATGGTTCAGACCTATATGGTGAATGGGGTTGGTATTATTCAGGTAGTCTATATGAGCCTTGGGCTTCTGATCCAGATATTCACCCTTCTTCCGGCGGTTCAACGATATTTTCTGCTGGACGGAGTGAAAGAAAGACGTTAGAATGTCAGTGAACAGAAAGGGCTTTCATTATTTATGGGCAGGAGTGTGCCGGATTGACGACGATATATGATATTGCTAAAAAAACCGGCTACTCGCCAACCACCGTATCTAAGGCATTCAATAATTATTCCGACGTAAGGGACAGAACGCGCCAGGAAATTCTTAATGCGGCCCGGGAGATGGGGTATGTGCCCAACGCTCATGCCCGTACGCTGACTACTAAAAAGTCTTGGACGATCGGGGTTCTGTTCGTAGAGAGCACGGGGGTTGGGATCAAGCACCCCTTCTTCAGCGCGGTCATTGAGAGTTTCAAACAGGTTGCAGTAGCCAAAGGATATGATCTGATCTTTATCTCCAAGGATGTAGGCGGCAGAAAAAGCGGATATTTGGAGAACTGCCGGATTCGTGGAGTTGACGGTGTAGTCGTGTTCCTGTCGGACTATGGTGATCCTTACTTTCAGGAACTGCTGGACAGCGATATTCCGACTGTTGTACTGGATTTCGAGACGGTCCAGACCCATACGGTCTGCTCGGACAATACCGCTGGTGCGCTACAGGCGATGGAATATCTTATTTCCCTCGGCCACCGCAGAATAGCCCATATTTCAGGGGGACTCAATACTGTTCCCGGAAGCCGGCGCCAGCAGGGCTATGAGCAAGCACTGGAGCAGTGGGGACTTGAGCGCCGGGAGGACTATATCGTTACGGGAGAGTTCTATACGCTGGAAGGCGGATATGATGCGATGAAGCAGCTTCTGCAGCTTCCGGAGCCGCCGACGGCCGTATTCGCTTCGGGTGACTTGCTGGCATTAGGCGCTATTCAGGCAGCGAAAGAAAGCGGACTCAGCGTCCCGGGCGACATTTCCATTATGGGATATGATGATGTGGATTTGGCGAAATATATCACCCCGGCTCTGACTACTGTCCGGCAGGATACTTCGCTTATGGGCAAAGAGGCGGCCGAATTGCTGTTCGCGACCATTAACGGGGAACGAAAGGTGACTGAAGACCTTAAATTGCCTACACAGGTTATTGTCAGAGATTCTTGCGGACGCCCATCACAGAGGTAATCCCGACATAAGGGGTGCCTCTGGGCGGAAAGCTCTGTTCTTTGAAATGAAAATTTTTTTAAACAAATCGAAACCGGTTTCGAGTCTTTAAAAATCAAAGGAGATGACGATTATGCCAACCATCCAAACGATTGTGACCGCCAAACATTCAGGTGAAAGATTAAGTCTGAAAGAAGGCTTAAGCTTCACGGCAGTATCCGGAGAACAGCAAGCAGATATTACCCTGCATCCAGAGCAGAACTATCAGACTATGCTCGGGTTCGGGGGGGCGTTCACTGAGGCAGCCGCCTACACGCTATCACGTCTGAGCCCGGAGAAACGGGCGGAAGTTATCCATCGCTATTTTCATCCTACTGAGGGCCTTAGCTACAGCATGGGCCGGGTGCATATCCATAGCTGTGACTTTGCTCTAGGCAATTACACGTATGTGGAGGATGGGGACAAGGAACTGGCAACTTTCGATATATCCCATGACCACAAGTGGGTACTCCCGCTGATCAAGGACGCGATGAAGGTTAAAGGTGGAGAATTCACGATGCTTGCCTCCCCGTGGAGCCCTCCGGCATGGATGAAGAGCAATGGAGAGATGAACAATGGCGGAACACTGCTTCCGGAGTATGCGGATGCCTGGGCCCGTTATTATACGAAGTTCATTGAAGCTTACGGCAAGGAAGGGGTTCCGATCTGGGCGGTTTCAGTACAAAATGAACCGGCTGCGGTTCAAGTATGGGATTCCTGTATCTATACAGCTGAAGATGAGCGTGACTTCGTGAAGAACCATCTGGGTCCTGTTATGCATGAAACAGGCCATGGTGATGTAAATATTGTGATCTGGGACCATAACCGTGACATCATGGTCGAACGCGCATCGGTTGTTTTATCTGATCCTGAAGCTGCCCGCTATGTGTGGGGAACCGGTATTCACTGGTATGGCGGCGAGGAATTCGAGAAGGTTGGTCAAGTTCATGATCTCTTCCCGGATAAACACCTGCTCTTTACAGAAGGCTGCCAGGAGGGCGGCGTCCGACTGGGCGAATGGTTCACCGGTGAGCGTTACGGGCGGAATATGATCGGCGATTTAAACAACTGGACAGAAGGATATCTGGACTGGAACCTGGTGCTGGATGAGACCGGAGGCCCTAATCACGTGAACAATCTGTGTGATGCTCCGATTATCGCTGATACGACAACAGACGAAGTTCACTATAACAGCTCTTATTATTACATCGGCCATTTCAGCAAGTACATCGCACCGGGTGCCGTCCGTATCGGGATGGATTCAACGGCAGAAGGTGTACTATCCACCGCTTTCCGCAACCCGGACGGCAGCATCGCGCTGGTCTTGATGAATGAAGGAGAAGAAGCACATACGGTATCATTTGGGCTGAATGGGCAGGTTGCTGAATCCCATCTGCCACCTCATTCCATCGTTACCCATGTGATTACGGAATAATTACAAATAAAGCGTATGCTCCACAAAACTTTTAAAGCGTATGCTTCCGAAGCGAGTTTTGCTGTGAAGCTCATTCAGGGAGTGTATGCTCCACAAAACTTTTAGGCGTATGCTTCCGAAGCGAGTTTTGTTGTGAAGCTCATTCAGGGGGTATATGCTCCACAAAACTTTCAGGAGGTTCATAACTGTGAGCAATTATTTTTTTGATAATGGCAGCTTTGTAATCGAGGGCTTTGATGAAGCCAAACCGTTCGCCAGCTTCCTGCCGGGTCTGGCGGGTCTTAAGGGAATTCCGATGTGGACCTTCTATGTCAACCGGGGCCAGGGAGTATCGAGCTTCGGCATTCGCGACAAGAATTCTCCGATCATGGAGTTCTCACCGGCGAACATTACTTACAAGAACGTGGCGGCGACAGGCTTCCGTACCTTTATCAAGATCAAAGGCCAGGACGAAATTTACGAGCCGTTTCAGTCTGCGCGCCCCGATCATAAGGCGAAACGCACTATGACGATTTTGGCCAACGGTCTAAATATTGAGGAAATTCATACCGGACATGGATTGAAGACATCTGTTCAATATTTCAATCTGCCGAATGATGATTACGCGGCGCTCGTGCGGCGTGTTGAAGTTACCAATATCGGCGGGCAGGACCTGGAAGTAGAGGTACTGGATGGTCTGCCTGAAATTCTGCCTTACGGGGTCGAGAACGGCGGATACAAAGAGATCGGCAATCTGCTTCGCAGCTGGATGGATGTATATAACCTGGAGAACGGCATTCCGTTCTACAAGCTGCGTTCCAGTACGAATGATGATGCCGAAGTCAGTGAAATTACGAGCGGCCATTTCTACCTGTCTTTCACCGGGGAAGGGGAACGGATTGATCCGGTTGTTGACTTTGAGCTTGTGTTTGGAGCGAATACGTCACTGACCTATCCGGACCGCTTTGCCGGAATGCCGCTGGCAGAGCTTAAAGAACTTCCGGAGTACCCGGTGAATAAAGTTCCCTGCGGCTTCAGCGGAGTACAGCGTAAGCTTGCTCCAGAGGCCGGCCTGCGAATTAATACGTTGATCGGGCACGTCAATGATATCGAGAAGATTAATCAGAAGGCAGATCAGCTATGTACGGAAGCGTACATTACCGCTAAAGCGCATGAAGCTGCCGCTCTTACCGAAGAACTGACTGAAGATATCGCCACACATACTTCATCGGCGTTGTTCGATGCGTATTGCCGCCAGTCCTACATGGACAATTTCCTGCGTGGCGGGTACCCGTTCATTTTTGACAATGGTAAAGATGACGGTTATGTGGTCCATCTGTACTCACGTAAGCATGGTGACATGGAGAGAGATTATAATTTCTTCTCGCTGGCTCCGGAATATTATTCGCAGGGCAACGGGAATTTCCGTGATATGAACCAGAACCGGCGCAATGATGTATTCTTCAATCCGAAAGTCGGCAGCTTCAATATTAAAATGTTCTATAGTCTGATTCAGGCTGATGGCTATAATCCGCTCAGTGTGCAGGGCACAAGCTTTGAAGTGGCGGGTGACCGGGTAAGTGAGCTGGAAGAGTGGCTGGTGAAGGCTGCCCCGGAACATCACGCAGAGCTTGGCAGATTATGCCGTGGCAAGTTCACGCCGGGACGTCTGATCAATTACATCTCCGATCATCATGTTGCCTTGACCGTAAGTGAAGAGGAATTCCTGGCCTTCATCCTTTCGTTGTCGCAGCAGAATATCGAAGCATCCTTCGGTGAAGGGTACTGGTCGGATCACTGGACGTATAATCTCGATCTGGTCGAGGGATATTTGGATATTTTCCCGGATAAAAGAGAAGAGCTGCTCTTCGGAGACGACAGCTATGCCTTCTACGACAGTCCGGCATATGTGGTGCCCCGCAGCGAGAAATATGTGCTTAGCGGAGGCAAAGTACGTCAATATGGAGCGATGCAGGAAGATGAAGAGAAGCTGCACAGACTGCACCGGAAGGCTGGGGCTACCGAATGGCTGCGCACCGAAAACGGGGAAGGCGACATCTACCGCACCACGTTGTTCGTGAAGATGGTCTCCCTTGCACTGAATAAATTTGCAACCCTGGACCCTTACGGCCTAGGTGTGGAGATGGAAGGCAATAAGCCGGGCTGGAATGATGCCATGAACGGGCTTCCGGGCTTATTCGGCTCTGGTATGAGCGAAACGTTCGAGCTGAAGCGTCAGGTAGTCTTCCTGCTGGACGTTCTGAAGGATGCTGGTGATATCGCAAGCACCATAGAGCTGCCTGTGGAGATTTCGGAGCTGCTGGACCGGGTTAACCTTGCCCTGGATGCTTTCCTGGCCGGAGAGCTTGCGCAGTTCGACTATTGGGACACGGTCGCTTCTGCGCGTGAATCTTACCGTGAGTCTATCCGTTTTGGTATTAGCGGTCATCAGTCCGGGGTCTCTCTATCCTATGTGCAGGAAGTGCTGTCCAAATTTGCAGTGAAAATTGATGAAGGTATCAACCGTGCTGCAGAGCTGGGAAGCGGGCTTGTTCCTACCTACTTCCGTTTTGAGGCCGTTAAGTTCAAACCGGTAACAGATGCTTCAGGTAAACCGGTTAACAGTGCGTACGGACTGCCTAAGGCAGTTGTGGAGGAATTTGAAGTCCACGCTCTTCCGTATTTCTTGGAAGGACCAACACGCTGGCTGAAAACATTGAAAGATCGCAGCAAAGCGAAAGAGGTCTATGAGTTTATCAAAAATACAGGTCTCTACGATACCAAGACATCGATGTATCAGACCTCGGTCAGTCTGGAAGGCGAATCTCATGAGATTGGACGCATGCGCGCGTTCACTCCAGGATGGCTGGAGCGGGAGTCCAACTTCCTGCATATGTCCTACAAATATTTGCTGGAGCTGCTGAAAGCAGGCCTATACGATGAGTTCTACGGAGAACTGAAGACCTCGCTTGTTCCGTTCCTGGATCCTGCAGTATACGGACGCAGTACCCTGGAGAACTCGTCGTTTATTGCCACAGGTGGAAATCCGGATCCCGGAGTGCATGGCAGGGGCTTCGTAGCACGTCTTAGCGGATCGACCGCAGAGTTCATCAGCATGTGGAGAGTTATGATGGCCGGCAAGAAGGTCTTCTCTGTTGTGGACGGTGAGCTGGCATTGACGTTGGCTCCGGCGCTGCCAGGCTGGCTGTTTGATGAGCAGGGTAAGTTGTCATTTACCTTCCTTGGCAGCACAGCAGTGACTTATCATAACCCGCGTCGGGCGGATACCTTCGGTGAGCAGGCAGCGGTTATTAAGCATTTGATGCTTGAGTACAGAGAAGGTACAACCATCGAGGTCTCCGGGGCAATGCTGCGCGGGAATCATGCCGAAGCTCTGCGCCGTAGTGAGATTGCGAAGATTACTGTAGTGATGGAATAGCTATTGAACCCGGGGCTCTTTTTTCGGATGTATTACTCGAACCGAAAAATGGGCCCCTCTTCCCAAAATATGAAACCTTACGGTCCAGGTAGAAAACAAATAAAATTAAGTTATACATTTGAAAGCGTTTTAAAAAAGAGAACTAGATGGAGCCTGGAGGACCGTAAGATGAAAAACAAAACGTTTGAGGAAGCAGCTTCATTGGAATCAATGGCCCCTGTCGGTTTACCACCGGTTCAGGGTAATTCCGTAAGTCCCGGCCGCAAGCTGTGGAAGAGATTCCTTACCCAAAAGCATTTGCAGACGATGGCACTGCTGGGTGTGGTGTGGATGATTATATTCAACTACATCCCAATGTATGGCATTATTATCGCCTTCAAGGAATACAACATCGTCAAGCCAATCTCAGAAGCCCCATGGGTAGGGCTCGCCAATTTTAAAGAGTTTCTTGCAGATGAGAATTTTGTGTATGTCATGAAAAATACGCTAGGCATCAGCTTGATCAAGCTACTGATCTTTCCGCTGCCGATTATTTTCGCCCTCTTTCTGAACGAAGTACGCTCTGTTCGCTTCAAGAAGAGTATTCAAACGATATCCTATCTGCCCCATTTCCTCTCCTGGGTTGTTCTCGGCGGGATTCTCGCCACATGGTTGTCGGATGTGGGTATCATCAACAATATTCTGATGGCGCTGAATGTGATCGACCAGCCGATTTCGTATCTGGCTGAACCGAAATATTTCTGGACCATCATTATTACCTCGGACTTGTGGAAGGAGCTGGGCTGGTCAGCGATCATTTATCTGGCGGCAATTACCAGTATATCTCCTGAAATGTACGAAGCGGCCACCATTGACGGTGCCGGAAGATTCCAAAAGATGTGGTATGTTACCGTGCCGACCATTAAAGCAACGATCAGCATCCTGTTTATTCTGGCAGTCAGCGGTGTGCTGAACTCCAACTTTGACCAGATCCTGGTACTGCGCAATTCACTGAATGACAGTACGAGCAATGTTATCGACTACTATGTGTACTATACCGGATTGCTCTCGGCCCGTTTCTCCTATTCAACAGCTATCGGGCTGTTCAAATCAGTCATCTCTCTCATTCTGCTGCTAATTGCCAACCAAGTATCTAAAAAACTCAACGACACCTCGTTGTTTTAGGCCAAGGAGGACCTGTACATGATTATGCTGAACCGCAGAACAAAGGGCGAACTCGTCTTTGATATAGTCAATAATCTAGTAATGCTTTGTGTATGTTTCGTTACTTTGTATCCGATCTGGTATGTGCTGATTAATGCTTTTAATGACGGAAAAGATGCAATGCTCGGTGGGATTTACTGGATCCCCCGCAAGTTCTCTCTGGAGAACTTCAGTGCAGTATTTGATAGCCCGGGTATTATGAGGGCAATGTGGCTTACAGTTGCCAAAACACTCGTCGGTGTGGGTCTGCATGTATTCTTTACGGCGATGGTTGCCTATGCATTCTCCCGGAGGGAGCTTATCGGTGGCAAGTTCTACATCCTGATGGGGACAGTCACTATGATCTTCGCTGGCGGACTTATTCCGACGTATCTGCTGATCAAAAATCTTCATCTGCTCGAAAATTTCCTGGTCTATATTATTCCGGTTATGTTCAGCTTCTTCGATCTCATCATCTTCATGACGTTCTTCCGGGATATTCCCGACGGGCTGGAGGAAGCGGCACGCATTGACGGAGCGAATGACTGGTCTATCTTCCTAAGAGTTGTGCTTCCGGTGTCCCTGCCAGTTCTGGCGACCATCGCGCTGTTCCATGGTGTATACCAGTGGAATGATTATTTCGCGGGGATGATCTACATGAACAACGAAAGTATGCAGCCGATTCAGACCTTCCTGTACCGGGTTGTTGCCCAGTCCAGTTCCAATCTGATGACTACCGCTGTACAGGGAAGCGCCGTGACCAAGACGGTTACCTCACAGTCCATTAAGTTGGCTACGATGGTGGTTACAACCCTTCCGATTGTCTTTGCTTACCCATTCCTGCAGCGTTATTTCGTCAAAGGGATGATGATTGGTTCCATCAAGGGCTAAGTGCTGACCGCACTTCACCCGAACTAGCGGTAACTCCTCCGGGCCGCTCCTGCGGTCTTGGAGTTATAAATTATATTTTTTATCAATCTCAGAAAAGGGGTAAACAAGCATGGGCATGAAAAGAAAACCAAAGAAAATGATGATGCTGCTTATGGCATTAATCATGGTTCTGTCCGTAGCGGGCTGTTCCGGCAACAATAACAACAGCAACGCCGCAAACAACACCAAAGAAGGAAACAACGCAGCAGAGGCAACAGCTACAACAGCACCGGAAGCTACAGCAGTATCCGCTGATGAACCGGGTTGGAAATCCGATACATCACCAATTACGTTCGACTGGTACCTGAACTTTGCCTGGTTCCCTAATAAATGGGGCGTGGATCCAACTTCCCAATATATTACTAAGAAAACCGGCGTTGACATCAACTTTATCGTTCCAGCCGGTAATGAAAATGAAAAGCTGAACACCTTGATTGCTTCCGGCAAACTGCCTGACTTCATTACATTGGGCTGGTATGAAGATGCCGTTAAGAAAATGATCGAAGGTAATCTCGTACTTCCACTGAACAAACTTGCTGAAGAATATGATCCGTACTTCTTTAAAGTATCCGACCCTGACAAATTGGGCTGGTACACTCAAGCAGACGGAAATGTATACGGTTACCCGAATGCATCCTCCTCTCCTAAAGATTACGAGAAATACGGCGACACATATGTATCCAACCAAACCTTCGTAGTCCGCAAAGATATTTACGAAGCCATTGGTAGCCCTGACATGCGTACACCAGAAGGATTCCTGGCCGCATTGAAAGCAGCTAAAGAGAAATTCCCTGATATCGACGGTCAACCGATGATTCCACTCGGTCTGCACGAATTTACCGCAACCGGTAACGATTCTCTGGAACAGTACATTCAGAACTTCCTGGCTATTCCAAGAGAGAAAGACGGCAAGCTGTACAACCGTGAGACTGAC
Source organism: Paenibacillus oryziterrae (assembly GCF_042610485.1). Taxonomy (NCBI): domain Bacteria; kingdom Bacillati; phylum Bacillota; class Bacilli; order Caryophanales; family Paenibacillaceae; genus Paenibacillus; species Paenibacillus oryziterrae. Next base: position 184,819 of record NZ_JBGJZO010000002.1, on the reverse strand, counting down.
CCTGAATATATCCGTTGGATGAAGACTTTGCGTCAAGCGAACCAAGACGGCTTGCTGGCTAAAGATATCTTTATCGACAAACGTGCTCAAATGGAAGAAAAGATCGTTCAAGGACGTTACTTCGCAATGCTGTACCAACGTTCCGACTTTGCGGCTCAACTCGGAACACTGTTCCAGAAAGACCCGAACAAAATTTATATCGCTGTTGACGGACCAGCTAACACCAACCTGGATGCGCCTACTCTGAACGGCCCTGCTATTTCCGGCTGGACAGTAACGCTGATCTCCAAAGATGTTAAAGACAAAGAACGCGCTATTAAGTTCCTGAGTTACCTGAACAGTGAAGAAGGCAACAAAGACCTTTATCTTGGCGAAAAAGGCGTCAGCTATGATACAATTGACGGCAAAGACCAATTTAAACCAGAAGTCTTTGACCTGATGAATAAAGACCGTGCAGCATTTGACAAACAATACGGTTCTTCCTTCACCTTCTGGATGCTGATGAATACCAATATTACTCAACAATGGACACCAAAATCTGTAGAGCCTTACAAACAGCTTGAAGACTGGACACGTGGTAAAGCTCACAGTATCTCCGAGTTTGACCAGATCGATCCGCTGGCAAGCTCCCCTGAGGGCATCATCTTATCTAAAATCAAAGATCTGCGCAGCAAAACGCTGCCTAAGCTTTTGATGGCTCCATCTGAAGCTGAATTTGATTCCATCTGGACAGCTTACATCAAGAAGCAAGAAGATCTGGGTCTGGCTAAAGTTCAAGCCTTCCAACAAACGAAATACGAAGAGAACAAGAAAAAACTCGGTATGTAATTATAGCTTGCCCAAATGCCCGCTGACCGCGGGCTTTTGGGTGTTTATTTAAAGGGTGGTCATGATCAGGATGAAGACGGGCAAGCCTACTTCGGCATTATGGGATTCATTTACGTATTGGTTTGGGCGTCGCTCACTGCAGAGCCGCTTGATAGCCGCCTATATTTTTATCATTTTGGGACCCAGTTTACTTGTGTCCTTTTATTCGTATAGGGCAATTAATAGTACCTATGTCCGGGATGCGATAGAGAAGAATAGCACTTTGCTCGAAATGGAGCGCCTATATATTGATACCCAAATTGAATCTATGGTTCGTGCGGCACAAGTGGCATATGACGATCTGGAGATCAGGGACTATTTATCCAACACAAGTGAACCTGATGCGGAAGAGCTAGTTGAATTTAATAATAATGATTTTAAAAATATGACACGAATCTTGTATTACAATCCCAATGTTGAACATATGCGTTTGTACTCCAAGAGTAATGGTAATGAAATCTGGCCTATTTTCTTCCGGGAGAGTCGGGTTGCTACTGAGGGATGGTACCAGAAGGCAATTAAGATGCGGGGAAGCGAGTCCTGGTCACTGCAGTACAATGATCCCGATCTGATGAAACGGTATCTGGATCAGAGTCCGGCACTTACACCCAAGATATCGCTGCTGCGCGAGCTTAGCATTCCTGCGAACAATCATGTCGGCATGGTGCAGGTGGATATGCTGCTGGAGAAATTCACGCCCAGAGCGTACTCCATGGCACAGAATGGCCAATCCCAGATGATTCTGATCGATGAGGACATGCAGATATTTACGCGTGGGGAACATTCTTTCCTTGCTGAGAATGAAGCCATGGGTGCGGCTATTAAAAGTCGTCTTCAGGCGTTCGGAGAAAATGGAAATTGGGATATTCACTATTCAGAGAACGGAAAATCTTTTCTGCTGATCAATATACCGATTGATCGAATTCATGCCAATTTGCTTAATGTGGTATCCATGGATGGAGTCCTGCAGGAAATTTCACATACACGTAATTTGATTATTGGTGCCAACATTGTTTTTGTTACCCTCGTAACCGCCATCGCTTATGTGATGAATGCCTTCATCCTGAAGAATCTTCGCCTGTTGACTGACGCGATGAAGAAGGTTCGTAGAGGGGAAGCCTACGGCGGGTTCACGATTCGCGGCGGGGGTGAGGTTGGAGAACTGGCACATCATTTCTCCAAGCTGATGAATACCATTAATACGCTGGTTGCCCAGGCTGTTCATAAGCAGGCGCTAACGAAAGAAGCAGAGCTACGCACGCTTCACAATCAAATTGATGCCCACTTTTTGTATAATACCCTTGAGAATATTAAGATGCTTGCTGAGGTTGAGAATCAGCGGCAGATTTCGGATGCACTGACTTCTCTGGGCGGGATGATGCGCTATAACTTTAAATGGTCCGGTGAGTATGTCAAGCTGCGGGATGAAATCCGGCATATCGAAAATTACATCGAGGTTATGAATATCCGCTTTGAGTATCCGATTGCACTGATTCTGGATATAGAGCACTCTTATATGGAGCTTGAAGTGCTGAAAATGTCGCTTCAACCGATTGTGGAGAACAGCGTCAAGCACGCATGGCCTGGTGATGCGGCGGAAACGGAGAATAGAAATATCTGCATTGAAATATCAGAGTCGGAAGGAAAAATCGCCTTTGCCGTAACCGACAATGGCAGCGGGTTATCCCAGGATCGCCTTAATGCCCTGCACGAGGTTATGAAAGCGGAGGAACCGGTGGTTGGACCGCCCGGAACCGGGGCGGGCGCCCGCAGAGCTGGAGGCATCGGTCTGCGGAATGTTCATCAGCGCCTGCGTCTGTTCTATGGTGAAGAATACGGGCTCGAAGTACAAAGTGAAGCAGGCAACGGAACCACAGTGTTCATGACTCTGCCGAAAGTTCTTTTGACAGGAGACAAACATACATGAGAAGACTGCTGATAGTAGATGATGAGAAGAACATCCGGGTCGGCCTCAAAACGATGATTGAACGCGAATACCCCGATCTGTTTTCTATCGCACTCGCAGGGAATGGCGCAGAGGCGCTGGAGTTATATAATCAGGAACGTGCGGATGTTATCATTACGGATATCCGTATGCCTGTGATGGATGGCATCACGCTGCTGGAGCGATTATCTGCAGATAAGAACGAGAGCCCGGCCGTAATTATCTTAAGTGGTTATGATGATTTTGAATACGCCAAAAGTGCGATCCGCTATCGTGTCAAAGACTATCTGCTGAAGCCGATCCGTCGTGACGAGTTGTTCGGGATTCTGGAGCGTATCGCTCAGGAACAGAAGGAAAAAGAACTTACAGCGCGCAAGCTAGAGCAAAAGGCAGAGCATTTCCGCCAGGAACTGCGTGCCAGCCGCCTGCGCGGACTCCTCATGCAGCATGAGGTTCATCCGGGTCGCGAGCTCACGGAAGCCCTGGACGGAATTAAGACGCCTTTTACCGTGGGAGTACTGAATTATTATTACACGGATGGAGTACGGATGAAGCCGGAAGAGGTGAAGGGACTGGTTGAACGGCTGACCGGACCCCTGGACCAAAGGTTTGAGGAGATTGTGACAGACTGGGACGGCAAGCTCGTACTGATCGGAAGCAGCAAGGCGAGATTTGAGGAACTGTCCATAGAAGCAGCGGCCAGGGATTTGAATGGGCTGCTCATTGGAATCAGCAGTGAGGGCACCATACCAGAAGATATCCGTTCATGCTATTTGAATGCTTGCCGCGCGCTGCAATATCTTTTTCTGTACCCGCAGGATAATTTTATGGATTACGCGAGTATCAAAGAGGACCGGCTCAGCTTTCCGGATCCGGAGGAAGAATTGCGTAAACTGCTCAATATGCTAGGTACAGAGCGGGAGAAAGAAATGAAAGGTCTGCTGGCCTCAGTCTTTCAGACGGAGAATTTACAGCAGCTGGATCTTGCCTACCTGGAAAAAGTAGGTCAGTCTATGAATGAACGGGTGCTTGATGAGGTATTCCGCGTTCATGGTGAAGCATCGGTAGAGGTGCTCAAACTGTACCGTTCAGTTGGCAATATGTACAACTTCCGTCATTTTCATGACTATTATCGAGCACTTGAGCATTTGCTCACCAGTGTGAGTGATTATATTATGGGAGTGAGATCCGCCCATACGGAACATGCCGATATGAAAGAGGCGCTGGCTTATATTGAAGCTAACTATTCCCGTCCGCTAAATATGGCTGTGGTGAGCAATCATGTTTCGTTGAATTATTCGTATTTCAGCGAAGCCTTCAAGGCGTATACGGGAGAGAGCTTTGTGACTTATCTTAAAAAAGTGCGTATCCGCCACGCCAAACTTCTGCTTTCAGAGAGCCGTTCCAGCAGACTGGAGGAGGTCTCGGAGGCTGTGGGCTTCGAGAACAGCAAGCATTTTGCCCGCGTATTCAAGGAATTAGAGGGAATCTCTCCCGGAGAATACAGAACGAAATCGCTGATGTAAGCAGATCTGATGTGCCGCTAGCTTGGAGGGATTTAGAATGGAAGAAATACAGGGGGACTTAATTACCGTTGAAACACTGAGGGAGGATTTCCGGAAGCTTGGCGTCCGGGCGGGGATGACTTTGCTGCTGCATTCCTCTTTCAAGTCGATGGGAAACTGGGTAGCGGGAGGTCCTGTTGCCGTTATTCTGGCCTTGGAGAGCGTTCTCGGGGAGGAAGGGACCTTAGTTATGCCCACACATTCCGGGGACTTGTCAGACCCTGCAGACTGGATCAATCCTCCGGTACCGAAGGAATGGTGGAAGACGATCCGCGAGCAGATGCCGGCCTTTGATCCTGATCTCACTCCGCTGCGCGGGATGGGAGTAATCCCGGATTGCTTCCGTAAGCAAAAAGGAGTCAGACGAAGTGTACATCCGACGCATTCATTCGCTGCTTGGGGCAAACACAGGGACCGAATTGTAGGCAATCATAGTCTTAATTACGGGCTTGGCGAGGTTTCGCCGCTTGCCCGGATCTATGAGCTGGGTGGAAGCGTTCTGCTGCTCGGCGTGGGACATCTGAATAATACTTCTTTGCATCTCGCGGAATTTCGGGCAGCGTATCCAGGTAAAGAGGAAGTAACCCCGGGTACGCCAATGATGGTGGAAGGTGTTCGGCAGTGGGTGACGTTCAAGGATCTGGAATGGAATTCGGATGATTTCAATGAAATCGGGGAGCAGTTCCAGCAGGATACCGGGCTTATTATCTGTGGCAGGGTCGCGGCTGCAGCAGCGCAGCTGATCCCGCAGCGGGAGATTGTGGATTATGCGATAGGTTGGATGGAGCGTAACCGAAAGTAGATGGACAGGATGAAGATATAAAGGCGGTATCTCCGTTAACCCGGGATGCCGCCTTTGTATTATTCTTCCGGTGTAACGCCTTTACATTTCAATGAGGGTCTGTTTGCTTAAGACTGTTATTGAATGATTATCTCTGCTGCGGCAGCTCCAGCTTCGTCAGACCATTCATGTATTTACGCAGTGCCAGCGGAATATGGATCGAGCCGTCTTCGAGCTGATGATTCTCCAACAGTGGGATGAGAATGCGCGGAGTAGCGACAGCAGTGTTATTTAACGTATGGCAGTATTGCAGCTGCCCGTCTTGATCACGATACCGGATACCTGAGCGACGGGCCTGAAATTCATGCAGGTTCGACGCCGAATGCGTCTCTCCGTAATTGCCTCTGCTGGGCATCCATGTCTCGATATCGTACTGTTTGTGCGTCTTCTGCGACATATCTCCGGTGCAGACGGCCATCACCCGGTACGGCAGCTCCAGCAGTTCCAGAATATGCTCAGCGTTCGCGGTGATCTCCTGCAATATATGTTCCGAGAGGGCGGCATCATTGGCGCACAGTACAACCTGCTCAATCTTCGAGAACTGGTGCACACGGTACAATCCGCGCACATCTCTGCCAGCCGAGCCGACCTCACGGCGGAAACAAGCCGACATCCCAGCTAGACGGAGCGGTTCTGCCATATCGAGAATTTCGTCGCTGTACAGCGAGACCAGCGAGACCTCCGAGGTGCCGGCCAGCCAGCGATCCTCACCCTTAAGCTCATAGGTCTGTTCTATACCTGTCGGGAAGAAGCCAGTGCGCTCTAACGCCTCCGGTCGGACAATGACCGGCACATCCATGACCGTGAAGCCCCGCGAGGCTAGTACATCAAGGGCCAACCTTTGTACAGCCAGATGCAGGTAAAGGCCTGCGCCCTTTAATACATAGCTGCGTGCTCCCCCGGCCTTAACCCCGCGCGGGATGTCAATAATCTGGTGCAGTTCTCCCAGTTCTACATGGTCACGCGGTGTGAAAGTGAATTCCGGACATTGGCCAACCCGGCGCAGTTCCACATTATCCTGATCGTCTCGGCCGCGAGGGGTATCCTCCGATACAGGATTTGGCACAAGCAGCATCAGCTCACGGAAGCGTTGCTCCGCTCCAGCCAACTCACTCTCAAGGCTAGTCAGGGCAGTGTTGATATCCCGTACCTGCTGCTTGATCGCCTCGCCCTGTTCCTGTTCTCCCTGCCGGAGATGCCGTTCGATCTCTTTGGTCAGCCCGTTGCGCTGCGCCCGCCGCTGTTCCGTCTCCTGCATCAGTCTCCGGCGTTTATCATCGCACTCCAGCAGTTCGTCCAGCGGCAGCCTGAGCCGTTTCCACTCTGCAGCCTGTTTTACCGTTTCCACATGTTCCCTAATCCAATTGATGTCCAGCATACCGCACCCGCTCCTTTTGTTTAAAAAAATACAAAAAACGCCCTCATCCATGGGACGAGGAGCGTCAGCTCGCGGTGCCACCCAGGTTGAACGGACCCCATAATGCAAGGGAATCCGATCCTCTTTGGTCTTCGCGGTAACGGGCGAAATCCGGTAAACTTAGGGAGCGGTTGCTCCGGTCGCAGACGCCTCGCGGTTGGATGCCGGTCATTGGCCTGATTGGATTTGATATTGCCGTTTAGTATACCGTATGGGGATTCGGAGTGCAAGGGATGTTTGACAACAATGATGTCCCTTTGCTACGATTATTACTAATTTAAAGTATTTTACTCGGGTTTAGCGGCAGGTCCGCTTATCGTTCACGGAAAGAGGTGGGAATGTGGCCAAAATAGTAATAATTAACGGAACACCCTCGCTGGTATCCCGCATCAATGCGGTAATTGAATATGCTGAGGCCATAGCGCGCGACAATGGATTTGATGTAGAGCGTATTAATATTGCCGAGCTGCCTGCAGAGGATCTGATCCTGACCCGTTTTGAAAGTGATCCAATTATTAAAGCTAACGGTCTGGTGGCTGAAGCGGATGCGATTATTGTGGTAAGTCCGGTATATAAGGCCTCTTACACGGGAGTCCTGAAGACCTTCCTGGATCTGATTCCGCAAAAAGGGCTGGCCGGTAAAATCGTTCTCCCGCTCTTCATGGGAGGCAGCCTCGCACATCTGCTTAGCATAGACTACGCCTTGAAACCAGTGTTGTCCGTGCTGGGCGCCCGTTATATCCTGGGTGGTGTCTATGCGGTGGATTCCCAGGCTGTACGCAACGATCAGGGTGAGGTTGAGCTCTCCGAAGAGTTAAAGCTGCGCCTGGATGCCGCACTTACGGAGCTTGCGGAAGAAATATCGCTTAGGGTTGCCCGCAAGCAGCAAGTTTAAGAGAGGCTGGACAAGAAGTGGTAGCGTTAATGATGGTATGCTAAAGAGTGTGGGCGGGTAGTAGTGGGGTTAAAGGTGGCGTGTTAAAGAGCGTGGCGGGTAGTAGTTGAGTTAATGAGGGCGTGTTAAAGAGTCGGTGGGGTATTAGTTGAGTTAATGATGGATGTTAAAGTGCCCGTTTTGGTCCTGGGGGAGTTGTACGACCCTTGGGAGATGAGCGGGCTTTTTGCCGTATCTATAAATTGAATGCATTCCGGTGATTTAACTGGAATTTCTCCCGTTAAATAGCTGGATTTGCCCCTCAATGCCACATTAACAGGAAAAACTACTGTTAATTCTAAAGAAATTTGACTCTTGACGCTACCGTTGGTGGGCTGGTGTTGTGGTGGTACTGGTGGTGCTGGTGGTAGTTGTGGCATTCAGTATTCAGTACTCAGTACTCGGTAGTCGTGCATCCGGGCAGTTAGGCAGCGGGAATAAAGGGTTGGTTATTCGGGCGTATGGCTTCGCACAGTAATAAACAGCTGTTTACTATAAACAAGCATCGACATAGAAAGGCCATCCCGCAGATAGCTTGAGGATGGCCCATATAGATATTAGCTTTTACAGATCGTCGAATCCATTATCGTCGCCAACCTTGCCGTAGTTCCGGGATTTGGCTTCGAAGAAGTCCGTTTTGGTTGCGTTCAACGCTTCATCGGAGAATGGCTTGATCCATGGCATGCAGTTGATATCTACGCCTTGGTAGCCTTTTTCCAGACCCATGAGGGTCAGGCGTTTGTTCGCAATGTATTTGATGTAGTCGCCGAGCTCGCGCAGATCAATACCTTCAATGTTAGTTAAAGTATAGTGCGCCCAGTTGGTCTCCAGCTCGACAGCACGGTCGATGGTTTGGTACACGTAATCCATGTTCTCTTTGGTGTTCAGCTCCGGGAAATCGATCAGCAGCTGCTTGAACACTTCCGCAAAGAAGTAGCAGTGCTGGTTCTCATCCCGCTGGATGTACGAGATCATCTGGCTGGTCGCCATCATCTTCTGGTCACGGGCCAGATTGTAGAAGAAAGCGAAGGTGCTGTAGAAGAAAATACCTTCCAGAATCAGGTCTGCTACTAGAGCGCGGAAGAATGTATTCTTCGACGGTTCATCGCGGAATTCCTGATAAATATCCGAGATGAACTGGTTGCGCTCCAGGAGTACAGGGTCTTTTTTCCAATATTCAAAAATCTCTTTCTGCTCGCGATCTGACACAATAGAGGACAGTACATAGGAGTAGGACTGGTTATGCACGACCTCCTGCTGCCCAATGATTGCGGAAATCGCCTCCAGAGACGAGTCGGTAAAATACCGCTTCACATCGCCGACGAACATCGTCTGCATAGAATCCAGCACCGCCAGCAGGGAGATATTGATTTTAAAGACACGCTGCTCTTCCGCATCAAGGATCGCAAATTGCTGGGCGTCCTTAGACATCGGGATTTCATCAGCAATCCAGTGATTTAGCAGCAGCACCTTGTACAGCTTGTACATATGCGGCATGCGGATATCGTTCCAGTTCAGGATGCCCGAGCATTCCCCGTCAATAATGCGGGTGGACTGGTTCGGCGCTTCGGTATTAAAAATCTTTTGCAGTTGCATTTATATTTACCCTCCTTATATTTTGCGAAGCTAACTGGAGAATGGAGCCTTTAAAGGCTGGCGATGAGCCACGGAGAGGAATTTTGGAACTGTAGGAGCGATAGCGTTCGCCCGAAAGCTTTCCGCAGGAAAGCTCGCTTCGAAAGCATAAGCTATCCTCAGATTTCAACCGCATAGCGGTTTAAATCAGGAAATCTGAGGATAACAGCGACCGGAAGTCCAAACATTCCTTGTAGTGGCGGATATAGCGCCGGAATTTAAAGTGTAAAGAACCGTTTAGCTTGCGCAAGACTCGCACTCTTCGATCGTCAATGCCCGGCTGCGCACATAATAGGTCGACTTCAGGCCGCCCTTCCAGGCGTTCAGGTGCAGCTCCAGGAACTCCGTGGCCTTGATGTCCGGGCGCACGTACAGGTTGAAGCTTTGGCCCTGGTCGACGTGGCGCTGGCGGGCGGAGGCCATGCGGATCGACCAGTTCTGGTCAATCAGGAAGGCCGTCTTGTAATACCAGATCGTCTTCTCGGAAAGGTCCGGCGCAGGGTTCGCAATCTTGTAGGTTGTCTTCTCCTCGTAGGAGAGCAGCTCGTAGAGCGGATCGATGCTGGCGGTAGAACCGGCAATAATCGAGGTGGAGCCGTTCGGTGCGATGGCGAACATCCAGGCGTTGCGGACTCCATCTCTGGCCACTTCTTGCTGCAGCTCACGCCACTGTTCGGTGGTTACATATTTACCTTCCTGTTCTCCGCTGGTATAACCGCGTGAGGTGAAGTAGGCACCGCTCTCCCAGTCGGATCCGGCGAACTTCGGATAACGGCCCTTCTCGCGGGCCAGCTCCATACTTGAACGCACGAGCAGATAGTTGATGTGCTCATACAGGTGGTTGTTGTATTCGACGGCTTCTTCGGACTCCCAGCGGATGCCCTTCAGGGCAAGCAGATGGTGCAGGCCGAATGTGCCGAGACCGACGGCGCGGTATTGGCTGTTGGTGTACTGTGCCTGCAGCACTTCAATATTGTTGATGTCGATGACATTATCCAGCATGCGTACCTGGATTGGCACGAGACGTTCCAAGACTCCGGCGGGAACCGCACGGGCCAGATGGATCGAATTCAGGTTGCAGACGACGAAGTCACCGGGAATTTTGGAGATGACGATCCGGGTCTGACCGTCCTTAGTCACCAGTTCTTCCTGTTCTACTACCGTTGCCGACTGGTTCTGCATGATTTCTGTGCACAGGTTGGAGGAGAAGACCATTCCCGCGTGGCGGTTCGGGTTCGCCCGGTTCACCGTATCCCGGTAGAACATATACGGTGTGCCGGTCTCCAGTTGCGATTTCATAATCCGCTTCATGATATCAATGGCTGGAACCGTGATGCGGGATAATTCCTGATTCGCACTGGCCTCGGCATATTTCTCCCGGAAGGCCCCTTGTCCAAGCTCTTCATCGTAGAAATCCTCTAGACCCAGCGCCCGGCCATTCTCATCTTTCCAGCCCATCACCTTCTTGATCTCATGCGGACAGAACAGGTTCCAGTGTCCCCGTGCTTCAACGGCTTCCATGAACAGATCCGGCAGGCAGACGCCATGGAACACATCATGTGCGCGCATCCGCTCGTCACCATTGTTCAACTTCAGATCGAGGAAGGCGAGAATATCTTTATGGAACACATCAAGATAGACGGCGATGGCGCCTTTGCGCGTGCCCAGCTGGTCCACGCTGACGGCGGTGTTATTTAATTGGCGAATCCAAGGGATGACGCCGGAGCTGGTATTCTTATGACCGCGGATATCAGAGCCGCGGGCCCGTACTTTACCCAGGTAGACGCCGATACCGCCGCCCATTTTGCTTAGCCGGGCCACGTCGGTATTGGAATCGAAGATGCCCTCGAGCGAGTCATCCACCGTGTCGATGAAGCAGCTGGAGAGCTGCCCGGCGACTTTTTTGCCAGCATTGGACATGGTTGGGGTCGCTGCGGTCATATAGATATTGCTCATCGCCCAGTACGCCTCTTTGACAAGCGCCATGCGCTTCTCTTCCGGCTCGCGGTGCATCAGGTACATGGCAATGACCATATAACGTTCCTGGGGCAGCTCCATAACGCGTCCGTCGAAGTCATGGGCCAGATAGCGATCGGAGAGGGTGAGCAGCCCGATGTAGTCAAAAAGCAGGTCACGGGTGTAATCAATACTGGCTTCAAGCTCGGCGATCTGTTCTTTGGTGTAGCAGGTCAGGAGCTCTTCGCGGTAGATTCCTTTTTTGACCAGATCAGCAATCAGTGGGTACAACTCACCGTAAGGCTCTTCCGGGTAAGCTTTGTAACGGCGGTTCACGGCAGCTTTCTTATACAGGGAGGTCAGCAGGGAACGGGCGGCGGCGAACTTCCAGTCCGGCTCTTCTTTGCTTACCAGCTCCAGGGCACTCATTGTAAAAGCACTGCTGATTTCATCGCCGCTGACCTGCTCCCGGCGCAGCTTGGACTGCACACCGCGCAGGAGTGTTTCCTTGCTTAGCTGATCCAGTCCTTTCAGGATACGGTCGGCATAGACAGAGAGACGAATTTCATCAAAGGCCAGTTGGCGGTTGTCCGGTTTCACTACGACTTGAGGCATAAAGATCAGCTTCCCTTCTGGAATGGAATTAATTTTCAATATCAAAAATTGAACTATAGGATCGGAAAAAGCAGCCCGAAATGACTACAATGACTTTAATGTCTTAGAGTGCAGAGGGCTGCCAAAGAACAACATTCGCCGCCGTGAGGCTGGCCGGGATGTCGATAATTCGCTGGTTACTGCTTCCCCGGTAGGGAAGAGTGGTGTCTTTCAGTTCTTGCATAAAACGTCCGTCGATCAGGACCTGGCACAACTCAAGCAGGCGATATTCCGGCGAGCCGGTGACTGCTGTGATTTCTTCATAGGTATATCCGCTGTAGATCCAAACGGGGAACCCGGGAAGGGTGGCCCGGAGCTCTTCGATGAACTCCGCGGCCTCACCTGCCGAGAAGAAGGGATCTCCCCCGGCAAGCGTTAATCCGTCCAGCAACGGATTGGCAGCCATTTCGGCAATGATCTCCGACTGCTTTTCCGGTGTGAACACATCCCCGAAATTAAAATTCCACGTCTCGGGATTGAAGCAGCCCGGGCAGCGATGGCGGCACCCACTCAGAAAAATCACGGCCCGCATGCCTTCTCCCTCGTTAATGGATTCCGGATAATATCCGCAAATGTTCATAGATGCTTAACCCGGTCCCTTACTTCTGCCTGTTTGGCAGCATTAAAGCGGGTTTGATAGTCTCCGGTCAAGTAACCAGTCACGCGGCGCAGGCGGCGGATATGCACATGATCCTCATGGGCATCGCAGGATGGGCAGTTCGTGCCGATGACGCCTTCATAGCCGCAGCTCGAGCAACGGTCAATCGGATGGTTAATGCTGAAATAGCTGATTTGCTGCTCCAGGGCATACTTGATGATTTTGACAAAAGCCGCCGGGTTGCTGCGGGCATTACCGTTCAGCTCCACATACGAAATAGCGCCGGCGTTGCAGTGCTCATGGAACGGAGCTTCCAAGCTGATCTTGCGGGCAGCTGCCAGGTCGTAATAGACCGGAACATGGAAGGAATTCGTATAATATTCCCGGTCAGTTATGCCAGGGATAGAGCCCAGTACTTTGCGGTCAATCTTGGTGAACTTGCCGGACAATCCTTCGGCCGGAGTAGCGAACAAGGTGATGTTCAGATTCAGCTCATCACTCTTGCGGTCGCAGTATTCGCGCATATGGCGGACGATCGCCAGGGCTTTGGCATGGACATCCATGTCCTCGGCGTGGTGTTTGCCGTACATTGCTTTCATGCACTCTGCCATTCCGATAAAACCGATCGACAGGCTGCCATGCTTCAGAAGCTCGCCAACATGGTCATCCGCTGCCAGTGTCTCGCCGCCTTCCCAGACGCCTTCGCGCATCATGAAATCGGAGGCTTTGGCTTTTTGGGCGGCTTGAATCCGGAAACGGTGGAGAAGTCCCTCTAATGCGATATCCATGTAATAGTCCAGATCATCGTAGAAGCCATCTTCATCAGCGACAAGGCGGCGTCCAGTGGCCGTACCATGGGCCAAACCAAGCCGAACAAGATTCAGTGTATTGAAACTTAGATTGCCCTTACCGGAGCAGTGATTACGTCCGAAGCGGTCACCGAGTACCCGGGTACGGCAGCCCATGGTTGCAAATTCTGTATCCGGGTCAGCCGGATCATAGTACTGCATGTTGAGCGGCGCGTCGAGATTGGCGAAGTTCGGATACAATCTGCGGGCCGAGCACTCGGCAGCCTTCAGGAACAGGTCATAGTTGGGATCGCCCTGCTGCTGGTTGACACCCTGTTTGCATTTGAAGATTTGGATCGGGAACACCGGTGTCTCGCCGCTGCCCAGCCCGTTCATAGTTGCCGTCAGCAGGGAGCTGATGACGAGCTGTCCTTCAGGGGAGGTGCAGGTTCCGTAGTTAATGCTAGTAAAAGGAATTTGTCCGCCGGAGCGGCTGGACATCGTATTCAGGTTATGTATCATGCTTTCAGCGGCCTGCAGCGTTTCGCTCTCGGTTTCTTTTTGGGCAAAGCGGAAGGCTCTCGGATACTGCTCCGCGAGGTCGCTGCGGCTCATTGAGATATCACCGGAAATGTCGCCAGCTTGTCCTTCTTCAAAATACTCGAGTCCCTTGCGGAACAGCTTGGCGAAGGATTTGGTGACGTAAGGAGCAAGATCATAGTCCAGCATATTAGCTGATACGCCGCCGTATTGTGCGTTTTGCTGGGACTGGAAAATAATCGCGACCAGAGACATCGCTGTCATAATGGAATTAGGAGGGCGGACACTGCCGTTCCCGGTGTTGAAGCCTTCACGCAGCAGCTTGGCGAACGGAATGAAAATGCAGTTGGTGGTCCCGATGGCATATTGGTCCAGGTCATGCACATATACTACATTGTCCTCGATGGCCTGTACGAGCTGCGGCGGCATGGTGAAGTTACGGGCGTACCATTTGGAGTACTCGCTGCCGAACTTGCTCATCTTGCCGGAGAAGCTTTCTCCGTTCAAATTGGCGTTCTCGCGCAGTAAATCCAGGTCCAGGCTGTCAATAATATCGCGTCCCAGACTGACTACTTCCTCCAAAAGAACTTCCGTGGTATCTGGTGTGCCGTTGTACCGTTTCTCCAGCAAGGTCATTGTACCGTTCTCCTCTCGATATAAAAAAAGCATTTCCTGCGGAAGCAGGAAATGCCCGTATGCGTAAACGCAGCAATCCCATCGGATCGTGCGGCTTGTCTTGATTTGGTTCGCATTCGGACACCGTTCCTGTTCTCCGCAGGGATTATTAGATGGTGTCGTAAGGATACAGGCAGGTCTCCTGGCTTCCGGCCTCTTCAAGCCCCTTCCCGGGGGCGTGTTGCCATCCCAGTGGTTTCTGCTTGCAGAGGTGTCCACTCCTGGGCATGAAATGCCGGAGGGCAGCCGGTTCACAGTGGCGGGACCGCAGCGGATTTGCACCGCACTTCCCTATTAAGCTGAAATCCGATCAACGAATTAAAGCGCCTGTGTCCACTATATTTGGTTGTTGTTGAATAACATTAACCCAATATATTGTGTTTGTAAACATGTTTTTCACAAATCCGCGCCGGATGCGGACTTCGCGAAAGTACTCCACAATTGATCCACAGCCCGTCCACAGGTAATCCACAATTGATCCACAGGAAGAAGGAGAAGCCGCCAAAAATGATTCATAAAACCTCCGCAAAGATGCCACAATCACTCCAAAATTTGATCGCTTGTTCGGGGGTACATTGGTCCTGGTTCTCCTCTCCCGTGTATAGCCATAACTGGGTCTGTTTGTGGGGAGACAGTGGAATTGATACAATAGAATAGGCTCGCTAGAGTCCACACTTAAGGTTTAGGAGGGATCAAAATGGCTATTGCCGAAGTAACGGTCATTCCGATTGGAACAGGAAGCACGAGTCTCAGTAGTTATGTAGCGGATATGCAGCGTGTGCTGGAGAAGGTGGAGGGGATAACGTATGAACTAACCTCGATGGGGACCATTATTGAGGGCTCTTTGGGACGTATTCTCGCGGCTGTTGAGGCGCTGCACGAGTCCCCTTTTGCAGGCGGAGCCAAGCGTGTCTCGACCTCTGTCAAAATCGACGACCGCCGGGACAAGGAATCCACCAGCCGCAGCAAACTTGAAGCCGTAGAGCGCAAGCTACTGGAGAACTAGTGGAAATAGGCAAGCTGCGGATGCCCGGTAAAAAGGATTGATTTTTCAGCGCGGCCTTGTATAATCTCTTTTGTTTGACGGAAATGTGTTTTTTTATGCTGGTGTAGCTCAGGGGTAGAGCAACGCACTCGTAATGCGTAGGCCGGGGGTTCAATTCCCTTCACCAGCATCCTTTCTGAGAATGAATAGCGCGGCTTCCAAGAGTCTGGAAGTTGCGCTTTTTTTCATTATTTTTTCATTTTTAATCGTTATAATGAAAATAACCTAAACACATTAAGAACTAAGAAAGCAGGCTATTATGCGCATTCTATTAGTAGAAGACGACGCTAAGTTTGGTTACATGATCCAGTACAAGCTCAAGTTGGCAGGACATCTGACGGAATGGGCCCGCAATTCGGAAGAAGCGGAGATGTTTTTTGCCACCGCGGAATTTGATCTCTATATTCTGGACTGGATGCTTCCCGGCAAAACCGGTCTGGAGCTATGCCGGCAGCAACGAAGTCTGAATGACAACACGGCTATTCTGATGCTGACGGCCCGCGGTGAGATTGAGGATCGCGTCAGCGGACTTCTGACAGGGGCGGACGATTATATGATCAAGCCCTTCGCTTTCGAAGAACTATTAGCCCGAATTACATCTCTGGACCGCAGAAAGCAGACCCGGGGATATACCACAAGATATGCGGTCAGCGGTCTTCGGCTCAATCCTGATACGCAGGAGGCAGAGCGTGATGGTGTACCCTTGACTCTGACCAAACGCGAGTTTCAATTGCTGGAGTTTTTTGCTCGTCATCCCAATACTGTGCTCTCCAGAGAGCGGATACTCAATTATGTGTGGGGCAATGACGCAGATGTTACTCTGAATGCGGTTGATGCTGTCATCAAGCTGTTGCGAAAAAAAGTCGACGATCCCTTTACTGTGAAGCTGATTAGAAGTGTCCATGGAAGAGGGTACCGGTTAATCGATAACGGAGCTGACCATGATGATACCTAATACCCGCAGGCAATTAACCATTTTTTACAGTACGATGATTGGATTGATTCTGCTCATCATGGCGGCTTCTTTCTATTGGGTACTGACGGATGTGATGCACAGGGATGAGAGGCATAATCTGGAATCCGCTAGTCAAAAGGCATTGGATGAGTGGCTCAATCAATCGCCGCAAGTTGATGATGCTGAGGAGATTCGAGAACAGCGGCAGGCAGACGCTCACAGAATGGAATGGGAGTATCTGCAAAGCGACCAATTCGCTGTCATAACAGATACCTCCTGGACCATCACCGCCCAGTCACCTGCGGGAGACAACCCGCTGTTGTTGCCGTCCTATCAGCAGCAGTTGGATGCTCACAGTAATACATCCTTCTTCTATTTAACAAAGGATTCTGGTAAACAAAAGACCATTTATGCCGTACTGCGAAAGACGGCCGGTGACCAGGGGAATCATGTTCTCCTGCTGGGTGAAGAAATTACAAAGCAGGCAAATTTACTAAAGGAGATGGAGATGCTCCTCATTGCGATCACCATTCTCCTGCTTGCGGCAGCTACAGCTATTGGATATATTTTGGCCGGAAGGGCCATGGTGCCCATCAATCATGCGTTTACACGGCAGCAAAAATTCACGGCCTATGCCTCCCATGAGCTGAGAACACCCTTAAGCGTCCTGCAGTTGTCGGTGGATATTCTGGAGGAAGAACGTCATAAGCTCCCTCCGATCCATCAGACTGTGCTTCAGGATATGAAGGAAGAAATACAGCGTATGACCCGCCTGACCGGGCAATTACTGACGCTGGCCAGAAATGATTCGCCTCTGCTGCCCATAAGGCAGGAAGTTTTTGATCTGCAGCACTCTCTTTCGTTCGCTGCCACTAGAATGCAATTAGTAGCGCAAGAGAACAAGATTAAGTTGCAGTTGAACATAGGTAATCTCGAAGAAGTCTTCACCTGCACCGGGGACAGCGAACAGATTGACCAGGTGCTGTATATTCTCTTGGATAATGCCATTAAATATTCTGCGGAGGGAGGCACAGTCACGCTGGGGATTACCCGGAATGACAACGGTACTGTGAATGTAATCATTCAGGATACAGGCTGCGGGATTTCAGAGGAGGATCTTCCCCACTTGTTCGAACGGTTCTACCGGGTAGATCAAGCCCGCACAAGGGAACATGGCGGCACCGGACTGGGGCTGGCTATCGCCCATGAGATCGTCAGCAGGCACGGTGGCAGAATTGTCGTAACCAGCACTCTTCATCAGGGGAGCACCTTTACGGTCATCCTTCCTGAAACCAAACGAATCTTAAGGCAACCACTTTAAACAATGGAGGTTTTATTATGTTTACTGAAGTTTTTAATCACATCCATCCTATTGTCGTACATTTTCCTATTGCTCTGATCATCATCGGATTTGGGTATGATTTGGTGGTAGCCCTGAAAAAACGTTCTTTGAATCCTGCTGGCGGGTTATGGATGTGGCTGCTTGCTGCAGTGGGAGCTTGGGTCGCTATAGCGACTGGACCGGATGATGATGCCCGCGGTGTGACTTCATTTCTGGAACCCCACGAGACGCTCGCCACTATAACCGCCTGGGTAGTTTCTCTGATTGTTGTATGGAGATTGCTGATGTACTGGAAAGGCAAACGCGCTTTTGTAAAAGTTCCACTGGTGCTGTACTTGGTTGTTTCGCTTGCTTCCTGTGGGCTTGTGCTGGGAACCGGATACTACGGCGGCAAAATGGTGTATACAGATGGTGTAGGCGTATCGGCCAAGGGTGCTCCGGTTAATCCCCCTGTGCAAGGTAATCATAAAAAATAATCAACTCAAAGAAGCCGAGGCTCCCTTCTTCAGGAGACCTCGGCTTCTTTCTTATACAACCGAAATTGGATAAGAAGCGCAGGCCGGCAGTTCAATTGCTTTCACCCGCATCTTCGTGACGGTTATTATGATTCTGTAACGGTTCTTATGCTTGATGATGTTTTAGGCTGGATTTCCGAAGCCTCGTTTGTACGTTTGATAAAGAAGGTTAGCAGCAGATACTTCACGACTTGATACCGCCGAACCAGGCCTCTGCAGAACAGGAGGATTTGCCACTGATAAGGCTTCTGGAATATATTGCGGACAATTCGAAGCTTTATAAATCTGTTCTCGTCTATCGGCGAATTACGAACTTTTCGGAAAGGCTGTTGACCCTGCTGTCGGAATTGATTGCTGCTAGAATAGAGGAGACGGGGAGCCGCATTCCGGGAACCTTAACGGCAACGATTCAAAAAGACATCGCCATAGGGTACGGTTCTTCTGCTTTGATCGGTGTAATCATTTCGTGGCTTAAAAATGATATGCCCTACTCGCCGCATTTTCTTGCGAAACAATTTACTTTGCTGACAACGTCACGATGGAAGGATGAGAAGAATGAATAATTTAAACGTTGCAATCCCGACTCCGTTTCTCGAAGATGAGAGTCTCAATCCAGACGGGTTTGAACCGATTGTTGAACACCTGAAGCGTAACGGAATCCAGTCCTTGCTGATCTCCGGAAGCACCGGTGAACAACACTCCATGAGCGTTGAGGAGCGGCTGCAAATCATCGATTATTTTAAACAAAAAAACTTCGCCGACGTTGAACTGATGTTCGGTGTTTCTGCAGTCAGAACCAAGGATGCGGTGCGGCTTGTCCAGGCGCTTGAACATTCAGTCTTTCAGGCCATTCTGATCGGCTTTCCTCCTTATATCCGCCCAACCCAGCAGCAGGCGATTGCCTATGTGGAGGAACTGCTTGCCCACACGACAAAAAAGATCGCTCTCTATAACAATCCGGCCCGGACAGGATTTGATTTAAGTCCCGAGTCGCTTCATGAGCTGATTGGCAGACATCATAATATAGTTGGTTTTAAAGAGGGCGGAGACGTTCACCGTCACAAGGGCATAGCTTTTCCCGATTCATTCATCAGGTTTGCGGCAGGGGATGTAAATCTTGTGGCCAATATCGTAGAGGGCGGTTGTAACGGGCTTTCAAGTGTGGCAGGTAATATGTATCCCGAGGTAATTAAGCGAACGTTTGAAGATTTGCTGCAGAATAAACCAGTCGATGCCATGGGGCTAGAGCAGCTGGTATCGCAAGTGATCCAAGGTCAAGCCATTGTTAATATCAAAAACCACTATAACTCCTTAGGTATGAATACAGGCTATTGCCGTTCTCCGCTAGGGATCTAACATACGAATTCTGAAAGGAGACTATCGTCATGCGCTGCTTAACCATACGTCAGCCCTGGGCCACTCTGGTTGCACTGGGGGAAAAAGAGTTTGAGACTCGTTCCTGGAAGACAGGCTACCGGGGGGAGTTGGCGATTCATGCCGGGAAGACAATCGACAAGGCTGCCTGCCTGGAGGAGCCTTTCCGGTCGGTATTAGCCCGGCACGGATATACTGCTGATAATCTGCCAACCGGGTCCATCATAGCTGCCGGCAATCTGACGGAGTGTTATGAGGCAGCACAGCTTGCCGAACGTGAGGGCGGCATCAGCGATAATGAAGTAGTCTTTGGCGATTTCAGTGAAGGGCGCTATGCCTGGAAGCTGGAGTCGATGACACCCCTGGTTCATCCGATACCAGCCAAAGGACGGCTCGGTTTCTGGGAGTATCCGGTACTGAAAGAAGTGGCTGAAGAGTTTTAAGCTAATTTTTAGGTAGCCATCAGGTGGTTTTCAGGTTGGGGAGTTATATTGGTTATACCAAACACCCCCCAGTGTTTCGTGGTATATGGATTTCGGGTCTTGCCTACTCCCAAAGGTAAGATCTATTTTTTGCCTGTGCAGAACTTCCGGTGTCTTGGGCTCCGGTAGTCTCCGGAATGAGCCGGTATTGCTCTTCAAAGCTCCGAAAGGCAGTGATATCGATTCCCAAATACCTGCGCATATGGATAGCGGCCTGGGCGGCAAGAATATCATTCAAGAGCAGCATCCGGTCATGATATCCCCTGCAGATGAAACGGGCTTCGATTCCTTTCTGCAGCCGTTCCTGTTCATATACCTTAATCCCCCGCTTTCTCATTTCATGGCGGACATCCCGCAAATCACCGGCCGCTTGGGCTGAAGCTGTTTTGAGCATATCCAGATAGGGGGCTGGTGTCCGGATATGTGCAGAAATAATTATAGAATCCCGCTCGAAAGCCGATAATATAAGTGGGAGCAGAACATACGATTTGACCAGCATGCTATCTTGGCTTCCTGCCCGGTTCATGAGTTCACCCCTCTTAAAAACAGAACGTATATTCGTATTCTAACCTGTTCTTTAACGAATAATCAATGAAATTTCTCAATAATAGGATAAATGTGACAAAGTTCACAAACGAAAGCTGTCTAAAGAATTATATTAAAATTAAGTTGATTAAATTGCAGGGAAAAGTTATGAGAAATGGGGAATTAGCAATGTATGATGTGCAAGAATCGCACGAGGTTCGTGAAGAGGGCAGTTTCAAACGCGGATTGGCATTCGGTATATTTCTAAGCATTCCTTTATGGATTTCTATGGTCGGCTGGCTACAGCTGTTAACCTTTTGATCACTCTAACTTTATAATTGTTAACTCTAACCTTTTTATATATCTCCTTAGGCCGGGTGCCATCCAGGAATGGATGCATCCGGTTTTTTTTCTGGGTTACGGAGTTTATCAAAAAGATCCCCTGAAACGTAGACGCGCCCGGTATCCGCTTATTTGCGGTTACCGGGCGCTATTTGCTCCACGCATGCACGAATTGATCCCGAGCAAAGGGGACACGTGCTATTTATATTTAATCTCCCGCCGTTCGTGAGCAACGGGCTTTATAAGTCCTAATTATTTCCATCAGCCGTGTGGAGAGAATAATCCTTCCAATACGACAAAAGCCCTACCTCTCTTTTGTCCTTGCGGCTCCGCGGCCGCTCCAGTGTGAATCGGATTGCCATGTTTGAATTTAGTCTCATAAAAAGGATGTTTCCTGTAAAGAAAATGTAAGTACAAGTGTCCGAAACGCCGATAACTATATAACAGTAACCCAGTCGGTTAGCATCTTCTTCAATAGGAAAAGATATGGGGAAATCAAATATTAGATTAATATATCACATTTTGGATATGAATGCAAATTATTTTGAATAGAGAAAGGGTTCGATCGTGATTTTGATTCGGGATGCAGTTCTTCTATAATAAGTGTAATTGTTCACGGGAAATCTTACGTGCCTATTTTGTGAATTATGGTGCAAATACGACAATAAACGACGACATTTATTGAAGGATTGGGTATAGACCGTTATACTTAATAAGTTGGGATTTACTTAATTAAAAAATAAGGGAGAATTTTATGAAACGTGGGGATGTGCTGCTGATTTCCATCGTTTTGGTTGCTGCTCTTGCTTTTCTGGCACCGAAATGGTTTTCCGGCAATAACGATAAAACGGGAATTGAGAACCGGGTGGCTAATATAACCGTAGACGGCAAACAATTCAAGACAATCCAATTGACTAAAGAGGAACAAACCGTTGAAATTCGCACAGAGCGCGGTTACAACATCCTGAAAGTGCATGATTATGGCGTGGAAATGTATGATGCCGATTGTCCCGATAAGGTATGTCTCGGTTTCGGATTTATTACCCAGCCTAAGCAGACGATTGTCTGCCTGCCGCATCGGGTATTAGTGGAAATCGCAAGTACGTCGGGGGAGGACGATATCGATGCCTATGTCCAGTAGTGAATCAGCCACAGTGCTGAAAAGAACGGTAATCATAGCGATTTTTGCCGCAGTGGCGGTAGTGCTCGGTATTTTGGAGGCCCAGATTCCTTTGGTAGGGATAGGTCTGATGCCCGGTGCTAAGCTGGGTTTTGCTAATATTATGATTTTGACCTGTATTTATTTTTTACGCGGCAGGGATGCACTAATGCTGGTTATTCTGAAGACCCTGCTTACGGCATTTATACTCGGTACCTTCTCAAGTCTGCTCTTCAGCTTATGCGGCTCGCTGCTCAGCTTTCTTGTAATGTTCTTACTGGTACGGTTTGGCGGAAAGAGTTTCAGTCTGATCGGTATCAGTATTGCCGGAGGTCTGGCTCACAATGTCGGGCAGCTGCTGGCTGCGGCTATGATCTTTGATTCCTTAAGCATTCTAATTTATCTGCCGGTGCTGCTCATAACCGGAATCGTCACAGGCATCGCCGTTGGATTTGCGGTTCGTTACCTGGTAGCGTCTCTGTCCAAGATATCGCTGTTTGAAGAATTTCTGGGTTGATAGCGGGGCCGCGGGAGGATGAACAACATGAATGAAACCTATAGCGGGCAAGGGTTGAAAGCCGAAGAGGGACAGGCTGTGATTGAGCTGAAGAATGTATCGTTCGGATATGATCCGAGCCAGCCTGTCTTTCAAAATATATCCTTCACCATTCCTCAGGGGCAGTGGGTCAGTCTGATTGGTGCCAACGGATGCGGTAAGTCTACACTGGTCAAGCTGCTGAATGCCCTGCTGCCGAAAAGCGACGGAGAAATTAATGTAGGCGGCCTTGTGCTGAACGAAGAGAATATCGCTGCAATACGGCAGATTATCGGAATGGTGTTCCAGAATCCGGACAATCAGTTTATCGGCGCAACCGTCGAAGAAGATATTATATTTGGCCTGGAGGGCCTTTGTCTGCCGCCTGCTGAAATCGGCCGGCGCTTGCACGCTTATGCAGGGGAACTGGGAATTGCCCATCTGCTTGCCAAGCATCCGGGAGAGCTGTCCGGTGGACAGAAGCAGCGTGTGGCTATCGCCTCAATTCTTGCCATGGAGCCAGGCATCGTCATCTTTGACGAGGCCTCTTCCATGTTGGACGAGGGCAGCCGTAATGAACTTATGGAGATTCTGCAGCGTATGCGGGCAGAAGGAAAATATACGATTGTGATGATTTCGCATGACGCCGATGAGATCATGGCATCCGATAGGGTAATCGCGCTGCATGGCGGCGGGTTGGCCGGGGATATGAGCCCGGCGGAGCTGTTTCGTAATGAGAAGCTGCTGGAGGAATGTAATCTGCGCATGCCATATCCTTGGCGCCTGGCACGGGAGCTTGAGAAGCATGGAATACATACAGGCGTGCCTGCCGGTGAGAAGGAGCTGATCGATAAGTTATGGCCATAGAACTACAGCAAGTCAGCTATGTGTACGCGGATCGCAGCCTCTGGAAGCAGACTGCACTGCATGAAATTGATCTTGCTATTCCAAAGGGCTCTATCGTAGGGATTGCCGGAGCTACAGGCTCCGGCAAATCGACTTTGCTCCAGTTGTTTAATGGAATCCTCAAACCCACAGAGGGTACGGTCAGAGTACTGGATGTTACACTCCGTGCCGGGGAGAAGTCGCCAAGGCTGCTGCCGCTCCGCCGCCGTGTAGGGCTGGTCTTTCAATTTCCGGAGCAGCAAATGTTTGAAGAGACAGTCGAGAAGGATCTCATCTTCGGGCCTCTGAACTTTGGCATGTCACTGGAAGAGGCGAAGGAGCGGGCACGCTCGGCAATGACCGATATGGGGCTGGATCTGGCGCTGCTGGAGCGTAATCCGTTCCGGCTTAGCGGGGGGCAGATGCGCAAGGCGGCCATTGCTTCAGTGCTCGCTATGGACCCGGAAGTGGTCGTCCTGGACGAACCGACGGCAACGCTGGATCCGGTCAGCCGTGCTGAACTGATCACCTTGCTGGAGAAGCTATGCAGGGAACAGGGAAGGACCATTATCATTGTGACCCACCGGATGGACGAGCTGCTGCCAATAGCGGACCGCTGGATTGTTCTGAAGGAGGGCCATGCTGAATTTCAGGGGAGCACCTTAGAACTGGCGGCTGATCCGTCTATACTGGAGCGCTGCGGACTTACCGTACCGCAGTCCTTGCGTTACTGGCGGGCGGTTGCTGACCGCTTCCATCTCGAAGGCGAGACTCCTCGCCTGACTGCAGAGGGGCTTGCCGAATTCATCGCCTCATTGCCTGCCGGATCATCACGGCAGGAGACCGGAAAGAGGGATGGCTATGAGTAGTGAGAAGCTGCTGCTTGGACGCAGCATTGAGACGGGTTCCTGGGTGCATAAGCTGGATCCCCGTGCGAAGATTACCGGAATGTTATTGTATGTGGCTGTAATTTTATTATCCCGCTCTTGGCCTGCGATGGCGCTGCTCGCGGTATTCTCCATCACCGTGATGGTTTCAACGCGGATTCCGCTTAAATATTTCATTAAAGCTGCCAAACCTTTGCGGTACCTGATGTTGTTTATTTTTATTGTACAGATGTTCACGGTTAAAGAAGGAGAGATCTGGCTTTCTTTAGGTTCTCTGCACTTGTATGACGGTGGACTGAGGCTCGGTTCATTTTCCGTCATCCGGATGGTTTTTCTCATCACCTTTACCGCACTATTGACCTTTACAACGACACCTGGAAGGCTAAATCAGGGGCTGGAAGGAATTCTTTTACCGTTCAAGAAGCTAGGACTGTCTCCGGATAGACTTACTTTAATGATAAGCATTGCACTGCGCTTTATTCCGACGATACTCGATGAAACGCAGATTATTATGAAGGCGCAGGCTTCACGCGGTGCCGATTTGAAAGAACTGCCGCTTAAGGACAAAGGACGGATGATGGTATCGCTGCTGGTGCCGGTCATCTCGAGTGCCTTCCGGCGAGCGCAGGATCTGGTCTATTCCATGGAAGCCAGAGGCTTCCGCATGGACGCGCCGCGCAGCCAGTATCATCGGCTTAGATGGGGGCTGGCGGATAGCGTATTTATTAGTATGTTTGTTGTGATGGGACTCGCGGTCGCACTGTTGTAATTCACAAGGGTAGCAGATATTTAGGAGGATATAAGAATGGCTCGTTATTTTAATGGCAAGGAAATCGAATTACTCGTTCCCGTAGGAACTTTTGAAATTTTCCAGGAAGTTATTCATTCGGCTTGTGATGCGGTCTACTTCGGTGGCCCTGTACTTAATATGAGAATGATGCGCAAAGGGTACAATCTGTCGCACGAAGAAATTGCGCAGGCGATTCATATCGCCCATGGTCTAGGCAAAAAAGTATATGTCACCGTCAATAATCTGTTCAGTGAAGAAGATGTGGAGGAAGCCCGGGAGTACCTGCGGTTCCTGGATGAAGTCCGCCCGGATGCACTGATTGTGCAGGATATGGCAGTTATTGAACTAATCCGCGAGATGGAACTTACCGTTCCTCTCCATGCTTCCGTTATGATGAATGTCCATAATCTGGAGATGATCTATGCGCTGCGTGACTTTGGCGTAACCCGGGTAGTTACCTCCCGCGAGATGGATCTGCATACCGCCAAGCTGCTAAGCGCTCAGAGCGGAATGGAACTGGAATATTTCGTCCATGGTGATATGTGCTCCGTACACGGGGCGAATTGCTATTTCAGCTCCCAGGTATTCGGCATGAGCAGCAATCGCGGTAAATGTATGAAGCCTTGCCGCTGGGATTACCGAATCAAGAAGGACGGTTATGTGTTCCCGACGGAGTACCCGCTCGCCGTTAAAGACATGTATATGTATGAGAATATTCCGGAGCTGATCGAGTCCGGTATCACCTCCTTTAAGATTGAAGGCCGGATGCGTGACAAAGATTTCGTCGTCATGCTGGCGAACAGCTACGGTGAGGCTATCGACCGTTATATCGATGATCCGATCGGCTTTGACCGTACCGTGGACTCCAAGCTCCTCTATAAAAACCGCAAACGCGATTTCTCGACAGCCTATGCCTTTGGCAAACCTGGTCTTTCGAATATTAACCGCCGTTATGAGGGCACCGGCAAGTTCTACAGCACCGGCAAGGTATTCAGTACGCCTACCGCGGAAAAAGAACTATCGGCCGAACGTGTCCAGCAGCTGCGTGAACGGTTGTCGGCTGAGAAGATCAGCAAGAACAGCAGACCTGAACTGGCTGTACGCGTCAACAATATGGAACAGGCACGGGTAGTCCTCGAGATGGGCGTAGAGAATCTGTATCTTTCCGGAGATGTCTATCAACCGGACCGTCCATTCACGAAGCAAGATATTATTTCGCTTGGTGCGATCAAAGGAACAACGAAGTTGTACTTGGGTCTGCCGCGGATGATGACGGAGCAGCATTTTGCACAATATGACCAATTGCTTAGCGGAGAGCGCCTGCCGATTGACGGCCTGATGGTGACGAACCTGGGAGCGATCCGCCGGTTTAAAACAACAGGATATCCGATGATTGGTGATGCCAATCTGAATGTGTACAACAAACTTGCAGCCGGACTCTACGCGGGCCTTGGGCTGGAGCGGAGTACTGTATCCCCGGAGATGACACTGGAGCATTTTGCAACCTTTATATCAGGATCTACATTACCGCTGGAGGTTATCGTTCACGGGACTCCTGCACTTATGTACATGGAGCATGACCTGTTTGAGAATACAGAAGTGATGGAGCCTATCGCTCATGAAGACAACCGTTATGTCAGCAATGATGTGCTTGTGCTTATGACGGATAAAGGCGAGAATCCGGTCTACCGTGACCAGCATGGACGCTGCCATCTGTTGTTCTCCAAGGAGCTTTGCTACTTGCCTATGCTGGATGAGATGAGCGGGCTCGGCATTTCCTGTTTCCGCATTGAAGGCGTTACTTATAGTCCGGAGCAGCTTCGTGAAATTATTCTATCCTATCAGCACAAAATAAACGGTACAGCAGGCAGCGAGGATATGCTTGGCGGAATGAAGCCGTTATATGCCGGTTATACTTTGGGTTCTCTGCAATTTAATTAAGAGGAAGCGGGAGGAAGCCTACATGGAAAAGAGTACCTTCATCGGTAGAGAGGCTGTAGCGGCGGGGCGCAAACAATACTTCTATCCGTGCACGCAGCATTTTTACCGTAACGCGCCGCAAATGGTGCGGGGCTCCATGCAGTTTATATATGATGAGAATGGACAGCAATACACGGATTTCTTCGCCGGCGTCTCAGTGGTGGCCTGTGGTCACTGCAACCCGGCTATCACCGCCCGAACGATAGAACAGCTGCAGCAATTGCAGCATACAACAACAGTCTACCTGACACAGCCTGGCGTCGATCTGGCGAAACGGCTGGAGGAAGTACTTCCCGGCAGCCTTCGCCGCACGTTCTTCGTGAACAGTGGGTCAGAGGCCAATGAGGGTGCATTGCTGCTTGCCAGAATGCATACCGGGCGTAAAGGGTTCATCGCACTGGAAAGCGGCTTACACGGGCGTACCAATCTAACTATGAGTGTTACCGGGCTGCAAATGTGGCGTACCGACAATTATCTGGAGGAGGCCGTTGATTTCATCAGCCGTCCGTATCATCCGGACATGACACTGGAAGAGGCTGCAAGACGCTCTATTCAGGAATTGGAGCAAGTCCTTAAGGAGAAAAGCGATACCATTGCTGCGATGATTGCCGAGCCGATTCAGGGCAACGGTGGCATGATCATGCCGGTCTCCTGGTACTTCCGTGAGGTCAAAGCGCTGCTGGATCAATATGGAGTCCTCCTGATCGCTGATGAAATTCAAACCGGCTTCGGGCGTACGGGTGTTATGTTCGCCATGGAGCATTATGATGTGGTTCCTGATATTATCACTATGGCTAAGGCACTTGGTAACGGAGTACCGGTGGCAGCTTTTGCTACAACGGATGAAATTGCACTCTCGCTGAATCGACCGTCGGCTTCGACCTTCGGAGGTAATCCGGTTTCTGCGGTTACAGCGCTGGCAGTGCTTGATTTCATTGCTGCTGAGCAGCTTCCTGAACGTGCCGCAAGTAGTGGCAGTATGCTGAAAGAAGGACTTAAGATGCTTCAGCAGCGCTATCCGTCATTGATCTCTGAAGTTCGTGGGACTGGCCTTATGCTTGGAGCCGAGCTGCGGGGGGCAGATGCAACAGGAAATGCCGCCTTGACTGATGACATTCTGGAGCGAATGAAGGACCGGGGTTATCTGATCGGCAAAAACGGTGTTGGCCGCAACGTACTGGCTTTCCAGCCTCCGTTGATCATCACAGAGGAAGATATTAAAGGAATGCTGGATACATTGAATGAAGTGCTGGCAGAGGTGGCAGAAGGTCTTTCTGTACCTGCAGTCCCGGCAGATTAAGAAAGAGGTAAGTTATGGCTATAATCCATGTGTTTAAAAATACAGCCCTGAAACTGAAGCTATTCGCCGAGCTGGTCATGTTCTCCCATACCTTGTTCTCGCTGCCCTTCGCCATCATCTCGATGGTCTGGGCAGCCGGAGGCTGGCCATCCGGCCATGTTATGCTGTGGGGGCTAATCGCTTTAATCGGAGCACGGAACGGGGCCAATGCCTTTAACCGTCTGGTCGATCGGACCTTTGACAGTGCAAATCCGCGTACGGCCCACCGGCACCTGCCGCAGCGGCTGGTTGCGGAGAAGGAAGTTGTTCTGTTTGTCATCATTAACTATATCCTGTTCATCGCTGCTTCAGGCATGCTGAACCTATTATGTCTGCTGCTGTCGCCAGTAGCGATCGTACTTATCTCGTCGTACTCCTACACTAAGCGGTTTACATTTCTCAGCCATCTGTACCTGGGCTTTGTCATCGCGTCAGCGCCTATCGGCGCCTGGTTCGCTGTGACCGGGAATATTGCCTTTACGCCTTTCGTGATCGGAACCGTAGTTATGCTCTGGATCGCAGGTTTTGATATTATTTATGGTACGCAGGACATTGAGTTCGACCGCAGGCATGGATTATGGTCCATTCCCAGTTTCTTCGGACTTGAGAATGCGCTGCGCATCTCTAAGGCGCTACATTTCATAATGGTGCTCCTGCTGCTGTTCCTCTATGTATGGCGTGATCTCGGCTGGATGTATCTTGTAGGGATTGGGATTGCCACGGTGCTCCTAATGACGGAGCATCAGATTATCAAGCCTTCGAACCGCCAACTGATGAAGGTGGCTTCGTATAATTTGAATCAGGTGATCAGTATGGTGATATTGTTGTGTACGCTGGTGGATTACTTTTACCTCTAGCACCTGCCGGTGGTTAGGGAGCGTCACTTCGGGAATGTTTGGACTTCCGATCGCTGTTATGGTTGGATTTCTGGATTTGAACCGCGCCGCGGTTGAAATCCAACCATAAAGGCGAACGCTAACGCTTCTCCAGTTCCAAAAATTCCTCTCCGTTCCGTATCCTAACCGACCTAGGGTGAGATAAAAGCAATCCAGCCTGCTCCACTTTGTTGGCAGGCAGGATTGCAAGGGCAAGCTGCTAAACGCGGCTTGCCTTTTATTTTACCCCTGAAAGACTAACCCCTTAAACTAAAGGGCTAAAGACTAAAGACTAAAGACTAAAGACTAAAGACTAAACCTAAACCTAAACCTAAACCTAAACCTAAACCTAAACCTAAACCTAAACCATAAACCATAAACACGAATGCTAAATACGCTCACGGGCGCTTTGCTGCGTTCGCTGTTTAGCGGGTAAAGACAAGTCTTTGTGAGGATAAGAACTTGAGTAGAGGAATGGGGGATTGGGCTGAGGGAATGCAAAAAGGTCCCCATAAGGGGACCTTTTTGGAATGAAGAGTTTTAGCGGTTCAGGAAGCTTAACGGTCACGAGATGCGAAGTATTGCAGCAGTGTGTCCAGATCAACATGCGCCGGGTATGAGGTGAGCTGGCGGACGATGTCTGCAGCACGGTTAAGGTATTCCTGACTGACTGCCTCTGCACGGGAGAGGGTGTCGCCGCGGGTAATGAGTTCAAGTACAGCTGTAACCTCGGCATCAGTTGATGCAGGGCCGATGGTACGGATCTGAGGGGCAAGCTGAGGGTTCTCAAGGGCAATGAGTACAGGTAATGTAACCTGACCATGCCGAAGGTCGCTGCCTGCCGGTTTGCCGAGGACATCCGCTGATTGTGTGAAGTCGAGCAGATCATCCTGAATTTGAAATGACATACCCAGTGCTTCCCCAAAGGTGTATAGGAGGTCAGCAACCTCCACAGGAGTTCCGGTGGATAACGCGCCTACCCGGAGGCATGTGGCCATAAGCAGTGCTGTTTTATTGCGTGATTTCTCCAGATATTGCTCCATCGTCAGGTTGTAGTCATATGCATGTTCCATCTGCTGGTATTCACCCAAACATAGCTGGGCGGTAGCCACGGAGGATAGATCATGCACATAGCGGTTTTTGTCGCCGGAATATTTACTTAGTAGTTCAATCACCCGGGCGGACATATAGTTGCCGATATGGACGGCAGAGGTAATCCCAGTCTTGGTATGCAGTGCGGGTTGACCGCGCCGCAGCTCTGCGGAATCTATGATGTCGTCATGAATTAGCGAGGCAACATGAATGAATTCGGAAGCAGCTGCCAGCTGCATGGTCCGGCGATTGGGAGCCTTTGTGCCAAAACGGCTGCCGACAATCACCATTAACGGACGGAGACGTTTCCCCCCAGAACCGACTAGCTCCAGGATGCCTGTGGACAGCGGAGATTGCTTCGGTACGTCTTTATCACGGGTTACCAGACGTTCAATTTCACGATCGATTTCTCCAAGGTTAATCTTAAGTGCTTCATGCAATTTCATCTATGCTATCCCACCCGTCAAATGGCTTTGCTTGTTCGATCTTCTTGTCGGCTCTCTTGCATCAGGAATTGTTCCATTCCAGCTGCCAAATTGAAATCCGCCAAGTCACCATTTGACCGTCTAATTTGCATTTTTTTAATAGAAGGAGCTAAATAAGCAACCAGATCCAGTTCGCGGTATTTCACGGCAAACTGTAGGTAAAAGCTATATAGATAATCTCCATCCAATATATTTCGGGTCAGGTTGGGATGATGCGGAGTACATTCGATGTGTCGCTGTGCAGCCGAAGTCAGAATGATGTAAATGCCGAGTAAAGGAGCTTTGCGGCTATTATCCACATTAAGACGTTCAAGTATAGGTAGCAGACGCTCACATTCCGCCGGAGAGAGCTGAAGCTGAATTCCGGCGATCGGTGACATATCCGCCTGAAGCAACCGGAAGCTATCTTCAATGAGTTGTCTGTTCACAAGATTCTCTCCTTCTTGTCGGTTTTGCCGAAGCGACCATCCCTTGATCATCCCCACAAAACCACTGTTAAATAAGGAGAGTAATGTGCCCAAAGGGACACATTACTCCAGAAAAAGTATATTAATTTTAGATCGAGTCCACATAATTTCTACATAGACAGTTAGTATAATTAACTTATAGCCCGCTGGTCTTTACTAACATCAGTCAGTAAAGAGGTACCAGCGCCTTACCAGAGGAATTTTCTTCCACTGTTTCTTGAGCCAAGGCAGAACGTAGTAATCTAGACCAAACACGCTTCCGGATCCGCCGATGCAAGCAATTGCAGCAGCTGTGTACCAGAGCATTTCCGTTGAAGCCATTTTTGTTGACCAGATCATGACAGCCATACCAATAGTGGCAATGGATGCGATGGCGGAGAACAGGCCGACGATAAGCATAACACCGAAGACGATTTCGGCACATACCATGCCGATTTGGAACCATTTAGCCAGGAATGTGTAACTTCCGTCTGTGTTGTAGAACATCAGATCCATGAACCAGTTGGTCGTGTCGTAGATAAAACCTGGAACTGGAAGAGCTTGAACTGCTTCTTTGGCAGTTGTAACTGCCGAAGCTGCTGATTGAGCATCTACCGTATCTTTAACGGCATCAACCGCTTGACTTGCTGCAGATGCAGCATCCGTTGCGTAAGGAGCAGCAGGAATCAGGAATATCTTATCCGGATCTTCCCAGATCTTCTTCAGCTTATCGATACCTTCATATACCCACATGCCGCCGAGCAGCATGCGGAGAGGTACGAGCCAGAAGTTAGGCGAACGTTTAGAGAAGTATCCTCCAACAAAGCTCTTACGATTCTCAACGTGGAAGAACTCGTGCATCATGTAAGTCCATACTTTGTTGAAACCAACAACCTGGGACAGATAGAACATATTGATAAAGTGTTTGGACAGCATAGCCATGAATCCGGTCAGCATGAACAGTTTGCCTGGAAGACCAACGTTCGCTACACCGTAACGGCTGCCGATGGAAACCATCGTACCGTGGAAAGCCGGTTTGTAAGCTTTCTTAGCCGTACCGTTAATATCTGCAACAATGTTAGCGGCAATGACTGGGGCTGCTTGCTCAGCATTCTCAACCATTTGCGGAACAGGACGGGTTTCGCCTTCAGGGATGAAGAAGATGTTATCTCCGACAACGTATACGTTTTTGTGGTCTACGCTTTCGAGGTGTTCATCTGTAACGATCCGTTTGCGGCCTTGTTGTTGAACGTTATCACCTAGAGTACTTACAAGCTCGGATCCTTCGACACCGGCTGTCCATACTACAGTATTTGCATCCACAACGTTTTTCTCGCCGAGAGCAACACTGCCTTTGCCAACTTCAGTGATTTTCGCGCTTGTCACGATTTCCACGTTCAGCTTGCGAAGGTGTTTCTCAGCTTTTTGAATCAGTTTATCCGGAAGGATTGGCAGAACCTTAGGTGCCATATCAGCAACGATCAGGCGAACCTCAGAAGGATCGATGAAGAACTCTTTGCACAGCTCTTCGCGCTGTTCAGCCATTTCGCCGATCAGCTCGACACCTGTAAATCCGGCGCCAACAACAACAAAGGTTAGCATGGAGCGACGAACCGCTGCATTTTTCTCCTTCGCTGCCTTCGTGTACATATCACGAATTTGGCGTTTCAGAACAACGGCATCATCATAAGACCAGAATGGGAAGGTATTCTCTTCTGCTCCCGGGATACCAAAGAAGGTTGGTTTGCTTCCTGTGCCGATTACGAGGTAATCGTAAGCATAAGTAGCTTTTTCGGATTGAAGTTTCTTGCCTTTGAAATCAATGTTGCTGATCTCATCGAGGACAACGTCCACTTTGAGGCCGGCAAAAATTTTCTTCAGATCGATCTTGATTGAATCCTCCGGAGCGCGGTTTGCGGCAACCTCATGCAGCTCAGTCAGTAAAGTGTGGTAGGGATTCCGGTCGATCAGTTTAATTTCAATGTCGTTGTTGTTCTTAAATTTCTTTGCTAGTTTTTTGGCCGTGAGTACGCCGCCGTAGCCGCCGCCCAAAATGACTATTTTTTTCAAAAGAAACTCACCTCATTCATCTGATTAGCTGCAAGAGGGTCGCGATATTACTTCGCGCCTTCGAGTGCTTTTTCTGCAAGTGTGAAATATTCGCCTACATGGATGGATACGCCAGAAATTGCATCAGTTTTGCCCTCAGCATCAAGCGCAGGAGCAGCACCGTTTTCAAGGTAGTAAGCTACAGCTTTAGCAATTTCTTCGTGCCATTCAGCTTGAGCACCGCCGGCTTTCATGCCGTATTTGCCATCAATGGAGTTTTGGATTTTATCTTCGCCGGCAGCATTTACACCGCTAAATTTAGCAGCAACAACTTTACCGTTAGCAACAGTCAGGTCAACAGTGGATTTCCAGCCGGATTCAGCATCCATTTCGCCTTCAGCATGGTAACCGCCGTCTTTCAAAGCGCCAGCTTGTGCAGGGCCAGCAGCCAGAGCAGCTTGTGCAGCAGCAACGAAGTCGCTAACTCCCATAGTTACGCCGGAGATCGCATCGGTTTTACCTTCTGCATTAACTGTAATTGCAGCCGGATCTTGTTTCTCGATCAGGAAAGCCTCAGCTTTGGCTGCTTCTTCATGCCAGTCGCCTTGAGCGCCGCCTTTATCTTTCATGCCATATTTACCGTCTTCGGAAACTTTTTTCTTCAGGTCGCCAGCGTTGTTAACGTTGAATGCATTCCAGTCAGCCTTGGTGATTTTGCCGCCTTCTACAGTAAGCAGTACATAAGTTTGCCAGCCAGTTTTAGCGTCAGCTTCTGCTGTACCATAGTATGTTCCATCTTGGTATTTACCAGCCTCAGTACCAGCATTCGCGGAGTTACCAGCGTTTGCAGCAGGGGCAGCAGTTTCAGCAGGGGCGTTGGTAGCAGCAGGAGCATTGTTATTGTTGTTGCCGCAGCCAGCGAGCAGACCGAGAACCAATGCGCTCGACAAAATAAGAGAAGCTTTTTTCATTAAATATGACCTCCAAAAAAGTAGTTTAAAATATATATATTAAAATGTAAAACATTTTAATAGCAAATGGAAGTGATAAAAATCACTTTATAAATGACATTTGTCACTTTCGACGCATGACATTCTACCTCATTGTAGCAGCAATATGACATTTTGGGACATGCATTATAAAAAATTTTAAATGTTCCCTTTCAGATCACATGGCATTCTAGCATATTAACAGGCAAACTTATGTGAAAACTATCACTTGTTCATAAACAAATTTATTTACAGATGGATTATATCAAATTTGAAAATGCATAGATATAGATTATTAAAGACTATTATGTGACAAAAACCGACGTTATTTCTGACGAGGTCTACCTGTGGGTGTATATCGATTCACTGTTACGGGCTGAGGGTAATATAAAGACAAGTCCTTTGAGATCAGCACACGCCAAATTGGCCGGTAACTAAGGAGATAATCATGCAATGGACAGGGCGAAGCCAAAAAGCAGAGAAGCGAGCGTACAGATGATGTTTTAGACGTCTTTGACGATGTGAAAGATAAGCTGATAGACAAATATACAAGCAAATGAAAGATTCATCCCTCGATAAAGGTACAAAGGTACAGGTTCCGGAGCAGGTATCACATTGTAAGGGGAGGCGATGTTTATGTACAAGTCCTATGTGGTAACCGGCAGGATTGTTGAGATCCAGGGAAACAGGGTCCTTACCCAGCAGGGGGACGTTATGTGCTCCTATCATTCCCGGTACTATTTCCTCCCTCCATCTGGTGAAGTAGAAGAGGACAACTTAACGAAAGACACCATTGACCCTTTGTATACGGAACCAGTAATAGAGGGGATTAAGGAAACAAAATGGAGTCCATCAAAGTTGTGGCTTACTTCACAAAAAAAGAGTGCAAATCGTATATGATTTGCACTCTTCTTTTATATAGCAATGCTAAAAATAATGGTAAGATATAGAATGAAGATAATCTAGATTATAGTGACTATAGCAGGAGTGAGTCTATGGAATATCTGAAAATATTTTTTGTGAATACCGCCCTGCTTATTACGTTGTCTTATTTGTCCAACTTACTATATAAACACACGATTACCTACGCTTCTATTAAGGTGAAAAAAGTAAGCTGGGTCATTCTGGCCATATTTGCCGGATGGATCAGCTCTTTCTTTGGATATAGGCTGGATGACAATGTTATTTTTGACTTGAGGTTTGTTCCGCTGATTATTTCAACGCTGGCATATCCGCAGCCCCTTATGCTTGTGATGGTTGGGGTTGGCACAGGATTGATGCGTCTGACTTTTGGGGTTTCTGCGGCAGCTGCGGCCGGGGTCATTAATCTGAGTATCCTGGGGTTAGTCTGTGCTGCTCTTAGCTATTGGGTACGGAGTTCCTTTTCTTCGATGGTTAGTAAGGGTCTGATTGTAATTCTTACAGTGAATTTGATGAATGCCGTTAATATTACTATTTTTGGTGTCATTCCTGTCCATACATATATCAATGAAATTATGCCTGTGACTTTTCCTGCAGGGATGGCGCTAAGCATGCTCTTTGCACTTATCGTACGAGATTTTCATCTGGAGCAGGAGAGGAATCTGCAAATTCAGCGGGCTAACCAGCTGCTCTACACCCAGACAGAAGAATTGCATAAGAATAAAGTTGTGCTGGAGGAAAGGGCAAAGCAGTTGATGCTGGCTTCCCGGTATAAATCTGAGTTCTTGGCTAATATGTCGCATGAGCTTCGTACGCCGCTGAATAGCATCATCAATTTGTCTCAATTAATGGAGGAGAATGATGAGTTTCTCAGCATGGATGAAATGATGTTATACGGAAGTATCATTCACCGTTCAGGGGAAGATTTGCTTTTGCTTATAAATGATATTTTGGACTTATCCAAGGTGGAAGCCGGTCGTCTGGAGATAACCAGCGAAGAAGTGAATGTCAGTGAAATTCCGGAGCTGCTTGCTATGCAGTTCGGTGTAATTGCCCGTCAGAAGAACCTCGAGTTTAAGATTACTGTGAGTGAGGATCTGCCTCAAACCATACATTCAGATCCACAGAGGGTGCAGCAGGTTCTGCGTAATCTGCTGTCCAACGCGTTTAAGTTTACAGATCAAGGTTCAGTATCGCTGAACTTAAGGGGAGAAACCCGATATGAAGGCCCTGAGCTTCGGCAATGGCTTGTCTTCGAGGTTCAGGACAGTGGCATTGGAATTGCCAAGGATAAACATATTTCAATCTTCGAAGCGTTCCAGCAGGCGGACGGAACCATCAGCCGCCAATATGGCGGGACAGGTCTGGGCTTATCGATAAGCCGGGATCTGGCCAGACTCCTGGGAGGTTTCATCATACTGAAGAGTGACGAGGGTAAAGGGAGTACGTTCTCCTTCTATCTGCCAATCCCGTGATCCGGCAGGAGCTCCAAGGTTATTTGTAATTCTGTCGTATTGACAGAACTACGATGGAGAGTAGAATGAAGCCAAAGCCGCATCAAAGGAGTGTAATTCCTAAGTGAACATCATGAAGAGCAGGCGGTCATTCATTCGCCCGAAAGGGAAACGCCATATTTCTAAACAGCGTAGAAATCTGTATATTGCCACATGGGAAGGTGTCCCTGCGACAATTTTCCAGGTGCTGCTGCAGGGGCAGTTTCTGACGGGATTTCTGCTATATCTGGGCGCATCGTCAAGTGAAATCGGCTTCGTGCTTGCACTAACTACGCTAGTGAATATCGCACAAATCGGCATCGCCTTTCTCATACAGAAATTACCGAGCCGTAAATGGACGATGGTCGCATTTGTAACCATGCATCGGATTTTATGGACATCAACAGGGCTGATCCCCTTTGTGTTCCCTAAAGAGTATTGGGTTATGGCATTTATTGCGTTATATACAACCGCTTTCATCGCCAATACAGGCGGGGCGGTACTCTGGAGTTCTGTTATCAGTGACCTTGTGCCTTCTCGTGTAAGGGGGCGTTACTTCGGGATCCGCAATACGGTTCTGAATGCTTTGGGTAGTATTGTCATGTACGGCGGGGGAATTGCGCTCGACCGTTATCCAGGTGGAGACGGTTTTTTCATTTTGTTTGTGATCATATGGATTTTCGCGGCTGCCAATATTGTCGTGTTGTTCTTTTATCCGGATGTACATTTTGAGAAATCGGAAGAGAATAAGTTTTTGCCGATGTTTAAAAAACCGCTCGGTGACAAACTCTTTATGAAATCTACACTGTTTCTTGCCGCCTGGCTGCTGCTGCAGAATTTAACGGTACCACTTTATTCATATGTGATGCTGAAGCTGCTTCATATTAATTATGAAACGTTGTCTCTACTGAATGTGGCGCAGACTTTGTTTATGATGGGCAGCTTCTATGTCTGGGGTAATCTGAATGCAAAGTATAGCAATAAACGGCTGTTACTTTGGACATTGCCTATTATAGCAACCTCATCGTTGGTATGGGGGCTGCTCTCGGTTCTGCCAATGCTATTGGTTCTGTTTACCGCCCATATTGTATTCGGTGTAGGGGTTGGGGGATTTAACCAGCTGGCTTTCAACTTCATCATTGGAGATACTCCCAAGAAAGAAAGACCCATGTATATGGCTTTATTCGCAGCACTTACGGGCCTGTCCTCCTTCTTCGGTCCTTTGATCGGCGGGCAGATTTATGAATGGATAGAGGATTGGCCGAAGTGGACGCAGGTTTATGGCATGCAACTGTTTGTAGGGGTCATGATGATTCTGCTAGCTTTCTTTCTGGGAAGACGCATTCTGAAGGATGAATAACAAAGGGGAGTATGTTCATGGCAAGAGTTGCATTGGTCCTTGGTGCTACCGGACTTGTAGGGAATGAAATTACCCGGGATCTGTTGGGAAGGAACGAATGGGATGAGATCAGAGTGCTGGTGCGGCGTCCGCTTGGCTTCGAGCATCCTAAGCTGAAACAGACGATCATCGACTGGGGAGAGCTGGGGCGCTACGAGGATGTCTTCAGCGGGGTAGCGGCAGTATTCTGTGCGCTCGGCACTACAATTAAGAAAGCTGGATCACAACGTGCTTTCGAAGTGGTCGATCTTGATTATCCGCTGCAGGCTGCGGCTCTTGCCAAGAAGCAAGGGGTTAAACAGTTCCTTGTAGTATCCTCGGTGGGAGCGAATTCGAAATCACGTACATTTTATACCCGTACTAAAGGACTTATGGAGGAAGGGCTGATTGCTGCGGATTTTCAGGGAGTACATATCTTCCGTCCTTCGCTGCTCCTTGGCGAGCGTCAGGAGTTCAGAATAGGCGAGCGGGTGGCAGCGGGGCTTATGAAGGGCCTGGATTTCATGCTAACCGGCAAGGGAGCTAAGTATCGGGCAATACAGGGGAAGACGGTTGCAAGGGCGATGATTAACATTGCTTTAGCTGGTACACGTGGTGTGCATGTCTATAGTAATGAAGTGATTCACGTTCTGGGGAAAGAACAGAATTCCTAATCGGAGAAACTACCGCGTGTTGCAATGAGTGAAGAGCAGATTTACAATGAGAAAAATAAAGAGATTGTGGGAGGAGCAGGATTATGAGCAAGAAACAGATAGCTACAAGTAAGGCGCCGGGCGCGATTGGCCCATACAGTCAGGCCATTGCGGCAGGGAATTGGGTGTATACATCCGGACAGCTGGGTTTGGACCCGGAAACTGGGAATTTGGCGGAGGGTGTTCAGGAGCAGGCCCGTCAGGCGCTTACCAATGTGAAGGCTATCCTTGAGGAAGCTGGTGCATCGCTTGATCATGTAGTGAAGACTACGGTGTTCCTGAAGGACATGAATGATTTTGCTGCGGTTAATGAAGTATACAGTTCTTTCTTTACCGAGCCCTATCCTGCCCGTAGTGCAATTGAGGTAGCACGTCTGCCGAAAGACGGTCTGGTTGAGATCGAAGCGGTTGCCCGAAAAAAATAATCTGCCTCAGGCAGAGTAAGGATTTCTATACCCAATCCTGAGTAATGTACAAAAGGCTTGGCTAATCAAAGAGGCCGCCCTACGCCGCATAATGATGCGAGTGGGGCGGCCTCTTTGTTGTGCTGTGGATAAGCGGGTGATTCATCAGAGGCTTAAGAAATCTTGCGCCGAGGAGTGAGAAGAAGCCACAAGCTATACAGCAGGAGAAGGCCGGCGGCCGTCAATGCAGTGCCAAAGACATTGGCAGCTTCCTTATGCTCCAGGGCAATAGCGACATACGCCCAGACAAATACCAAAGGATAGATACTGTCACGGTGCGGGTAGCTGACAAGAATAGCCAGCAGCAGACCGACGCAGAGCATGATAACGGCCCAGGTTGAATCACCGAGACCGAAGCCATCCCATTTATTTTTCTGCAGCACAATACTCACGTTAACGATAGTGGCTACGGATATCCAGCCAAGGTACAAGCTGAAGGGCAGTTTGACCAGCCAGGTGTAACCGACTGTATGAATATCTGCAATTCGAGTATTCCGGTAGATTACGATTAGAGAAAAAAGTAGTAGGAGCATTGCAGCAAGCGAGAGCTCAATGTGCAGATAATGCCACAGGATAAGCCAGCTCATATTGAACACACAGCTTAAAATGAACCATATCCCGGCGGATTTCCCTGCAGCTATGCCC
Organism: Paenibacillus oryziterrae; assembly: GCF_042610485.1. NCBI lineage: Bacteria > Bacillati > Bacillota > Bacilli > Caryophanales > Paenibacillaceae > Paenibacillus > Paenibacillus oryziterrae. The sequence goes on along the minus strand of NZ_JBGJZO010000002.1, from coordinate 144,699 downwards.
CCGGGTGAAGAACGAAGCTGATAAATGACGAATCCGCCCAGCAAAAGATAAATCAGTGACCAGATCGCAAAGGCGTATCCCGCAGGGGTGAGATAGGTGTAGTACATGTCTGAAATTTCACCCGTGCTTCTGCCTCCCAAAGGCAGCGTTACCGAAAGTGCATTGACGATGATAACCCCGAGATAGAGCAAAAGGTTCCACCACTTGTAAGGATTTCGGTTCATGAATAACCTCCCAGAGATGAGTGCGTTGACAAGTATACATAGAATATACCCGCATATCTGCTGGTTCAGACCTGTTTGTGGCTTGAAAATGAATAATGAGTCATGAAAATTTTGTGGATAGTGATATTACCGCACTGGGTAATATGTATTAATAACGGTCGGTAACCAGGGAGGATCAGGATATGGAGAGTAGCGAAGCGATACGGCCAGAGAAAATGGGGCCGATTGCAATGACGGAAACGTGGAATACATTAGGCAGGATTCTCTCTTGGGAGCTTTCGGAGAATGTGTATATATGCCGTGGTGAGCGCGGGGGCATTGTGTTTATTTTTTTGAACGACAATGTATTCCGTATGAAGGTATTCAAGGGCCTGGTGCCGGATCTGACAACTACAGCCGCTGTTCTTCCGGAAAGCTTCATTTCGCATTTGTTCCCGGTCGAGGAGACGGGTGAACGTTTGATCTTCACGACCAGTTCCATCCGGGTACGTCTGGAGAAAGAGTCATTCTTAATTGCCGTAGAAGACCTGCAAGGGCGTGTGATTATGCAGCAGAATCTGGTGAGCGGGAACCCGCGGGGGGCTATTCATGCTGAATACGACATGCAGCCGGATTCTCACTTCTACGGGTTAGGAGAGAAATCCAGCTTTCTGGATAAGCGCGGGGAGCACTATACGAACTGGAATACGGATGTGTTCGCTCCGCATCTTCCGGAGATCGAAGCGCTGTACGAATCCATTCCTTTGCTGATTCATATGCATGGGGAGCTTTCTTACGGGTTGTTCCTCGATAATCCTGGACGCAGCAATTTCGATATGCGTTCCCACGGTGTGGCGTTTACGATCGGTTGCGTGACGGGAGCCTATGATATCTATTTCATTCATGGGCCGGAGATGAAGGATGTCGTAAGACGATACACCGCTCTGACGGGACGGATCGCCCTGCCTCCGAAATGGGCTATAGGTTACCACCAGTCCCGCTACAGCTATATGAATCAGCAGGAAGTGCTTCAACTTGCCCGTACTTTCCGCGAGAAGAAGATTCCTTGTGATGTGATTTATCTGGATATTCATTATATGGACGAATACAAGGTATTTACGTTCGATCCCGTTAACTTTCCGGAGCCGGAAGCCATGATATTGGAGCTGAAGAAACTAGGCGTGCGCATCGTGCCCATTGTAGACCCCGGTGTGAAAAAAGACCCCAATTATGAGGTGTATAAGGAAGGCGTGCTGGATAAGCATTTTTGCCGCCGTCTGGAGGGGGATATCTTTTTAGGTGAGGTGTGGCCGGGTATCAGCGCTTTCCCTGACTTTAGTGATGGACGAACCGCATTCTGGTGGGGAAATCTGCATCAATATTATACGGATCTTGGTATTCAAGGGATTTGGAATGATATGAATGAGCCTGCTGTATTTAATGACAGCAAAACCATGGATCTGGATGTTATGCATTTTAACAATGGCCGCCCTGTGACCCATGAGGAATACCATAACCTGTACGGGATGATGATGTCCAAGGCGACCTACGAGGGTATGGTGCGGCATCTTCAGGGAGAACGTCCCTTTGTGTTGACGAGGGCCGGTTATGCCGGGATTCAGCGGTATGCTGCCGTGTGGACCGGAGATAACCGCAGCTTCTGGGAGCATATGGCAATGGCTATGCCGATGGTTCTGAATATGGGACTGTCTGGGCTGGCCTTCGCCGGACCGGACATTGGTGGGTTCGCTCACCATACCTCTGCGCAGTTACTGGTGCGGTGGACGCAGATGGGAGTCTTTTTCCCGTATTGCCGTAATCATTCCTCTATCGGTACACTTCGCCAGGAGCCGTGGTCGTTCGGTGAAGAAGTGGAAGGGATTCTGCGGGAGTATATCGGTCTGCGCTATCGCTGGCTGCCGCATCTGTACAATCTGTTCCGGGAAGCTGAGGTTAGTGGTATGCCGGTCATCCGTCCATTAATTCTGGAATACCCTCGGGATGCCCGCGTTACCAATCTTTGTGATCAATTTTTACTGGGAAGCAATATACTGATTGCCCCTGTGTACCGTCCGGATACCGATCACCGCTCGGTGTACCTGCCGGAAGGGTGCTGGATTGATTATTGGGACGGGGAGGTTCAGGGTGGGGGGCGCCATATTCTGGCCGCTGCACCGCTGCATATTATGCCGATGTATGTGAAGGCGGGTGCGATTCTCGCGGAAGGGCCGTTACGGCAGTATGCAGAGGAAGAGGGAGAGGCCGCGTTGACATTCCACCTTTATGGTGCGGAAGCCCGAGAAGGATTTCATGCGGAGTATTGTTTATATGAGGATGACGGGGTGAGTTTTGCATACAGGGACGGGCGGTATTCTGAACTGGCTGTACAAGCGGCAGGGAGAGAAGGGAGCTTGGTCATCTCCTGGTCCTATCCTCATCGGCATGAGGAGTTTAAGCCGGACAGGGCTAGTCTGTGTTTCTCTTTGATGTGGCCCTTTTTTGCCATCACTTCAGTTGAAGGTCTTCCGGAGCTTACATCACGGCAATTCGCAGGAGGGGCAGAAGGATGGGTGCGGAACGAAGGGGCAAAAGGTATTACCATCCAAGTTGCTGATCCTTCTGAAGGCGGGAGCCTGAGCATTATCCGAAAGGATATAGAGTGACGAGCTCCCGGCCGGCCATTCTACTCCCAGTTACGTGTGTGTGATCCATCATCAAGAGTGAGGGAGAAGCCGCCTGTTCTTCTTCCGCTGGTTACCCCGTTCGGTTCCGTTAGAAGTTCAAACGTTGTGTTATACGCACCGCTGGCCTGCGGCGTAAGAGTAAGCTCTGTCAAAGAGACAGGGCCTCTTGCCATGGGATCTCCGTAAATCTGGGGAATATCGAGTACCGGCCGGACGCTGATAGCTTTGTCGCTATAGTTCGTGATGGGAATCTGACAGGTGACGGTAAAACGATTGTTGTCCCATGCGTAGTTACAATCAATCTTTTTCGGATCAAGCTCCAGGGCATAGACACCAGAGGCGGCCAAACGCTGATAACTATGGACGAGCCAGCCGGGTGTTGTGGAGAGCAGAAACATGACTGCGATGAACATTATTATACGGTGCCGGGATAGTGCGCGGTTAAAAAGTGTGATGCACCCTGTAAATAGGATCAGCGTGAAAATGCCTGAATAATTCACTCCTGTGCGTGTCGCTTCATGAGAATATGCCCGAATTCCAAGCCAATGGAATAAAGTATCTGCTGTATTATAAGGACCGGGATACTGGGTGGTGAGTATGATTAACATTGCCAGCAGACTAAGTGCTAGTATAAACGAACGTTTGTGTAGAACTAGCGGATGATCAGATCCCATTGTATTCACCACCTATGTAAAATTTTCTCAATTATACCATGATTAAAGTCTCCTGAAATAAGAAAATTCATAGGAGCTCATGAAATCCGGAGGAAAATATACAGAAACGTTTTTAAATCAGAGACTTTTCGTATAAGATGAAGGTAAAACCTTTTTTTGTATTATTTAAGCACTCATAAGCTGCGCGGAGGTTTGTTCCATTTTGGCGTAGCTTCTTAATATTTCTCGCTGAACCGGTGCTGCCACGAATTCGGACGGAGGCACCGTTTCTGCTTGCTTAAAAGACAGGAGATCACGATGACTAAGCATCTGTATGCAATATGGTTAGGAGATGTATTGTTCTGCTTCTCCGGCGAAACTTCGGAACCGAAGGTAGATGCCTGGACCCGAGTGGTCAAGCGGCTGGAACTGCAGGGCGGTCTGCGTCCTTTTGCGGGTGCTGCGCTGCGTTTGGCTGAAGTGAAATATCCCGTAGCCTCAGTTGAAGGGAAAAGTGCACGGCGGCAGATGCCCGGACGTACGCTGGAAGGGCTGGCTCTTACGCCTAAAGAGGCTTTGGAGCTTCTGCTCGCCTGGGATGAGTCTCTGTGCCTGAAACAGGGCATTGAGCCGGGTGGGGAAATGAGATATTGGGCCGCTGCGGCCCGGTTTGCCCTTGAACTGCTCGGTACGGGCGGATTTGTACCCGGTGCCACGCAACTGAACCCGGTTGGCTCACGCCGCCGGGGGGGAGAGCAAGCGGCGGTGTCCAGTTGGGTTCCCGCCTTCCGGAATGAGGAACACCACAAGATATTTATTCAGTTATCCGCCGCTATGCCGGTGCTTGCACTGGGCAGCCCGCCTGCGGAAGCCACCGATTTAATAACCCGTGAGGAGGCGGGAGCCTATGTGCTCTATTCCTTTTTACAGGGGGTTATTAGCGCTGAAGTGAAGGGAGTTATCTCCCGGATAGAGAGTGAGCTGTCACCATATAAGGCCAACTATCGCCGGGGTTATTCACCGTTAACGGAGTTGTGGTGGAATAGCCTCCTTACCGGCAGCCGAGATATTCCCGTGCAGGGAACGCCTGCGGAAGTCGCGGAGCTGCTGGCCGTTGTAGCGGAAACAGGTGGAAGTGATGTGCCGCGTTCAGAGACGGAAGAGGCGCAGAGTGGACAGCTGGGACTTGGTCTGCGGCTTGAGCCTCCTGCTGATGATGAAGGAACCTGGCGGTTGTCTTTTTGGGCGGAAGGGCGCGAGGAGAACGAATTCTGGTTGCCTGCTGAGCATATCTGGAGCAGCCGGGAACGGGAATTCACACTATGGGGTAAGCATTACCGGAACATCCAGGAACAGCTTCTGAGTCTGCTGGGCCGGGCAGCCCGGATATCTCCTGATATTGCACGCAGTTTAGATTATCCTGCGCCGGTAGGCGTGGAGCTGGAACCCGAGCGGCTGTACTACTTTCTGAAAGATACGGTTCCTCAACTGACGGCCCGGGGTATAACAATTCAAATGCCTTCCAGGTGGAGCCGCGAAGGGCGTCGCCGGACAGGGATGAAGATGAGAATGCAGCAGCTTTACGCTGAAGCGGATGGACCTGCTCCGGTTGCTCTGGGCATGGAGGAATTAATCTCTTTCCGGATCGAGGCATCCCTTGGCGAGGAGTCGATCACCGCGGAGGAATTAACCGAGATTATGGAGGCGGGGGTACCCTTTGTCCGCTTCCGCGGGGAATGGATTGAAGTAGACCCCAAGGAGATACGCCAGGTTCTAAGGTATATGAAACGGCATGAAAGTGGAGAAATGTCGGCAGCCGAATGGATGCGGCTACAGGCAGAGGATGAAGAAGACAGGCAGTGGAAAGGCATGTCTGTTACAGGGATGGAGACCTCAGGTCTGCTGGCTTCCTTGATGCATGGCGATATGCTTCGTACTCTTCCACAACGCCCGGTTCCGCCGAGATTGCATGGAACCCTGCGTCCTTATCAGGAGCGGGGGTTCCAGTGGCTGGCATCTTTAAGCGGTATGGGGTTTGGTGTATGCCTGGCGGATGACATGGGCCTTGGTAAAACAGTGCAGGTCATAACATGCCTTCTTGACCGTGCACTGACCACGCCAGCAGGTGAGAGATTCGGGCCGATCCTGATTCTATGCCCGACATCGCTGCTTGGCAACTGGCAGAGGGAACTCCAACGGTTCGCCCCTTCGCTTACGGTGCATATTCATCACGGCGGGCGCAGGGTTCGTGGTGAGAGCTTCGTGTCCTTGGTGGAGAGTCATGATATTGTGCTGACCACCTATCATCTGGCGGGCAGGGACAGTGAGGATTTGGCCGGGGTGAAATGGTCGACGGTAGTGCTGGATGAAGCGCAATATATCAAGAATCACCGGACAAAGCAGGCACAAAGTGTAATGAAGCTGTCAGCGCCTCAACGCATTGCCATGACTGGTACTCCTGTTGAGAACCGGCTCGGCGAGCTTTGGTCTATTTTTCACTTCCTGAATCCAGGATATTTAGGTACTTATCATTCCTTCCGTCAGCGTTATGGTTCGGGTGAAGGCGGGGAGCGGCTGCGGGAGCTGCACCGTTTGGTTTCTCCATTCTTGCTGCGCCGTCTCAAAAGTGATCCGGATATCTCCAAGGATCTCCCGGAGAAGCTGGAGCTGAAATCCTATTGTCCGCTTTCCGAAACACAGGCTGCCTTGTATCAGGGGGTTGTGGATGAAATGCTGGGAGTGATCGGCGAACATTCCGGCATGGCCCGGAGAGGACTTGTGCTCTCGTCACTGACCAAGCTGAAACAGATTTGCAATCATCCCGGACTCTTTCGTAAAGAGGAGGGCCGTGCTCATAAGCAGGAGCATTCAGGTAAAATGGAGGTCATGTTTGAGTTGCTGGACAGCATTGCCGAGCTCGGTGAATCGGCGCTTATATTTACCCAGTATGTGGCGATGGGAGAAATGCTGGTGAACCGGCTGGCCCGGCGCTACGGGCAGACGCCTTTATTCCTGCACGGGGGAGTTCCTAAGAAGGAACGTGACGAAATGGTGCGTTCTTTTCAGGAGGGAGAGGGAACGGCGTTCTTCGTGCTCTCGCTCAAGGCGGGAGGCGTTGGTCTTAATCTAACTCGTGCGAACCATGTCCTGCATTATGACCGCTGGTGGAATCCTGCCGTAGAGAATCAAGCGACAGACCGGGCCTTCCGGATCGGTCAGCATAAGAATGTTCAGGTGCACAAGCTGATCTGCCAGGGAACACTGGAAGAACGGATAGATGAATTGATCGAACGGAAGAAGAGTCTCTCCGAGCAGGTTGTAGGATCGGGTGAAACGTGGCTTACGGAGATGTCCAATCATGAGCTGAAAGAGCTTATTGAACTGCAGGGACAAGATTGGATGTAATAAATATCGATATCGATATTGAGATCGAAGAGGGCGGGAGGGATGAAATGAACGAGAAAAAAGAAATCTCGCTGGAGGTGGCTCCTGGAGTACTGAAGGCCAGCTGGGTACGGGATGCAGGGAGACCGCCTGGGTTGTCGCTGGAGGTCTCATTATGGACGCCTTCCACGCAGCAAGAAATCATACACCGTTTCGGAGAAAGTCCCGCCGAGGTGTATTCGCTGCTGAGAGGCAAGGCTCCTGAGTGGTTCACTAGCCTTGAAATATTTGCAGGAGAAACCTTGAGTCCGTCGGACACTAACGGTGAAATGGCGGCCCAAGAACTGCTGGATCAGGTAAAGGAAGCTCTTATGGAGCAGCCGCTGCTTGTGCTGAAGCTAAAAGGGCTGCCCAAAGAGGAACTTATCGATACCGTCCTGACCCATTGGTCTAGGGTAGTGACTGATACTCAGGCCGGGAGCGGAACGGGCAATCCGGCTGAAAAACTTGCTGCCGAGTTGACCAGGCTGGAGCGGAAAGGTCCTGCGGTTGCATCGGGAGAGTGGCTGGCTGAGGCTGCGGCAGAAGGTTCCCTTCATCAGCCGGGCTCCTTGTTCCATGAGGTTGCGGACCGCCCCTTCCCCTCCAAACCGGTTATAGCCGAGGCTACCGAAGATTGGCGCCCGCTATTGCCGCAGACGCCAAAGGTTCAAGAAGGATTGGCGCATATTACTCACCGTGTAGCTGAGGCGGCCGCGCGTCGGGCACAGCTCCGTAATCATCCATAGCGATCCGCGGGATTCATATCAATGATAGAAGACAGGGAAGAACAAGGCTGAGGCAACCAGTAGAAAGATGATAGCCATGATCCGCGCGAACCAAAAATACGCAGGGTGCGGCTCCCTGATTGCTTTCCAGCTCTGGGTTACCTTCCATACCAAACGGGGATTAATAATAGTTGCGACGCACATCAAAACCCAAATCCCCAGGAAAATGGCCGGAACAATCATAACGAATTCTGGCATGCCCATAGGCGACTCCTCCACATCAGAGATTTATAACAAAAAGGGCAATTCCGCCACAGAGGATTCTGTTAACGGGATTGCCCTTAATACGTTCTAATAAAAAGGTTGTTTCAAATTATTCAGATTTGCTGTTCTCTTTGCCGTTGCCTTCAGTCAGTTCCAGGATTTCAGATCGCAGGCGAAGCATCTTCTGATCCAGCTCATCGGCAGCACGTGCGGCTTCCTTTAGTTCTTCCGCCACATGCGGCGGGAGCTGTTTATCGAATTTATAGTAGAGAATATGCTCCATACTTGCCCAGAAATCCATGGCCAGGGTACGCAGCTGAATTTCTGCTTTGACCCAGCGTGTTCCATCCAGAAGAATCAGCGGAACGGCGACAATAATATGCAGGCTCTGGTATCCGTTCGGCTTAGGGTGGGCAATATAGTCCTTAATCTCAAGCACGCGGATGTCCTCGCGAACGCACAGGTGATCTACGAGCCGGTAAATATCTTTAACAAAAGCGCAGACAATGCGCATGCCGGCAATATCGTGAATGTATTCTTCCATATTATCAAGGTTGAGTTCGTATCCCTTGCGTTCCATTTTCTTCAGGATGCTTTTGGGTTCCTTAATGCGGGACTTGATATGCTCGATCGGACTAAAACCGTCGCGGATTTGCCATTCGGTCTTGATGACGTCAATTTTATTCTGCAGTTCATTCAAGGCCAGGCGGTAAAGGGCCGGCAATTGCTTAAGCTCATCAAGCTGCTTGGTGAATTCACCGTGTTTCTCCCAGTTGCGGAGGTCCTGAACATGTACCTGTAACTGACCCAGTGTAAGCTGTGTACTTTCTTCTTCTTTCACGATTACTCTCCCGGTGTACGTATTTGTTGCCTACTCTATTTTAACCGATAGACCCCTGTTGAAGCAAAAATCAATAAGCTTTTTTACAGCGCACGGACAGCCCCATTCCGGAATAGGTTCCGAAGCGGGGCTGTATTAGGTACAGGGACTAGTTCAATCTATAATAATGAATTTATTTATTGGTAGGTGACCCGTCTCCGTAGCCTTTGTCCTCATAGCCTGAATTCTCCAGCTTAGAAATCACGCCCATCTGATCAATGGCCTGCCGGGTCTCATCTGTTCCATAGGTTCGTATATATTGATATAACCTGATGATCTTCTCGTCGTATTGGTCGATGGCATCATCGTGATCGGCGGATTTGTAAGGAACCAAAGCACGCCGGAAGCTGTATTCCTCATCTTGTCCGAGTTGATCCAGGGAATCGCGCAGACCCGATAATTCTTCGTCCGCAAGCCATACTTCAAACTCGCCTGTCTCATTACGCACATCCTGGATGAGTCCGCTCTTTACTGAAACGAAATAACGTTTCTTCTGATCATTTGAAGGCAAGCTGAATCCCTCCATCTTTTGGATAGAATGGCCATAATCATTTTTAGTATTATACACCGATCGACAAATAATGAATCTATCCGGCACATTTGGTATGATAGAGTCACGTTTACAGCATTGTCTGGAGCGAAGGGTCTGTTACATGGCCGATTTGCCTGTTCTCACTGTGGAGAAGGAGGAACTGTCGATGAATTTTTTGCAGCGTATTAAAGACGGTGCCAGCAGGGTCACCGAAAAAGCACAAGGCTCGGTGGAAATCAGTAAGCTGAACAGCCGGATTTCCGATATTGAGCATGAGATGGAAAATGAGTTTATGAAAATGGGAAAGTTTTTTTATGAAGGATACCGGTTGCGGGACATGTCTCTCGCCGAAAGTAAAATGATTGAAATTTCACGCACGTGCTCCAAACTTCAAGAGGAGATCGACGGTGTGCGCCGCCGCATTGCTGAACTGAAAAATGAGCGGCTGTGCGCATGCGGAAACATTGCCACGCTGGAAGCTAATTTCTGTCCAAGCTGCGGCCGCAAGCTCGAGGAAGTTAGTGCTAAGACGGCACCAGCATCCACAGCCAGCGCTGGTGCCCTTCGGAAAGATGAAATGGAAGAGGGGCATCCGCTACACTCTGAGCTGAATCTTAGAAAAGAGTCTGAGCAGGAGCTCCCATTCAATATCCAGGAAATTGAGGATGAAGAAGAGGAGATGCCGCTTCCGCTTAAGTCGTATGATGAAGATCTGCAAGCCGTGAAAGACATCCCATATGCCTATGATGAACTGGAGAGGGAGCGGGAAAGACAGCTTGAACTGGACCGCCGGATCCGTGATTGGAAAGCTAGTGAGATGATAGAGACGGAATCTGAGGAAGCGGGGACGGAGAATACGGTGAAATGCCAGATTTGCCGTGTAGACCTCCCTAAAGGTTCCATGTGGTGTCCGCGCTGCGGATCAGAGCAAATATAGTGAACAGCAAGTCAGCTTAGGGGGACAAACGAAATGGAACAATTGCTGCAGCATCTGCGCAATCTGGGCTTCACAGAATTGGAGTCCAAAATTATGGTGGAGCTGGCAGCTAAAGGTCAAGCTTCGGGTTATGAGGTTGCCAAGCAGCTTGGCATATCCAGATCTAATGTGTATGCAGCTCTTCAGCGGTTGACCCAACAAGGTTATATCCGATGTGGGGAAGGGGAACCGGCCCGTTACAGTGCACTGGAGCCGGAGGAGCTAACCGTAATGATCTCCGGCCGAGTTCAAACCTCTTTATTGTTCGTGGAGAACGAAATGCCCCGGGGTGGCCCGGTCAGTCCGTCCTTTTACAATGTGGAAGGCGACCGTAACGTACTGGGGACCTTGATACGCCAGTTGAATTCAGCCAGTAAAGAGATTGTGGTCGACATGTGGAGGGAAGAGGCCTCTCTCCTCCGAAATGAGCTGGAGCAGGCTGAACTGCGCGGGGTGAAACTCCTGTGGGCATTCTCCGGCGGTAATTCCGGACCTCTGCCCTATCCGGCGTGGGCGCCCCTGAATGGAGGAGTTGCCCGTAAGGATGGCCGTAAATTCTCATTTGTGATCGATCGGAGCTGGTGCATGCTGGGCATGCGCTATGAGGACGGGACGGCACAGGCGGTTGTTACAGAGCATCCAGTACTCGTTGAGTTACTGCTGAACCACTTTACTCAGGAAATGGTGCTTTTTGAACTGGAGCAGGATATGGGGCCGGAGCTGGAACGGAAGTACGGTGAGCGTTACGCCAGTATTTACCGCAAGTATGTAGTGCATGAACAGAATGATAAGGTTGAAGACAAAGAAGAATAACAGGATAGATCTTGTAGATTATGATGGGGAGGTGAGCACAGCATGGAATGTATTGTTCATTTTGAAGTGCTTCATAAGGAAGGGTCCAAGGACCTGCGCGGCCTGATATTTATCGATAAGGATTCTGGCCCCGGGGAAAACCAGCTTGTTGAAATGTTTAAGGACATGAAGTTTAACGTTACCCTGGTGGACCGCGAGAAAATGATCTTTAAGCCCGTTAATCCGGCCGACAATTATTCGGAAATCAGAATCACCAGCTTTGATACGGGGAAAGAAAAAAATGGGTCACAGGAAGGCGAGCTGAAATCCATTGTAGGCAATTTATTGCCGCAGAAGCCGCTTGGCCTGTAACGGGAAGCTAGAGTCCATGCATGGAGAGGAGGAGTACATATGCTGTTGCTGAGACAAAAGGTTATGGATGAAGGTATTGTGCTCGGTCAGGGAGTACTCAAGGTGGATTCTTTCTTGAACCATCAAATGGACCCGGTTTTAATGCGTGAAGTGGGAAGAGAATTCTCACAGCGGTTCGCGGAGGAAGGAATTACGAAGGTGCTGACGATTGAATCTTCCGGTATTGCGCCGGGAATCATGACTGCCCTGGAGCTTGGAGTTCCTCTGATTTTTGCCCGCAAGCAGAAGTCATTGACCCTTACCGAAGATATCTTTGTAGAGAAGGTATACTCCTTCACTAAGAAAGAGAGCAATGAAATTACGGTCTCTAAGAAATTTATTGCGCCGGGAGAACGGGTTCTGATTGTTGATGATTTCCTCGCCAACGGGGAAGCAGCCTTTGGACTCGCCCGTATCGTCGAACAGGCGGGTGCCAGCGTGGCTGGTATCGGAATTGTGATTGAGAAATCTTTCCAGCCTGGAAACAAGCTGCTGCAAGAGGCGGGTTACCGTGTAGAGTCTCTCGTGCGGATTGCCTCTTTGGAGGACGGAGTAGTCACTTTCGTAGAGGATAATGAAGGATTTGCGGGCTGATAAGACTGGTCTTTAACAACTGTTCTCAGCTGAATAAACAAGCCGGAAACTTAGGGCCAGGGCCCGGTTTCCGGCTTGTTGTATTTTGACATGTGAGTTTCTAGTGAATAACAACGTCCCTTAAATCAATTTTAGATAATTCAGAAAGCACCGCAAGATTGCCCAGTGGAGAAAGCACCCGAAGTGCACCCGGATCGCAGTGGACGTTCAGCGGCTTCGCGCCAATGCTCTCTCCGTCGCCGATGGCGTGACGGGGTTCCTCGAAGCAGACAGTGATGCTGCGGCCGCGCAGCATGGAGACGAAGGGAAGAGACAAGTGATTGCCCTTCAGAACTGTAGGGAACAGACGAAGGAGCTCGCCTGCACTGCAGCCGTGAACGACACAAACATCCAAGTGGCCGTCATCGCCTTTGGCTTGCGGGCAGATCAGCAGTCCACCGCCATAGCTGGGCAAGTTGCAGACAGAGACGAGCCAGGCCTTGTCGTAGATATGTTCCGTGCCATCGCAGGATACAGTTACCCGGCAAGGCTTGTACGTTATCAGTGTATGGAGGATACCGATGATATAGGCCAGCCGTCCGGCCCCGATGGCATTACATAGCCGCTTATAGCGGCTGTTGTTCACATTCTCCGCCACCTGGGCGTCGAAGCCGCTGGCTACGGCAGTAAGTGTATATCCGTCAGCGCCGGATAGAAGATCGGCACTGAGAAGATGATCGCCAAGTGCTGTCTCCAGCGCAGCTTTTGGTGTTAAAGGGATGCCGAAGCCGCGTGCGGTATCATTACCTGAACCCGCTGGAATAACGGCCATTGGCACCTGGCTATGCTGCAAGGCTCCCAAAATACTGTGAATTGTCCCGTCGCCGCCAATGACGACGGCAGCCTTCCAGGATTCACGCTGATCCAATGCCTGCTGTACGCAGCGTTCTGCTTCTTCTGCGCTGTGGGTGAATAAGGCTTTGTAAGCGATTTGGCGTTCCAGCAGAATACCTTCCACCGTATGCCATGTCCGTTCCCCGGCGCCTCCGCCGGAACGCGGATTAATAATAAATAAATACATGCTGTTTCTTCAGCTCCCAAAGAGTCAGTGTTGTCCTGATTCTATTGTAAGGAGTGACTGGAGAAAAGGGAATCCTTTTTGCATGAACGAAGTCCACCGGGTCAGAAATGACGCAGCTGTCTTTCCGCAATGGGGCCTGCCCAAGGCAGCTTGTACCATCTTCCACTTAAGGCGTGATAAATCATCAGCAGCCAAACCGCGAAGCTGCACAGGGAGAGCAGGACTGCCAACAGAGGACCGAGCAGGGGGATGAAGCCGCTCAGGACATGACAGACCATCAGTGTTCCGAAAGCAATGAGTGACTGAAGGGAATGGAATAGGACGAAGCGGCTTCGTTTCTCCAAGGCGAGAAACACAATGCCTCCAACAAAAGGGAAGAAATAACATAACGCGCCAGCAACATGTTCGGGTAATCCAGTCGATGAACGGAAGGGGGACATTCACTCACTCTCCTTATGAATGGCAGGGAGCGATCACAGGCAGATTCTCTCGAATGTATGACCTGGCCGTCTCTCACTACAAGCCTATGAGGCGTTAGGGCAAAAATTTACGGCGGATATAAATTTTTGTGCCGGTAAAACCGAAAATATATTTCATGAGTACAATTTACAAGGAAAGCTGGAAGTTGATCTGGAATATGATACAATATAACGATAAGGCCCCAAAGGAGTGATTCAGTTTTTGGCTCTTCGGGTAACTATAGTGTCAAGGTGTCCATTAGAACATCTTAAGCTCTCAGCCCAAATCACGACGAACCTGCTTCACCGATCCATACATACTCCAGACCTCGTTGTCAGGATATGTGTAGGCGGCTAATGCAAGTGAACGTAGCAGTGGTATTTTCTTGCATTACGAAGTTACTTTCATCATGCATTCTCTACAACGGAGCATTCATTTTCAATGTTTTGGGAGGGAACTGATCATGGCAAGTAAAGGTCATAATGAAGTCAAGGAAAGTTTACGGGAAATGACACGCATTTTCCGGCCCAAAGATCCCAAGAAATTCGTTAAGGAATATGTCCGTAAGTATCGGATAACGGGAGGCTATGAAGAAGAGCTGACTATGGTTGTGGAGCATGAGCTGGTACGGATGAACTCATCTGTATCGTAACAGATAATGGAGCCTGCGCCTTCTGACCATTTCTTTGACGACAATCATTTATGTATGTCATCCATGAGGATTCTCATAAACCGAGACCCGGCAGCGTGCTGCCGTGGAATCGGTTTTTTTGTATGGGTTGGCTGATTCAATTCTCACAAAATTGTCAAATGAACAGAATGGTAAAAGACATTATGAGAGCGCTTTAATGGTCCAAAAAACAAGTTTAACTTTTATGAAAGCGATTGCAAATTCAAGTGGGGCAAGCCTTTTTTTCATATTAGAACACTTTGTGAACTAGTTGTGAACGATTGACAAAACAGCCCCATAAACTTATATTAATAGTGATTGTTATAATTGACAGAGCTAATTAATTATTCTAAGAAATCGGGATGAAGCGGGGTAGATCAATGATGAAAACTTGGCAGACTGTTAAGCGGCTACTTCCCTTGATGACCATGTTCGGACTCCTTCTTACCGGCTGCGGCCGTGAGGATTTATCCGTGCTCAGACCCCAAGGGCCTATGGCTGAAAGCTCGCTGGACCTGATAAAACTGTCGATTACGGTAATGATCGTTGTGCTGTTGATAGTGTTCTCGATTGCGGCTTATGTCATGATCAGGTACCGCAGAAAGCCGGAGCAGAATGAGATCCCGGAGCAGATTGAAGGCAGTTTTAAGCTGGAGATCCTCTGGACGGTTATTCCTCTGATTCTGGTTATCGTCTTGGCAGTTCCGACGGTCAAGCAGGTGTTCGCCTCCGGGAACGATCATGCGAATGACAAAAATGCGATCAAGGTGAAGGTAACCGGGCACCAGTACTGGTGGGAGTTTGAGTATCCCGATTACGGTGTAATCACGTCGCAGGATTTGATTATTCCGGCCGGTAAGGACATTGCCTTCGAGCTTGAGACCAAAGATGTACTGCATTCCTTCTGGGTACCCTCATTATCCGGCAAAATAGACACGAACCCCGCCGGCACCATTAACCGTTTCAGCTTCAGTGCTCCTAAGGAAGGGGTATACCGCGGCAAATGTGCCGAGTTGTGCGGACCATCCCATGGATTTATGGAATTCAAAGTAAAAGCCGTAAGTGAAGATGAATTCAATCAATGGATCGATAATATGAAAGCGCCTGCGGTTCTTCCGGAAGATCCTGCGCTGGCTAAGACCTTTAAAGACCAATGTCTTGCTTGCCATGCGGTTGGAGACCAGGGAATTATGAATGCACCGAACCTTACGGGTATCGGTTCCAAAGAAGCCATTGCCGGCATCCTGATTAATGATGATACACGGGGGGACGGAGCCCCGGTGGAAGAGAACCTTAAAACCTGGCTGCATGATCCTCAAAGCGTGAAACCTGGAAACCTGATGCCAAACCCCAAAGACCTCGGCCTGAGCGATGCGGAAATCGATGGCATCGCGGAGTATTTGGCCAACTATAAATTGGACTAATGACCCAGCCTGGGAAGCAGCATATTCGTATATGAGGGGGGAAGTACCTTGGCTCACGCACATACCTTGAATTCAACCAAGCCGCTGGGACATGGGCACAGCGTTAAACGCCACACCGGTCTGATGGATTGGCTCACTACGGTAGACCACAAGAAAATAGCAATTTTGTATCTGTGGGCAGGGGGACTGTTCTTCGGAATTGGAGGCCTGGAGGCCATTCTGATCCGAATCCAGTTGATCAAGCCGATGAATGATTTCCTGGATGCACAGACGTTCAATGAACTGATTACGATGCACGGGACTACAATGATCTTCCTCGGAGTCATGCCGGTAATCTTTGCGCTGATGAACGCAGTCATTCCCCTGCAGATTGGAGCCCGGGACGTTGCATTTCCATTTCTGAATGCACTTGGTTTCTGGACCTTTCTGTTCGGTGGTATCTTGCTTAACCTGAGCTGGATTATGGGCGGTGCCCCGGATGCGGGCTGGACCTCCTATACGCCTTTATCCACTACTGCCTACAGCACCACACACGGGGTGGACTTCTATACGATTGGTCTGCAGATTGCCGGCCTTGGCACCCTGATTGGCGGGATCAATTTCCTGGCTACGGTAATTACGATGCGTGCTCCGGGCATGTCATTTATGCGGATGCCGATGTTTGCATGGACAACATTTATAACTTCTGCAATTATCCTGTTCGCTTTTCCCGCTATTACGGTTGGACTGGTGTTGCTCACCTTCGACCGCATATTAGAAGCTAACTTCTTTGATGTAACAGCAGGCGGTAATGCCGTACTGTGGCAGCACATCTTCTGGATCTTCGGACACCCTGAGGTTTATATTCTAATCCTGCCTGCCTTCGGTATTATCTCCGAGGTCATTCCGACCTTCTCGCGCAAGCGGCTGTTCGGCTACAGTTCTATGGTGTTCGCGACTATACTTATTGCCTTTCTAGGCTTCATGGTATGGGCGCATCATATGTTCACCACGGGACTCGGCCCGGTAGCGAATGCGCTGTTCTCAGTATCGACGATGCTGATTGCCGTTCCGACAGGAATTAAGATTTTCAACTGGCTGTTCACGATGTGGGGCGGGCAGGTGCGGTTCACCACCCCGAATTTGTTCGCGTCAGGTTTTATTCCGACCTTCACTATGGGGGGCGTAACGGGTGTTATGCTGGCTTCGGCCCCGGCGGATTTTCAGTTTCATGACACCTATTTCGTCGTTGCCCACTTCCACTACGTTATTGTCGGCGGTTTAGTACTGGGACTCTTCGCGGGGCTTCACTACTGGTGGCCGAAGATGTTCGGACGTATGCTGAATGAAACACTGGGCAAATGGACCTTCTGGACGTTTATTATCGGATTTCATCTGACATTCTTTGTACAGCATTTCCTTGGGCTTATGGGTATGCAGCGGCGTGTCTTCACGTATCTGCCTAACCAGCATTTTGACTTGCTGAACCTGGTCAGTACGATTGGTGCGATGCTGATGGGTGTGGGGATGCTCTTCTTCCTCGCCAATATCTTCCTGACTTCAAGAAGACCTGCAGATGCTCCGGATGATCCATGGGAAGACGGCCGTACGCTGGAATGGAGCATTCCTTCACCGCCTCCGGAATACAACTTCAAACAAACGCCGCTTGTACGCGGTATTGATGCTTTCTGGAAGGAAAAAACAGCAGGGCACAAAGCCATGACTCCAGCGGAGCCGGTCGGCTCCATTCATATGCCTTCTGCGACAATATTGCCATTTGTGATGTCGGTGGGGATCTTTATTGCCGGACTCGGATTTATGTTCAGCCGGGATGATTTCGGCAATGTCTTTATGAACTTTCTTTTCAATCATTATCTGGTCATCGCAATCGGGCTTCTCATTACGTTTGGTTCGATGCTGATCCGCTCGTTATATGACGACCACGGCTGGCATATCGAGCCTGAAGAGCTGGAAGGAAGGTGAGAAGTCATGACAACGGCACATGCAGAAGCAGTTAACGGAAATCTTCCACACGAACCGGAGAAGGCGACTGCCGAGGGGCGCAATAAGGTATTGGCTTTCTGGTTGTTCCTGGGCGGCGAGTCGGTATTGTTCGGGACGCTTTTTGCCACCTTTCTGGCGCTCCGTAATCAGACGAATGAAGGGCCTTCGGCCAATGAACTGTTCCATCTTCCGCTGGTTGCGGCGGCAACCTTCCTGCTGTTGGTCAGCAGTCTTACCAGTGTATTCGCCATTCAGGCGATGCACAGAAACCGCCCGGCGCTGATCCGCAATTGGCTGGTGATTACTGTATTGCTTGGACTGGGCTTTCTCAGTCTTGAGATTTATGAATTCTCCGTGTATGTAAGACATGAAGAGTTCGGTATGACGACCAGTGCGTTCAGTTCGGCCTTCTATACGCTGGTTGGATTTCACGGTGCGCACGTCGCCTTCGGGATCCTGTGGATCTCACTGTTGATCGGACAATTGGCCCGCAAGGGTCTGACAGTAGTCACCGCACCGAAAATCTATGTATCGGCCATGTACTGGCATTTTATTGATGTCGTATGGGTCTTCATCTTCACGGTGGTATACCTGCTTGGAAAGGTGGGCTAAGCCATGATGACAGAACAGCACTCGCAAGGAAATGGAGTCAAGCACCGCCACCGGCCGGAGGGCCCGCAAAGGCATATTGTGGTCTTTATATTTTCTATCGTTCTGACGCTGATCGCTTTTGCGGCGGTTGCTGCCGGAGGGGTTAATGCGACGTTTGCGGTCATTCTACTTCTGGTGATGGCGGTACTTCAGGTCATCCTGCAGATGGGTTTCTGGATGCATCTCAAGGATAAAGGGCATATGCTGCCGATCATCTTTATGCTGGGAGGTTTCTTTATCGCCGGGACCTGCATTGTGATGGCGTTGTACTGGGTCTGGTGGGATTGAGCGGAGTGAGAGGATTGAGGGTGGCCTAAGTAGCCCCCTCTTTTTTTAAATTAAGAGACCTGGGGTAGATAGGATATTTAAGCCCCTTAGCCATTAGTCGGGAAAAAAGCGAAAGTCCTTCCTCCAATGGCGGCCGCATGCATGAATATCGGAGGGGTACAGCGTTTCCGCACAATTAGCTGGAATTTCTACCGTTAATTTAATTGAATTTCTCATGCGTGGTGATTTACATGGAAAAACTACCTTTAAATCCTTGGGAATGGAGTTGTTTGGGTGAGAACGCTGGAATTAACTCCACTTTTTCCATGTAAGTGCTCTAAACGTCCCTTTTTCGTCAAATTAACTCCAGTATTTATAGGGTTTATAGGTAAATCGGGATTGAAGGGTAATTCGGGGGCTGTTTGACGGACTCCCTCGACATTTTCTGCTCCGGTACGTAAGTGAAAGGTAAATTCGGGAAAACGCGCATAGCCAGAGCGATGCATTGTGCTTATTCTGGGGCTCTGAATACATACATTAAGAAGGCTGATTATCCCTAATTCAGGTCGGGAGGCGGACACAATGCTGGGATTAGACTCATTTAGCTTTGCTGAGCTGTGGAGTCCGTTGTTTATGGCGGTGATGCTACTAGTGACGGCGGGTTATTTTGTGATCATTGGTCCGTTGTCCGGCCGATTTACCGGATCTGGTCCGGTTTCTCTTTGGAAGCGCACATTATTTATTGCGGGTATGCTGGCCCTTTATTTGGCTCAAGGCGGCCCGATCAGCCTGCTGGGTCATATTATGTTCTCTTTCCACATGGTCAGCATGGCCTTGTCTTATCTGGTAGCGGTGCCGCTGATCATGCTGGGAATTCCGGAGTGGCTGTGGCGTGCAGCGTTGAAGAGAAATCCATTGCGGCGTCTATCGTTTCTGGCACAACCTGTGGTGGCGGCACTCCTGTTCAACGGTTTATTCTCCCTGTATCACATCCCGGCCATTCATGATTATGTCATGCTGCACTTCACTGTACATCGTTTGTATTACGCAGTTTTGTTCCTGGCTTCAGGGCTCATGTGGTGGACACTGGTTAACCCATTGCCAGAGCGGCGAATGGCCACGGGACTCGCGAAAATCGGCTTTATTTTTCTGAACATGGTTCTTCTGACTCCAGCCTGCGGATTGATTATCTTTGCAGATCATCCGTTATATGCTACTTACAGTGATCCGGCTACATGGGCGCGTGCTATGGGCTATTGTGTTTCCGGAGATCCGGCAGCGTTGCTCCAGGCCTTCGGCGGACCGACAACCTTCGGATATTTGTCTCCAAAAGTGGACCAGCAGGTCGGCGGTATCGCCATGAAGTTCATTCAGGAATTTATTTTCGCCTCCATGCTTGGCTTTGTGTTCTATCAGTGGTATAAAAAAGAGAACGGGCAAGAAGGTTCAGAAGCCGCTTCGTCATCTGGCGACATAGGGGGCGGAAGCTTGACCCGGGTATAGCCGGCCAATTTCAAGGAGGATACTCATGGATATTTTCACGCTCTTTCCAACGATCAGTACATCATTCATCGTGATCAGTGCGGTGCTGGTGGGGATTGGCTGGAGACTCATCATTAAGGGCAAACGCGAGGCGCACAAGAAAACAATGATCGCTGCAGCCGTTTTTGCCATTCTGTTCTTCCTCGTCTACGCATCAAGGACGGCATTTGTAGGAAATACCGCATGGGGCGGTCCGAAGGATTTATCGGTGCTGTATCATGTGTTTCTGATCTTTCATATTGTTCTGGCGACAGTTGCTGCAGTATTCGGTATTACCACGCTGGTTCTAGGTTTCAAGGAGAAATATGCTACACATCGTAAATGGGGCCGTGTTACGGCGATGATCTGGTTCGCCACGGCAATTACAGGCGTATTGGTGTACGTGCTGCTCTACCTGATGTATCCGGGCGGCCATACAAAACCGGTGTGGGAAGTTATTTTAGGGGCTTAAGAGAAGCGGGCTACTACCCGGGGATAAATAAAAGGGGTATTTGGGAGGGGGACCTTTCAAATGCCTTTTTATTATGTTGGGGTGTCGGAATTGCCTGTAGCCCCTAGTGTTTATACGTTGGTGTGTGTGCGGGGCGCAGGCTAATGGCGTTAAATAAGTATGCGCATGAACTCTTCCTACAGCGTGATTTGCTGATCGGTCAAGGAGAGGAAGATATTAACGATGTTGCTGTCGAACTGTGTGCCTGCACCGGCGAGTAGCTCGTTTTTGGCCCGCTCAATGGTGCTGCGTTCGCGGTAAATACGGTAGGATAACATGGCGTCAAAGGCATCGATAACGGCACAGATCCGGGCAAGTAAAGGAATATTCTCGCCTTTCAGGCCACAAGGATAACCTTCACCGTTCCATCTTTCATGGTGATAGCGGATAACATCGGTTACCCCTTTAGCAATTCCCGGAAAGCCTCCAGCCAAATTGGCGCCAAGCACGGGATGGAACTTCAACAGTTCCCATTGTTCGGTAGTTAGAGGCTCTTTTTGATCCAGGATCTCCACGGGTATAAATGATTTACCGATATCGTGCAAAAAACATCCGCGTACGAGATCATTGCGGTCCTTAACACTTAGCTTCATTTCTAGTGCCATTTCTTCGGCAAGCATGGCTACCCTCACGGAATGACGGTGAGTTTCAGGATGCTTGTCACGCAGGAAATCCATCCATATACTCACCGTTGCTTCTTCAGTTAGTACCATCTCCACCTTCTTAACAAGTACGGCTAAATCACTCAATTCTTTCCCTCCTAAGATGCTCCCGCTCCAATACGGCAGACCAACTGTCGTGCAATGTCGTACAATATCACTTATGCGACATTTATTTCATACGGAGGAATTTAGGATGAACACCGAACAAACGAATTCAAGCTATTATCCACTATCGTTGGTTGAGACCGGAGAAGCCTCTTACAATGACGATCAAATTGTTCAAATGTTTCTGGCAACATGCTGCAGAACCGAAAACACACGGCGGAATTATGAGCGGGCCATTGTGCTTTTTCGTAAATTCATATCAGGGAAGCCCTTGAAAAATGTTAGTTGGAGGGAGATGGAAGCTTATAAGATCTTTCTGGCGAAAGGTGGTTACAGCTATCCGCGGATGTTGGCACCGGCTAGTATTGCTGCTTTTCTTGCTCCCCTAAAATCGTTTTATAAATGGGGAAGTGATCAGCATATCGCAATTTTCAGTCATAATCCGACCGCCAGCGTACGGATCCCGACAATTACAGTTACGAGTAGAAGGAACTTTCTCACCAAAAGAGAAGTGGGGGATTTGCTCAATCAATTGCAGAAACAAAGCCTTCGAAACTATTTAATCGGATTGACTCTGGTGCTGCTGGGGCTGCGTGTATCAGAATTGACAGCAATAAAATGGGGGGATTTTCAGCGGGATCCGCTGGAGACATCCGTGTGGCTTACGATTACGAAGGCTAAGGGCGGTAAAATGCGGGAGATCAAAGTGCCTGTTCTTCTATGGGAGTTGTATGCTGAATTATCGCGTTCACTTTCCGGGGGTGTATCGCCGGATTCGGAGCTACTGCTGTTCCCGCTGTCTTCGCGGCAGGTGGAGCGGATTATTAAAGACGCTGGCAGAAGCAGTTATATAAAAAAGAATTTGACACCCCACTGGCTCAGGCATACGAATGCGACACTCGCTCTTTTACAAGGGGCTTCACTTCAGCAGGTCCAGGAAACTCTGGGCCATTCCCATATCAATACTACTCAGCGGTATTTGCACACTGTGCAACAGATACAAAAAGCCGCTCCTGATTTTGTGGAGGATTGCTTAAGGGATTTCATCCATTAAAAAGACAAAATTAGACAAGGTATAAGTTGCTTTTCCAGTATAACTATACATTATTATACAAATGGCCTATAATACTAGGATAGTTATTAAGACTCATATAAATATACCAAAACTACTGTTTTTGCACGCAAAATGTCGCATAAGTGATATTGTACGACATTCTATTTTTTTGATATTTTACCCATCAATTCACGGCATTAATCATTGCTAATAGTTTAGTATGCCCGTATTCTCAGTAATTTTCTACATAAAGATAACTAAGGCAGTCTTTTCCTATGTTAGGGGAAGGCTGCTTTTGTTGTTACTCTGGTTGTGGGTGGATTCAATTTTTTTACAATAAAGCTCTTGACGATGGAAAATAAAGGGCATATACTGTGTATATAGATATATACAGTAATCACAGTGATATAACAATATCTTGGTCTACCAGGAATTATTCTTAATAAAGCGAGGTTAGAATGTCATGAGAACAACTCTGAAGGATTCATGGTTCATGATCCGCAGCGAATTACGTGGTGACAAGATAAGGCTTGTAGGGACGCTTGTATTCTCCATCGCGATGATCAGTTACTTGAGTTTCTTCACCGCCATGATATTGAATGACTCCGCAGGAAGTAGTGACCGTTCTGCAGTAAGTGATTTCATGTTAATCACAATGGTGCCTATACTGGGTTTCACTTATTCCCGTCGTTCGTTCAAATACTGGAGTGAGGATTCCTATACCAAGATGCTCGCTTACCTGCGAAGCCTCCCGGTTCCCATCAGGGTTATTCTGTGCAAAAGAAAAATTCAGGCGTTATTATCTTTCACCTTTAACGGAATCCTGTACTTTGCAATGATTTATGGGCTCGCAGGCAGCATTCGTGAAGAACTCTCTCCTATAGCTTATCTGGCGTTCGCGCTGACTTGGGTCGGCTTCGGGCTTGCAATTACGGGGATCTATATCGTCATCGAACTGCTATGCAGCGGCAGGGCATACTGCGGATATATGTTCGTCATTATAGGGATATGCATTGGTATCTCGTTCTTGGTGAATTTCAGCGGTGGAAACCTGATGTTCTATTCGATCAACTGCTCCCAGGATGGGTTATTGTCCCCGCTTATGTGGGCAACTCTTCTGACAGGGGTTATATCCATGCAGTTGTTCTCTAAATGGACGGCACATCGCCTGAAGAAGCGTGATCTCAAATGAGCCGCGAATACCGGGCAGTGCTCCGGCAGGACTTGAGCGGAAGGCGGTGGTACCATGTCGATACCGATTCACATTAACGAAAACAGCGCAGAACCCTTGTATCACCAGATCAAAATGCAGCTTCGCTCCTTGATTATCAGCGGTGTGGTTGCAGAAGGTACATTGCTGCCCTCCATCCGGGAATTTGCCGGGGACCTGAACTGCAGTGTAATTACCGTCCGTCGGGTCTATCAGGATCTAGAGGGTGAGGGACTGCTGCGGACGCGTCAAGGAACCGGAACCTTTGTGTCGCATGTAGGGGAGGGTGCTCGCCTGGACTATAAGCGGGATACGGTTATGAAGGCGCTTGAGGCAGCGGTAGAGCTGGCTCGTTCCGTGCATAGCAGTGAAGAAGATTTAAATGAAATGTTTAGTGAAATCGTGAAGCGCATATATAAAAAGACGGAGTGAAGAGAGGAGCTGCCCGTATGGCACGAATAGCGATCGAACTGAGGAATGTGCGCAAACAGCGCCGCACCAAAACGATAGGACCTCTGAATTTGAATCTGCCTGAAGGACATATCATCGCTTTGGTGGGTCAGAACGGATCCGGCAAAAGTACACTGATGCAGCTGCTAGTGCAACTGATCCATCCGGGAGAGGGCGAAATTGAGTGGTTCGGTAACAAGTACCGCGAGGCCATTCCGCTGCAGCTCCGCCAGTCTATGGTATACGTGCCCGAGGTTTCGCTGAGTGAAGAGAGCGGATGGACTGTGGAAGAGGCGGCAGGATTCCGGAGATATTGGTATCCACGGTGGGATCATGATTTTTTTCTGAAGCTGCTGGATCAATTTGAAGTGCCGCGGGACTCGAAGCTTGGCAAAATGTCCAAGGGTGAGCGCCGGAAATTCGAAATCGCAGCCGCCCTCGCACCGAAACCGAAACTGCTGCTGCTGGATGAGCCCTCCTCGGGGCTGGATCCTTTTGCCTGGAAGCTAATGATCGAAGTGCTCCATAAATATATGAATGAACACGAAGCCACCATTCTAATCTCGACTCATATCGTAGAAGAGGTACGGAAGCTGGCTGATTATATCGTGCTGATGCATCGCGGAATGGTGCTGGGGATGGCCGAGAAAGACAGCCTTTATGGTCAGTGGAGTGAGGTTTGGGTTGGTGCAGATAGCGAAGAGGAGATTAAAGAATTAGCCGCAGAATTCCCGGATGCACTTCACTGGAGTATGGACACGGCGGGTGTGGCTTCTTTTATCGCAGAAGATTTTCATAGAATTGAGAAACGCCTGCACGATTTGGGCGTAAAGCTTATCAAGAGCCGAAGCTTAGAGCTGGATGAAATATTGAGCTTATGGACTGAGGGTTATGTTCCGGAATTAGTTGACCTGAAGAGAGGGGATTAAGGCATGGAAGCATTGAAGCTGGAGAATGTAGTGAAGCAGTTTGGGGAGAAAACCGCAGTGAACAAGATTAATCTCAGTGTGGGGCAAGGGGAGATCTACGGTCTGCTCGGCGCGAATGGCGCCGGGAAGACGACAACCATGCGGATGGTGCTGGGGCTGATTTATCCGGATGGAGGTAATATCCTGTATAATGGCAAAGCCTTCAGCAGCGAGCTGCAGCAGATCACGGGTTATCTGCCGGAAGAACGGGGACTCTACCCGAAGGTGAAGGTCAGTGATCAGATCATTTATCTCGCCCGGCTGCGCGGGATGTCGGCAAGTGAGGCGGACAAGAGCCTGCGCTACTGGCTGGACCGGTTCGATGTCCCGGATTATTACAACAAGCGGATTGAAGAACTGTCTAAAGGTAATCAGCAGAAAATGGGCTTTATAGCAGCGGTTGTACATAAGCCGCAGATTCTTATCCTCGACGAAGCATTCAGCGGTCTGGACCCGGTTAACGTGGAGCTGCTGAAGGATACGGTCAAGGAGATGCGCGATCAAGGTACGAGTATCCTGTTCTCCACTCACCGGATGGAGCATGTTGAGGAATTATGCCGTCATATCACGATTATGGATCGTTCCAATACGGTGGTGCAGGGGGATATCCGTGAAATCAAGAAGGGTTATCCGCGAGAAGAAGTGCTGCTGCGTACCGCAGGCGAGGTTACGGGGTTAAATTCTATCGCTGGGGTAACCGGTGTAGAGCGTCAGGAGCGGGGTTATCTGCTGTCGATCAATGATGTGGGAGCGGCGCAGCGAATCCTTCAGCTCGCGATTGCACAAGGCGAAGTGGAACATTTTGAAATCAAGGAACCGACGTTAAACCAAATCTTTATCAGAGCGGTGGGTGAATCTCATGAATAAAATGGGGACCATTATCGGCTTCACTTTTAAAAACAAAGTTAAAACGAAATCTTTTATGGTGATTACACTGATCCTGGTGGTGTTGCTTAGCATCGGGATGAATATCCCTTATATGATTAAAATGTTCCAGGGGGATGACGGAGGCGAAAATGCCGGTGTGCATCTCGCGGTGGTGGCCCAAAGCGGCAACCAGGCCTCAGAGCTGCTGAAGAGTTATGTATCACGTGTGCAGCCTGCAAGTGAAATCACAGTGGATCAGTATACTTCGGCCGATGATTCCAAGCTGCAGCAGGACATCAAGGACGGCAAAGTGGATGGATATGTTGAGTTCGGAACGGATAGCGATCCCGGACTATCTTCCGTAACCTTCTATAGTCAAGATGGGAAGTTGGAAGGTGAGGTTCAATCGTTCCTGCAAATTGCGTTACAGCAGGTTAACGCGCAGCTGATTGCCGGTAATAAGTTGACGCCGGAACAGATTAGCGCGATGAATACACCTGTTATGATTGATACGAAACAGATTAGCACAGATGGTACAGGCGGGGCCGAGGAAGAGAAGGATACTCCAATCATTAATTATGTGATTGTTTATGTACTCCTGATGTTATTCTTCATGTCTATCATGATGACAGGTAATATGATTGCCGCAGAAGTCACTTCGGAAAAAAGCTCGCGAATTATGGAAATTCTCATTACCAGCGCATCGCCGCTGGCGCAGATGTTCGGTAAGGTGCTCGGGATTTTCATGGTGGGACTATTGCAGATCGTTATTATTGCTGCAACGGTGGCTGCCAATCTGACTCTGCCGCATAATGCGTCTATTCTTACGGATAACGACCTGGATCTTGGACAGATGAATGTGAGTCTACTGACTCTCGGCCTTGTTCTTTATATCCTAGGTTACTTCCTGTACGCCTTGATGTACGCTGCTGTCGGCTCCATTGTCAGCCGTACTGAGGATCTGGGGCAGGCCGTGATGCCAATCATGATGCTGGCATTCGCAGCATTCTACATTCCGCTGTTCAGCATTTCTAGCCCGGATACGCTACTGGTGAAGATCGCAAGCTACGTTCCGTTTACCGCGCCGCTGACCCTGTTGCTGCGTATAGGGGTAGGTGAAATTGCGCCTTGGGAGATTATTATGTCTCTTGTGATTCTGCTGGTGACGATTCTCGGTATGGGCTGGCTTGCTGCCAAGATCTACCGTACAGGCGTACTGATGTACGGCAAACGCCCGACGATCAAGGAGATCCGCAAAGCGATGAAGGCGTACAAGATTTAAGACCGCATCTTCAAAACCCATAATAAGGAGCGGGAATAATGAGTAAAAAACAACAGCAAAGTTTAGCAATACTGTTTGCAGTCTCTTTTCTTTCGTTAACAGTGAGTCGGATTATGCAGTCTAACGGGAGCAATCTGATGGATTTCGTGCAAGGGGTTCTAACGGGTATGGGCATTGTCGGTATGGTGCTGACCATTATAGTCTTTGGCAGATATAATAAGCGCAGTCAATAAGAATGGATCTTGTGGCAGGGTTTAGTACTGTTGAATAAATGGCTTATCCGCAGGCTGTCGAGATTTTCTCGACAGCCTGAGTTTCGTTTTGGGACTGTGAGCTGACAGGTCGATCGGAGATGTGTACTTTAGAGTTCTTTATACAAAAGGGGGGGGCTTGACAGGGGCGTGTTATACTTATTTTAGAATACGGTTCCAGAGTTCAATATGATCGTAAGTTTGGCTTCGTGACACGGTTATATTGACTCGAATCGCTGGATTTCTGTTGCAGATTCAATATTGTTTAGAGGAGGATTTACTTTGTTTCACTATCAGGATCAAACCTATGATGCGGTGGACTTCAGCGGCCGCGAATTAAGCCATGGGGAGCTATCCCGTTGCATCTTCATCAAATGCAGCTTCGCCAATGCTTCCATGGAGGAAATAATGACAAGCAACTGCCGGTTCATCGAGTGTGACTTTCGGGGCGCGCTGCTGAACGGTTCAATACATACAGAGACGGCTTTTGAGAATTGTGATTTTAACGTTGCGAATCTCTTTGTATCTAAATTTACCGACTGTAAAATGACCGGATCGGACTTCGCCGCCGCCCAGCTGGACGGGATTACAATCATCAAAGGGGACTGGTCCTATACCAATCTGCGGCATGCCCGGCTGAACCGGCAGGATTTGCGCGAGGTTAAATTTTGTGAGGCGGATTTGAGTGATGCAGTACTG
Organism: Paenibacillus oryziterrae; assembly: GCF_042610485.1. Lineage (NCBI taxonomy): Bacteria > Bacillati > Bacillota > Bacilli > Caryophanales > Paenibacillaceae > Paenibacillus > Paenibacillus oryziterrae. Next base: position 116,465 of record NZ_JBGJZO010000002.1, on the reverse strand, counting down.
GAGAAAGCTGATCTCAGGGGTAGTGACCTAAAGCGGGTGATTCTCAGCAGAGTGAAGCTCACTGGAGCAGATCTTCGCGGAGCTAATCTGGAGGGAGTCGATTTGAAGTCGCTGGATGTCAAAGGAGTGCGAATGGACCGTGAACAGGCGGTGCTGTTCCTGCGGTCCTTTGGTGCGAAAATTGACTGAATAGGGGATAAAGTTGAACTAATTCATCTGCAGAGGGCGGGGCTCCAATAATTATGTTTTATTCCAATAATGTTGAACCCTAATGCGCTTTCAGGTAAAATCATTGTAATTATCGACGGAAGATGGAGGACACCTACTACTATGCTGGAGTTAAGTTTTGATGATTCGGATAAGCTGGTCACGGTTGCTCATGCTTTATCCACCCGTGCACGTGTAGATATGCTCCGGCTGCTCAGCACGAAGAATATGAATGTCGTGGAACTGGCGGAAACGCTCAAGCTTCCGGTATCCACGGTTGCCAATAATGTGAAGGTACTTGAAGCGGCCCGGTTAATCAATACCACACTGCTTCCGGCTTCGCGCGGCGCGATGAAGGTATGCAGCCGTAATTATGATGACGTCCGCATAACCTTCAATGTGGAGAAGACTATTCCAAGACGTACGCTGAGTACTTACGAGATGGAGATGCCGATTGGTCATTACAGTGATTGCGAGGTACACCCTACCTGCGGGATGGCGAATAGCGACGGCATGATCGTTCGGGAAGATGAACCCTCAAGTTTTTATCATCCCAAGCATATCGGAGCGCAGATTATCTGGCTGCGGAAAGGATATCTCGAATATTTGCTCCCGCTTGAAATACCGCCGGATGCCCGCATCGATGCCTTGGAATTGTCTATGGAAATGTGCTCCGAGGCGCCGAATTACGATAATAACTGGCCTTCGGATATTACGGTATGGGTCAACGACGTGGAGATTGGCACCTGGACGAGTCCCGGCGATTTCGGTGACCGTCGGGGAAGGCTGAATCCATCCTGGTGGGGGGATTCGTTGACTCAATACGGCTTGCTGAAGACCTGGCGGATGGATGGTCAGGGGACCACACTGGATATGGAGAAGATCTCAGGGGTTACCGTCGGTGACTTAAAGCTCTCACTCCGGCCCAATATCCGGCTGAGGATTGGAGTAAAGTCCGATGCGGTCCACCAGGGAGGAGTCAATCTGTTTGGCAGGCAATTCGGGGATTATGAGCAGGATATTATAGTTAAAGTACATTATGCAGCAGATTCAAATGAATCGGAGGGCCTTTAATTACAACTTCATTGTAATTAAAGGCTTTTTTTATACCTTAAAAACCCAAAAAGAGAGATGTAACCGTTGACAAGGCAATGAGGAGGGACTAACATAGGCTTAATAATACATTAATCATGTAATAAAACAATTATTCGAAATAAAACACAGCAAAGGATAGGTGAAAACTGTGAGTTTATCAAGCTACAGACAAGAGTATCCAAGACCTCAATTCGTCCGCGAAGCGTGGCAGAATTTGAACGGGGAGTGGGATTTCCGTTTTGATGATGATAATGTCGGTGAACGGGGGCAGTGGTTCAAGTCACTGGAAGGGGATTTGAAGATTCAGGTTCCGTTTGTGTATGAGACGAAAGCGGGCGGCATTGAAGAAACGTCCTTTCATCCGTATATCTGGTACCAGCGTACGTTCAACGTTCCGAAGGAGCAGCAGAACAAGCAGACTATTGTGCATTTCCAGGCGGTTGATTATGTGGCAAAGGTATGGGTGAATGGCCAATTTGTCGGCATGCATGAGGGCGGCTACGCGGCTTTCTCATTCGATATCACACCATTTATCCTGGCGGGTAGCGAAGCGGATAATGTAATTGTCGTTAAGGTAGAAGACAGCGACGACTGTACACAACCGAGGGGGAAACAGCGCTGGCGGAAGGATAATTTCGGCTGCTGGTATGTGCAGACTACGGGAATCTGGCAGACCGTCTGGCTGGAATACGTGAGCTCTCAGCACTTGGAATCGGTTAAGATTACTCCTGATTTCGATACAAATTCCGTCCGGTTCGATTACCGCGTACAGAAGGAAGCTGTCCTGGATGAGCTGGTGTTGACGACAAAGATCAAATTCCAAGGCCATCTGGTAAAAGAAACCAGCATCCGGGTGGACCGCGCAAATCTGTCGGCCAGCGTGGAACTGATCAGCGACTCGCTGGAATGGAGACTTGCGGCGTGGAGCCCTGAGCATCCCAATCTCTATGAGGTCGAGTTCGTTCTAAGCCATTCCGGTTCCACCTTGGATGTGGTCCAGTCGTATTTCGGGCTTCGCAAAGTGTCGATCCAGAAAGGCAAGGTACTTCTGAACAACGCTCCTATTTATCAGCGGCTGATTCTGGATCAGGGCTACTGGACAGAGAGTCATCTGACTCCGCCTTCTGAAGAGGCGATTATTGCGGATATCGATTATATCCTAGCTATGGGCTATAACGGTGTGCGGAAGCATCAGAAGATTGAAGATGCCCGGTTCTTGTACTGGTGTGACGTGAAAGGTGTGCTGGTGTGGTCCGAAATGGCCGCCACCTATGAATTTAATGATCAGGCTGTAGACCGCTTCACCCGGGAATGGCTGGAGATTGTACAGCAGCAGTATAACCATCCGAGCATTATCACCTGGGTTCCATTCAACGAGTCTTGGGGAATCGGCAATGTGTTCGTCGACCGGAAGCAGCAGCAGTTCACGGAGGCCATTTACCATCTGACCAAGTCTATAGATCCGTACAGACCGGTAATTGTCAATGACGGATGGGAGCATACGGTCTCGGATATTATCTCGCTGCATGATTACGAGGAATCCGGTGCACAATTCCTTAAACGCTACTCTGACAAGGATGCGATTACAAGCAACGAAATCTCGCATATGAACTGGAAGTATGCGATGGCCGAGGGTTATGAATACCGGGGCCAGCCGATCATCATCAGCGAGTTCGGGGGAATTGCCTTCAAGACGGAAGAAGGCTGGGGTTATGGCAATCAGGTCGACTCTGAAGAAGCATTCCTGGAACGGTTCAAAGGAATTACCCAGGCCATCAAGGACACCGATTATATCTGCGGGTATTGTTATACGCAGGTCTCCGATGTACAGCAAGAGGTGAATGGATTGTTGACAGAGGACCGTCAGCCTAAAATTCCTCTGGACCGGATTAAAGCCATCAACTTGGCGTAGTAGATTAGAGGATGGAACAACGGTCCGTTCGCGGAGCGTCCACACCAAGCGCACAAGTCTATCCAACACCAAAACAAGAGCTGTCCCAAGAGCCAATCACGGCTTATGGGATAGCTCTTTTTTATGGGCAAATCAGCGAAACTTGAATCGGGGCGAATAAGGGGCTAATGTATAGTAACAAGATAAATCTAGCCTAAGTAAGAGGAGAATCGATGATATGACGTATCTGATTATAGCTGTTGCCATTGTTGCACTCGTATATCTGGTGGTGCGTTTTAACCCTGCCTTTGGAGGAAAAAAATCCTCGGAGACTCTTAGAAGAATCCAAGAATCACCCAATTTCTCCAATGGTAAATTCAACAATCAAATCCCGACTTCGATGAGTACCAGTGTAAAAGAAACCATGAATGACGTCATGGCGATGATTAAGGGTAATCCGCTCGGCAGGCCAAGTGTAGGTATCACCCCGGAGCGACTGAATCCTGTATGGGTGAAGGAAAATAGCGCGGATCAGATTACATGGTTCGGACACTCGGCATTATTGCTGAAAGTAAACGGATTAACCTTGCTGCTGGATCCGATGTTTGGGAATTCTCCATCGCCTTTCCCGATTTTTGGCCCTAAGCGTTACAGTACCAAGCTGCCCATAGAGATTGATGAACTGCCGGCTATTGATGCTGTGATTTTGTCGCATGATCATTATGACCATCTGGATTACGGCTCTATTGTTAAACTAAAAGGGAAAGTCAAACAATTTATCGTCCCGCTGGGGGTCGCTGCCCATTTGGTGCGTTGGGGAATAGATCCGGAAATCATTCAGGAGCATGACTGGTGGGAGGAGTTCTCTTTTCAGAGCCTTACGATCTCAAGTGCGCCTGCAAGGCATTTTTCAGGACGGGGTTTAGGCGGCCGGGATACCTCGCTATGGTGCTCTTGGGTCATCCTGAGCGGTGAGACCCGGATTTTTTTCAGCGGAGACAGCGGGTATGGGCCTCATTTCAAGGAAATCGGCGATAAGTATGGACCTTTTGATGTCACCCTGATGGAGTGCGGTCAATATAACGAGCACTGGGCTGCAATCCACATGATGCCGGAGGAAACGGTGCAGGCCCATTTAGACGTACGGGGCAAGCTGATGATTCCCATTCACTGGGGAGCGTTCACACTATCCCTGCACAGCTGGATCGATCCGGTCGAACGGGCAGTTCAAGCGGCTGGTCGGCTGGGAGCAGCCATAGCAACGCCTCGGATTGGAGAGACGGTTGTTATTGGAGCGGCAGATTATCCAAGCGCCGCATGGTGGAAGTAATACTGTCCGGTTCGACTACCGGGCGGCCTACTCTAATCTGCGTAGACTAAAGTCCTGAAAGTCCAAATCTTTATGATGCCAGCCATTTGGCGTGAGGAGATGTTCCTGAGAGGGAGGGGGGAAGTGCCATGCAAATTGCAATTTGCCCCCTCTTGTTGGTAGGCGCTATTCTTTAGGTTAATCTGACAAGGATAATAATATTAAATATTCTCCTTCTACCGGAAGTCCTGAATGATTGTTGATTTGAAGCATATAGGTACCTGCTTCCAGGTTAATGGAGTTGATATTTTTTTTATCTGAATCATTGACTAATAATTGAGGCGAGGTCAATTGATTGCTAGAGAATAGACGTAACTCAGTTTCCATTCTACTGGAACTTGAATTTATATTTATAACCAATCGTTTATTTACTGTAACCTGGAAAACAAACCAATCCTCGTCATATTTTCTGTTGAAATTTCCGACAATAGCACAATCGGGTTGAATATCAATTTTTTTTGCTTTTGTTATTCTATCATTTTCTTCAAATTGATCATTATGCATAAAGAATTGTACTATGAACTCGTAATCAGCCGTACGGTGCTCATTCTTTAATTTACTCTCAATAGCGATTGAGTTTCTACCCTTTTCAACATTGAAGCATTGCGGCTTTAACTGATTTTTATATTTAACTTTATAGTCCACTTTGCTCTGACTATTATCTATAGATTTCGGTTTGATACATACTGTTCCATCATATGGAACTTCAAAGGAATACCAATCTTTATCCTGGGAGTCGGATAAATTTGCAGTTATAAGTTTCCCTATTGGAATGAAACTGGAATTTTGTTCTTTATTATTACCCTCATATGTATCAAAGAATGAAGGACTTGAAGGGATAAACAGACGGTCTGTTCTCAAGAATCCATACCCTGACGAGAAATCAAATCCTTTCTGATCCACGTCTTCTGTATTCTGTCTTAGGATTTCTCTTACTTTGTAAGGTTTCAGGGGTATAGTACTACTGCTTAGTACAGCAGCTGCAATCATTGCAACCTGGGGTGCGGCTATGGAGGTACCGCTGACCTCGGCTATTTGACCTCCTGTCTGAAAAGTCTGCAAAGTCCCCAACGATACAAAATCGATTTCATTACCCTTATTAGAATAATCCTCGACTTCTTTATTCCTTTTAATGCTCCCTACGGAAACTACAGTTGGATAGGCTGCCGGATATTCAATTTCATTACCTGAGTTGCCAGCTGCGGCTATAACAACTACTCCTTTTGCTTCTGATACTTCAAAAACCCTTCTCATTTCTTCACTGTCTTTTTGTTGACCCAGTGATAGTAAGATTATATCTGCATGATTCTCAATAGCGTATTTAACGCCGGCGCATATTTTGAGTTCGTCAGTGTATCCCCGTGTATCTACAATCTTCACAGGTAATATACTAATGTATTTCTTAAAGGGTTCCATAGATTTGAATAATGTGCTCTCCATTAAAGCCAATACACCAGCCACTTCTGTACCATGCCCTAATATATCCGTAACATCATCATTATTATCTACAAAGTTATACCCGGATAATGTAAGTTTCCTAAGAAAAGTGTTGTTTTTATCGATCCCGGAATCTAATACTGCAATCTTGATGTTGCGCTTAAAATACAAGTTATTACTGTTTGTTTTCGTTATTGGTATCCATTCTTTATCCTTCTCAAATAGCTTGCAAGTATTGAAGCTATTTAGGGATATACTCATGCTTAGCATTATGGAAATAATGCACATCATTAACTTCAATTTATGAAACCACCTTGATTTAATGTAGGGGATACACTTTTCGGAGAGTATTAATTGTTTCCTGGTGCTTTGCCCGGAGGAAGTGAGGGTAGACCGGTGCTAGCACTTAATAAACTTGAGAATTGATCATTCCCTCCCCAGGCGATTCTTTTCTCCTGATTTGTTCCGGGGTGTTCAAGCCTTAGGAAAAATGTAACATTTGTAAACTTGTCAGCATCAATCCGGTAGTTGATTTGAAGGAAATCTGCGGTATCCGTTTTTTTATCGAAGATATGTTCAAATCCGGATTGAGCTAAATAAAAATGCTGATCCACGACAGAAATTGAATGTATATGTCCATCTAGCTCCTTTAGATTTGTCATAATAAAATCGTTCGATCTGTCTAATGCAGCATCCTTACTTAAATAATTTAAATTTAAAAGCAGGGTTGTTAATTTGGTTGGATTCTCAGTAGTGATTAGGGAGTAAGCAATATAGAAACAGGATGCGGCAACCATAGCTGAGGTTACAATAACAGACTTTATTTTCATAGTCTTTGGGCTCCTATTAATGAGAGAAAGCCCTCTAAGAGGGCTTTCTCTCAAACGGTATTAGAACTGATATGAGATTGATTTCTTCAAATCTCTCGAACCAATTAAAGAGTTATAAACACCAAATCCATTTCTTGTGTATACAGGGAACTTAGCCTGGAAGCCCATGGTTCTTGTTTGAGAGGATGTTCTGTATTCCAACTTCTGTTTGATCGTAAAGTATTGGTTTGGAGTACCCATACGCCGATCTTCCAGATATGCTCCGAATGCCTTATTTGAATCACCGCTCGATGGGCTGATCGTAATTTCGTTACCATTTAGCGTACCGCCGCTACTATTAAGAAGTAGATCGGGTAATTCCCAAAGCACGTTGACCCAGTTCGGTTTTTTTCTTACTAATTGTTTAATCAGACCTTTCGGTGAGCCCAACACATCGGATGTTGCGCTTGCTGTAAGCTGAACTACACCTACCGTGTCACCCCAAGGGTTGGAGGATGTTCCGGACCCGTTAAAGGAGAAAGTTAGGAAAATTGGATTATCTGATTTTCCTAATGTTAAAGGAGCCCATGTAGGGTCGTCATAAGCATCATAATTTGAATCGGTGTATTCACTAACGATTTTAAGCGTGCCATAAAATTCGGTTGGAGCAGGATGATTAATGTAGTAGTCCCACTGAAGAACTTCATCGATGTACATTCCCGGCTGATTACCAGTGTATTCGTTTACATAATAGTAATCGGTGTCTTTATAACCGACTACTTGATAATACGAAAGGGAACTTGTAGTGGCTAGGCTCTTCATATCACTGGAAATAGGAGCGAACACGTTTCTGAACCAGTAGTCGGAGGAGTTAACCGCATTTGCATCAAGTTGTTCCTTTTCGGCGCCGGTTTTATCATTCGCACTAAAAAATTGACGTTTTTCAGGCTTAAGGATGTCACTTTTTAATTTGGTTTGCGCCTCGAAGTGCTTTACTTCATCAAGGAGCACATTCTTATTATTCTCACCAAGTTCACTTGCATCAATATCAAAGAATGAGATTTCACGAGTGTTCTTATGTTGCAGATAAATGGATATTATTGAACGCCCTTCCAAGCCTTTGGTGAAAGTAATGCCTTCCTCCACGTTCGCATCAATCGCTACATGAAGAACATCAAATTCTCCTGAAACAGTATCAATAATTACGACAGAGCGATTATCCTTTTTTATTCGGGTATTTGTTAATCTGCCTTCCAGTGTTAACGGAAGTTCTTTACCGTTATATGTAACTGATCCGGTAATAGAAATTTTGTGGTTGTTAAGCTTGAAGTCTGAAACATGAAGCTGGGATTTCGTTGTAGGCCCTCCGTATTCAGTTGCTGGCATATTTAGATAAGTCTCGCCAGTAAAGGAGAATAAATCTTTGTTGGTATCTGCAAAAGCACCCGTTGGAAATATTGCTGCAGTTAAAGCCGTAATTGTTGCTAGTTTCAGGAGTTTTTTCAGCATTTAATAGAAACTTCCCTTCCGTTTTATGATATTTATGGAAGTGGCCACTACCAATGCTACAATAATACATGAAGTGGATATTTTTGTATATGATGTAAAAATAATTACTTATTTGTTTGTGGGATCTGGAGAATGGTAAAAGATAGAGTGTGAAATGAGGAGATAAATATCGTTTTGATATTACTTTAAATTTTTTGGCATAACGCTCTAGTTGAGATACAATAGTCCTAAACGATGTTTAGAAGGGATTTATACATTAATGAACAAGAAATATCAGACACCTGCGCTGCTTGCCGTATCTTTTCTGCTGATTCTGCTCAGCACGCTGGTTCATTCGGAGAAATCAGTTGTCCTCGGCGCTGTACAGACCATCATGCTCGGCGCTGGGCTTACCGGTTGCTGCATAGCGGTCTGGAAGTTCATGAAGAGCAGCTCAGGCAAACGCTAAACCGCCTGGCAATGTAATGAAGGAGGCTCATACCGTTAAGGAGGAGCCCCGTCCGAACTGCTCATATTGAGGTGACGTAGATGGGATTATGCTGTGTTCATGCAGGCAGGCTTGGAGGAATCTTTCAGTCCGGCCATCTGCTCCCGCAGCCCTCTTAGCCGTGACTTCAGCTCGGGAACACTTATCTCAAGGATCAGACTGATTTCTGGCATAGGTAGCCGGAGACCGTACCATAGTGCTTTTATTGCCTGATCCTCTTGAAGCTTTCCTTCCCGGGAGGAGCCGGATATAAGATGGGATTTCTGTTCGGCACACAGGCGGATACAACTTTGGAATGCAGCAGTAAAAAATACAGTCTGATCGGTTATAGGCTTACGGCTGTTCAACTCGTAAAGTTCTTTGAAGGTTGCGATGGTTATATGCTCCGCTTGGGCCGTATGTTCAAGTAGCAGAGTGCTTAGGCTGTAGATCCTGCTCGAGAGCTGGCTCACGTAATCCTGAAATTTGCTCGAAACAGGACAGATGGCAGGCAGAGGGTCTTGCATGAAATTCACGATCCTTTCCGGATATCTTGATATGATATACAGACAGCACAAAAACCGCTGGACAGAGGAGGCCTCTGCCAGCGGTTTTGTTCATGTTCAGGCTGAAATACAACCTGACACCAATCGCCGGGCGGATCAAGGGTCTCTCTCCTTACGCTTACGAGGTTAGCTGTCGGATTCGGGCGGTGAGAGTCGCCCTACCTACTTAGAGACGATGGAAGTCTCTTTCGGATTCACCCCAGTCGGCCGGTGGCCGGATGGTTCCCCCGTTTCCCGCTAGGCGGGAATTCAGCGTGTGTGCTGCTGTGTTAATCTTCATACGAATAATACTCCTGAATACCCTTTTTTGTAAAAAGCGGAAAGAATGACTTTCAGACGCAGGAACACCAATTCAGGCGGCGGCCGGTATAAGGGAGAGTACGCTCGTTAATTTTTGCGTAATGTTAGCGTTTTCTCTCGTGTTTTGAATAAGCGTTGAAAAAACAAATGACCCATGCTAAGGTGAGGGAGATGTAAGTAAACGCATACATTTCATTTCGCAGGGTTAAGGAGTGTTCCATGGATATGAACAAAGTCGCTTGTGTTACCGGTGCCGATAGAGGCCTCGGCCTGTATCTTGTGCAGTGGCTGCTGGAGAACAAATACGCCGTATTTGCCGGACAGTACATGCCGGATGCTGAATTTTTGCAAAGACTTCAAGAGGAGTACCCCGGGCAGTTGACGCTGGTTCCGCTGGATATCGGCAGCAAGGATAGTGTTAGGCAGGCTGCGCGGATGATTGCCGCCGCGACCCGGCATGTAGACATAATTATTAATAATGCCGGAATTATCAAAAAGGTTGACGATGCCACCATGCTCGTTGACATGGACGATGAGGCTATGGCTGAGATTTACAATGTGAATACGCTGGGTTCACTTCGGGTGAGCAATGCGCTGATGGGGCTTTTGCTGCAGGGAGACAGTAAGCTGATCGTCAATATTTCTTCGGAAGCTGGCAGTATCTCCCGTAATAAACGGACCAATATGTATGGGTACTGTATGTCTAAGGCGGCTCTTAATATGCAATCCTCCCTGCTGCATAACCATCTTAAGGAGCTTGGCGGTCAGGTTATGGTATTCCATCCGGGGTGGATGCAGACCTATATGAGCGGCCAAAAAAATGAAGAAGCACACACACCGCCTGAAGAATCGGCGAACAAAATCATGGCCCTTGTGCAGGATTACCGGAAGTACGCCGGAGAAGAGCCTGCTTATATCGATATCGACGGAAATGCTTGGCCTTGGTAGGAATATACTGCGCTAGAGTCATATAAATGCTGGAAAGGTGTTGAAACCCATGAAATTAAAGGCGCTTGCCCTGGGGACCTACTCGGAGGTTAAGTATCACCATTTTGCCGGAGTGGATCGTGAACTGGAGACTATTTTTAATGGCGATCTGGAGCTAACCTGCTCAGAGGATTTGAATAGGCTGAAAGACGATTCGCTCGCTGAAAATAAGCTTGTTATATCCTACACCGATTTTACGGATCATCTCCTTACACAGGAGCAGGTAGCAGGATTACTCTCGTATGTAGCAGCTGGCGGCGGACTGCTGGTTATACATAACGGTATCTCGATGCAGCGGAATCAGGAGCTGGGAACGCTGCTCGGAGCATATTTCACCCATCATCCGGAATATACGGCCCTGTCCATTTCCATCAAGGAGCCGGAGCATCCGATCATGCAGGGGGTAGAGGATTTTGTCATCGATGAGGAGCCGTATTATTTTGAGAGTCAGCCGCGGTTCCAAACAACGGTCCTTGCGGAATACCCGCATGAAGGGGAAATGAGGCAAGCCGCATGGTGCCATGAGTTTGGATTGGGGCGTGTAGTTTATCTGATGCCGGGTCATCACTTGCCTTCGTTCTCAGCAGAACCGTTCCGCCGGATGATCCATAGAGGCGGGCTGTGGGCAGCCGGATTGCTGTAGTGATCCAGAGTAAGAAATAGGGCGGATCTGACTCTTTCGCATGAATAGGACAGCCAGAAACTTCTGGTTGTTCTATTTTTTTGTATGAAGGAATACTGGTGCCAGTGCATGAATTATCCAGCTTCGGTCAAAATAGGGTTACGGAGAAGAGGGGGCGTTAATTTTGTGGAACATGTTCAAAGAATTCATTCCCAGCTGGAGCGAGCTGCTTACGGCTTTCGTGATCTTCTGCGTACCTTTTTCAATAACGCTGTTAACCGCCTGGATCCGGACCAAAGAGGGACAGACAAGCGGAAGGGGAAGCAGGGCTGAAGGGGCAATAGGGGGAGGGGTTCCGCGTGGAGACAACGCTGGTGCACAGGGGCAACCTATCCATGCTTCCTCGCAGAAGTCCGGCAGCAGTAAGGAGACAAGTTCTGCCTCAGATCAGAGTAACAGCCCGCTCGTGTATACCGGAGACTTTGAGAACAATCTACTACTATTTAAAGAGCTTAGTGCGGATATGTCCGATGTCAACATGAGGGAACTGCGGATCGGAAGCCTGAATCTTAGAGCTGTGCTGATGTTTGTCGACGGACTTACAGACAAGATGGGAATAGACCAAAATGTGATTAGGCCTTTAATGAACGCGGTACGTCCTTTCGACAGCTTTGAGCATGTGCCTGAGGGGGAAGAATTAAAGGACATTATTGCCCATCAAATCGTTCTGTCCGCAGAAATAGAATGCACAGGAGATCCTCGGATGTCGCTGCAAAAGGTATTATTCGGCTCTGTTGTCTTGCTGGTGGAGGGAGTGCCTGAGGCAATCGTGCTGGGAACATCCAAGGGGAAAACAAGAGGGGTGGAGGAGCCGGTATCCGAAGCGCTTCTGCGCGGGCCACGAATCGGATTCAACGAGACATTAAGTGACAATACAGCAATGCTTAGAAGGCTGGGACAGCAAACGGAGCTTGCTATGATCTCTTTTACTGTCGGCAGAAGGGTTCAGAAGGAACTGGTGATGACCTATATCAGGGACATTGCCAGCGAAGAGCTTGTGGAAGAGATCAAACGCAGAATCCGGACGGTGGATATAGACGATGTTCTGGAGTCGGGATATCTGGAGCAACTGATCGAAGATAACTATCTCAGCTTCTTCCAGCAGGTTCAGAATACTGAACGTCCTGATCGAGTGATGGCAGCGCTGCTGGAAGGGCGTGTGGCTCTGCTCCTCGACGGCAGTCCCTTTGCGCTGATTGTACCGGTTACCTTCGGGATGTTGCTGCAATCTCCGGAGGATTATTATGACCGCTGGCTTGTCGGTTCGCTGATTCGCATACTTCGTTTTATGGCAGCGATCATTGCACTGTTTGCACCTGCCCTGTATATTTCATTCCTTTCTTTTCATCCCGGGATGATTCCTACCAAGCTGGCATTCTCGATTGTCGGAAGCCGCCAGGGCGTGCCCTTTCCATCGCTGGTAGAGGCGCTGATTCTGGAGGTAGCGATAGAAATACTGCGGGAGTCGGGCTTGCGCCTTCCGAAACCGATTGGTCCCGCGATGGGGATTGTTGGTGGCCTAATTATCGGTCAGGCTGCGGTTGAAGCGGGAATTGTCAGCCCGATTCTGGTCATCGTCGTTGCGGTTACGGCGATTTCTTCCTTCGCGATCCCTTCCTACAGTGCCGGGATCACGCTCCGCATGCTGCGGTTTATTGCGATGTTCTTCGCTGGGGTATTCGGACTATACGGAGTTGTGCTCTTCTTTCTTCTGCTAAGCAGCCATTTGCTGAAACTAAAGAGCTTCGGTGTGCCTTATCTGAGCCTGTCTGTGCCGTACCGGATGAGCGATTGGAAGGATTTCATCATCCGAATGCCTTATCAGCTCCTGAAAGGCCGGCCGACATTGTTAAAACCGAAAGACCCGATCAGGAAAGGGTGACCACGCAAACGGAAGGAGGTTAGGAGAATTGGGCTCAAAGGTGAAGGACCGGATTACGACGATGCAGGCAACCATAATGATGGTAAATTATGTGCTTGCGGCAGGAGTCCTTACACTTCCCCGGACGACTGTTGAAGTTTCCAAGACACCGGATGTATGGATATCCGTAATCCTGGGCGGTGTGATATCCATGCTGGCAGGCATTATCATTGTGAAGCTCAGCCAGCGGTTTCCAGGTCAGACGCTTTATCAATACATCCGCAGGATTGTTGGCAAACCGCTTGGGTTCGTAATTGGCGTATTGATTGCCGGATACTTTCTGTGCATTGCCGGTTTTGAAATACGTTCTGTACAGGAGGTAACCTCTTACTTTCTGCTGGATGGAACACCGCATTGGGCGATAGCTTCTATATTCTTGTGGGTGGCGCTTTATTTATGTATGGGAGGGATCAATGCCATAGCGGGGATGTGCAGGCTCATCGTTCCGATTACATGGACAATTTTTCTCGGAGGCGGTCTGCTGAGCCTGGAGGTATTCGAACTTGATAATCTGCGGCCTGTGCTTGGAGAAGGGCTAAGTCCGGTGTGGAAAGCCATTAAACCAACCGCCCTGACATATACGGCAGGGGATGCCATGATATTTCTGGTTGCCTTTATGGATAAGCCGAAGAAGGCGGTGAAGGTAATTACTATTGGTACAAGTATTGTCATGTTATTCTATATCATAGCTGTCGTTATGACGATTGGCGCATTTTCCATCGATGGTGTGGTTACTAGGACATGGCCATATATAGATCTGATCCGCAGTTTTGAAGTGAGATATTTTATGTTCGAGCGTTTTGAGTCGATGATGCTGGCGATTTGGATCATGCAGATCTTTTGTACATTTTGCATTGCCTTTTATGGTGCCTCTTTGGGGATATCGCAACTCCTGAATAAAAAATTAGCGCACTGCTTCTTTGTCTTGCTGCCGATCGTCTATATCGTTTCTGAGCTTCCTCCAGATCTTAATGGTTTATTTGCATTGGGGTCAGGTCTGGGCAATTGGGCAATATTGCTCTTCGGTCTTCTGCCGCTGCCTCTTCTCATTATCGCCTGCTTTAGGAGGGCCGGGACATGAAACGCCGAGTTGTCTGGCTGGTATTGCTTGCCCAGTGTATCCTGCTGACGGGGTGCTGGAGCAGCAAGCCCATTGAGGATTTAAACATGGAGGTGGGCATTGCGCTGGATGCCGCCGTGGGGGACGAAGATGATGCAAGCGGTCAGGAAGGCGAGCAGGTGAAGAAAAGGCAGAAGCTGTCCTGCGCCTACCAGTTTGTCCTTCCGCAAGGAGGCAGCGGTTCCCAAAAGGTGAACTCTCAATCCCGTAAGTTCTATAACATGATTCAGTCCGGCGATTCAACCTTTGAAATCCACCGGTTGCTTTCACAGCGTTCCAATCTCACTCCCATCGGTGTTCATCTAAAGGTTATTCTGATAGGAGAGGAGCTGGCGCGTTCCACTCAGATTTCAGAGCTAATCGACTTCTTTCAGAGGGATAACAATATCCGGCCCAGTGTTCTGCTGATGGTCAGCGAAGGAAGGGCAAGCGACGTGATGAAGAAGGCGCTGCCGGGACAAATTCCCGCCCTTATGATGAAGGATATTTTTCATAACCGGCACCGGAGCTCAAAGATTTGGGAGCCTGTATCCATAGCTAAGGCTATCGGACCTCTCCATGGCAAGACCAGTTTTTTGCTGCAAAATGTGGTTGCCGATAATAAGGAACCGAGATTCTCGGGGGCGGGCGTGATTAAAGGGGAGACAGGCAAATTGGCCGGTTTTCTGAATGAGAACGAGCTTGAAGGCGCCGTCTGGCTTACAGGCCAGAAGAATGGCGGGGTTATACAAGCTTATGACGCCAAAAATGACAGGCTTGTGGCGTATGAAATTTCATCCGTAAATAGTAAAATCAAAGCGAGTGTCAAAGAAGAGGAGATTTCGTTTGTTGTTAAAACAGAATTCACTGGAAGATACGCGGAAGTCTATGGCTCAGGCGGTGAGGAACTGGATTCGGCGATCGTTGAGAAGGATGAGCAAAGGTTGAAGAAGGTAGCTGAGGACAGGATTAGGTCTACAGTGGATAAAATGCAGCAAGAGCTGCATGTTGAAGCTGCCGGATTTGGACAGGCATTGCATATCCAGCACCCATCCGTATGGAGAAAGGTGAAGGACAACTGGGATGAGGTGTTCGCGAAACTCCCGGTCACATTCGAGGTGAAAGTAGAGATCGAAGATAACGGGGCATCGGGTAGAGCTTCTGAATAACCAGCCGAAAAAAAGATGTTGACCCTGACACTGGTGTCAGGGTTTATACTTGTTTGTATCATCTTACATGAACCCCGGGGAGATAGATCATGAAAATAGGTGAGCTTGCCGCGCGTACAGGCGTCAGTGTCCGTTCGCTGCGATATTACGAATCCCAGGGATTAATCTCTCCGGTCCGGATGCAGAACGGATACCGGGAGTATTCCCCGCTCGCAGTTGAAACGGTGGAAACCATCCGGTTCTATTTGAATCTGGGTCTTTCAACGGAAGAGATTGCCGGGATTCTGAACTGTGTGCTTATGAACAAGGAATCTTTCTGCAGTGAAGTGATGCCGCTCTATCGCAGTAAGCTGGAGGATGTTGAAAGACAACTGCAGCAGTTAAACCAGATCAAACGGAATCTGGAGGAGCGTATCGCTTCCATATTGAGTGAAAGGGAGGAAGAATCATGACAATGCTACATGCGGACAGTGCGTCCGCTCTGCATAATCAGTTACAGCTCGGAGGTACAGTGCTGGTCGAATATGGTGCACCCTGGTGTGCTCCCTGCCGGACATTAATGCCAATCCTGGAGGAGCTGGATCATGAGTATGGCAATGAGATCTCCATCGTAGAAGTGAATTGTGACGAGCTTCCCGAGCTGGCTTCGGAGGCTGGAGTGATGGGACTGCCGACCGTCGTTATTTATAAAGGCGGAGTACCTGTGGAGAAGCTGGTCGGTCTGCGCCCTAAAGCCGCTTATGAAGGCATATTAAATAAGACTTTAACAGCGTGAGCTTGTGAGAAGCCGCCGCCTATTAAGAAAAGCAGGAGAAAGCACCGCCAAGGTGTTCTCTCCTGCTTATTTTATAGAATAACAATTCTGATTTGGCAAAAGGGCCGGAAAGATTGCTTACTCACTTTTTCTGCTGCCGATCTGAACGACTTCATTATGGCGAAGCGCCTCTTCTACCTCTTCTTCCAGGAGACCTGTGAATGCTGTCCAAGTCTTGCGGCTGATATCCAGTTCCTTGGGCCCGATGCGGTTCAGCATGTCCAGCCATACCCGCTTATCGTTAATTTCCCCGAGCTGTTCCTGCACTTTCTTATAAATCTCCTCATTGGCATGGAATTTTCCGTTCAAGGCAAAAGCGGCAGCGTTCGCAGTATAACGTAATTCCTTAGCGGCGATTCTCAGATCATGCAGTGCCTCGAAGATCTCGCCGGAATCGGTCTCTGCTGATTTCATCAGCGCTCTGCACTTCTGCTTCTGCTGGTCGAAGGCGACCTCCAGCTCGCGCATAACCACATTGGCATCCCGATTTGCAGCAAGCGGCTCTAGCTGAACCTCCAGAAATTCATTCCACTGCTTGTCCACGTTTTTGCTGAACAGAGCCGGGAGGTCCCTTGCAAGCTTATGGCGGTATTTCCTGCGTTCAACCTTCTGATGCCGGATCACGGTTTTCAGGAGGCTGGCGGTTTCCGTATCTCCGTCTTCCTTAACAAATTTGCGTCTATCCTTGAAGGATTTAATCAGAACGTCAGCATCCCTGACCTTGCCGAGCCGTTTCTGAGCTTTCTTAAAGATGGAATAAAGTCCGGTGGAATGGGAAGGGTCCAGGATCGAGAGCAGTGTCAGTAGTTTACGGTTGTTCACTCTCGCCTGATGAATAGCCTCATCGTCAAAGTCTTCTAATGCGCTGCGACTGTAGTCTTTAAAGTTGATGTACAGCACATTCAGGGCCTGCTGCCACTGACCGGTTCTGCCTAGCCGGCTGCCGGGGGATGGAATCTCCACTGTCATAAGGCATCACTCCTCACATTTGGGTTAGATGAAGGATAACGTCTATGCTATTAGGATAGCGTTATCAATACAACATTACAAATCTTAAGGATATTTAGGACTTCGCGGATGCCGGTTAAATCGGTTATAATACGACCATTATGAACCGGGCCGGAGGCGTTATCCCTAATGACAGAAAGAACTTATCCGCTATCCTATACAGAACTGAACTCTCTGCCACCAGAGCTGGGGCTGTTTGAACATGGACTGCAGAAGAATAATGTACAGGAGAGTGTCAAGAACCGGGAAGCGGGAGCGGACGGAATGGGAAGCGTGGACATGCTAAGCCCCTTCGCTTTTGAGGAAACCTTGTGCCGTGATATCGGAGCCGGCCTTGCGCCGCCCTCCATCCATTTGTGGTCTCATCCGAGTGGGGTAGTTCTGGGGCTCAGGGATAGCAAGCTTCCTTGCGCCCGTCAAGCGATGAATAAGCTTGAGGAACAGGGAGTATATACGGCCGTAAGACATTCAGGAGGAGCCGCAGTACCGCTCGATGCCGGAATTGTGAATGTATCTCTGCTTCTGCCGAAAAGCCGCGGCAAGCTGGATTTCCATGATGATTTCCGCCTGCTGTCTTCACTGATCACAGAAGCAGTCGCTGTGACACACCCTAAGGCTGCCGCACAGATTGAGGCAGGTGAAATTGTCCATTCGTATTGTCCTGGCGACTTCGATTTGTCGATCGGCGGCCGTAAATTCTGCGGCATTGCCCAGCGGCGGCAGAGCAGTGCTTATTTTGTACATGCATTTGTTGTGGTCTCGGGATCCGGGAAGCAGCGGGGTGAACTAATTCGCAATTTTTATGCAGATGCTGTGTGCGGACAGGAGGGCCTGAGTTATCCTGATGTGCATCCGGAGTCCATTGCCGCTCTAGGTGAGCTCGGCGGGCCTGATGCCGCTGAAGTTTTTACAGCCGGCATTAAAGAGGCACTGGAGAAGAGAGGAATCCGTCTTCGTCCGGCTTCTGCGCTGGCACTGGAGATGGGGTATTCGCTTGAATACGGGGATGAACGCGTACGTGAGGCAGCACAAGTGCTGCGGGAGCGATATGCCCAGCAGTAGAAATGGCGTGAGGCGCTGCAGGACAGCCAGGATAGACGGCTGCCTGCAGCGTCTTTTTTTCAAGCAGGTTATTTATACAGGTCGGGGCGTCTATCGGAGAAGACAGGGATTTCTGCACGAATCTGCTCCACCCTTTGAAGGTCGATTTCCCCGCTTAGAATCTCTTCATTGCCGGAGGCTTCGCAGACAATCTCCCCCCAAGGATCAATAATCATGGAATGTCCGGCGAACCTGCTCGCGGGATCACTTCCGCTGCGGTTGCAAGCGACAACATAGCATTGATTTTCGATCGCCCGGCTAATAAGCAGCGCTCGCCAGTGGGATAACCGGGGCAATGGCCACTCGGCGCTGACAAACAATACCTTTGCTCCAAGGGTCATATGGACACGAACCCATTCAGGGAAGCGGATGTCATAGCAGATCAGACCAGCGCAAGGAACTTCATCCAGTGTGAACAGGCCTTTGGATTCCCCGGACTTCAGATACAGATGTTCGTCCATGAGCCGGAATAAATGCAGTTTGCTGTATTCTCCAGTGACTGCGCCTTGACGGTTAAATACGAGCATGCTGTTGGTAATACCTTCGGAGGTCTTTTTGGCGATGGAGCCCGCAACAATGTTTATGCCCAGTTCTTTCGCCAGCGATGAAATGAACCTTGAAGTGATTTTTCCGCCGGGATCGGCAATTTCCTCCAGCCGGGACAGATCATATCCGGTTGTCCACAATTCAGGAAGGAGAATACAGTCGGGAGAAGAGGCAGCAGCTTCACGGATTTTAGCCTCCATAGCCGCATAGTTCGTTTTAGGGTCGCCGAAAGCAATATCAAGCTGTATAAGGGATATTCTCAAAGGGAAACCTCCTGTACATAGTCTTATACGTTCAAGCCTATACGTACCGGAGGATGGATACAAGAGGGATGTTTTAAATGTTTTTGGAGATAATCGTTGACGGGTCAATCAATAATGTGGTATATAATAATAAGTCGCTTACTTTTATATAACACATAAATAAATAGCGTTTATCGTTTCGATCTGGCACAGAAGGGAGGGCTTAAGTGAACGGTCATCATAGACAGGAAGATTGCATCTTCGCATTGCTGCTCTCATTGAATAAGGTCGTTGGACCGAAGTTTGAACGCTGTGCCGGCATTAGTCCGTCGCGTCTGCGCTTGCTGGATGAACTGTACCGAGGTGAAGAGATCAGTCAGATTGCCCTGCAAAGAATACTGGATATCGATGCCGCAGCGATTACCCGCCATTTGAAAGGCTTGGAAGAGGGCGGTATGATTACCCGGCGCAATAATCCGGCGGACAATAGGGTCACGCTCGTCTGCTTAACGCAGCAGGGGCGGGAGCACATTGCCGACTATCTTCAGGAGAAGGACCGTTTTATTAATGGCTTATTAACCGGATTTAATGAACAAGACCGCGCTGTGCTCACGGATCTGTTGACCCGCATGCAGCACAATATTAGTCAGCTGTAAGATAAATATTTGAACCTGTGGAGGAGAAATACTAATGAACACAACAACTATGCAAACCAATGATTTTTCAGCAATCATTACAGGCCGTCGGTCGATCCGCAAATATGACCCTTCGGTTAAAATCAGCAAGGAAGAAATGGAACAAATTCTGACGGAAGCCACACTTGCACCATCATCCGTAAATATGCAGCCATGGCGTTTCGTGGTTATTGAGAGTGCAGAAGGTAAAGCTAAACTGGCTCCACTGGCGAAATTCAATCAGCAGCAAGTAGAGACTTCATCAGCAGTCATTGCTGTATTCGGGGATATGAATAACTTTGATTACGCCGAAGAGATTTACGGCGCTGCTGTTGAGCGCGGACTGATGCCGGCAGAAGTGAAGGAGAGACAATTGGCTGCTTTTGGAGCCCATTTCGCCAATCTGCCTGCATCTATTACCAGGGAGACAGCTATCATTGATGCAGGTCTTGTATCCATGCAATTGATGCTGGTTGCCCGGGCCCACGGATACGACACCAACCCAATCGGCGGCTATGAGAAGGAACAGATTGCAGAAGCGTTTGGATTGGATAAGGAACGTTATATTCCGGTAATGCTGCTGTCCATCGGTAAAGCAGCCGAAGAAGGTTATGCTTCTGTACGTCTGCCCATTCACAGAATTGCCCAGTGGGCGTAATAGGAGGACTCCAATACAATGATTATTATTCATGCTGTATTTCAAGTGAAACCGGAACGCCGGGAGCAGTTCCTGGAAGAAATTAAGCCGTTAATTGCAGCTTCCGTTGCTGAAGAAGGCAATCTCTCCTATGAACTATACAAGCATACTGAGCAGGAAGATAAATTCATTATGGTGGAGACCTGGCGGGATTCCGCTGCGGTGTCGGAGCATAACAGTAGCAGCCATTTCACTTCATTCGCGGCTAAGGCGGCAGAATTCCTGTCCGCACCGCTGGATGTGAAAGTGTATAACGGAACTGCAGTGTAAAGCGTGTATGAACAGATAAGGTGGTATTCCACCCTATATATCTGGATGCTGAGCGGCCCATTCGTTGGGCCGCTTATTTTATTGCCTGGGAACCCTCACCAAGACCTGCCTTTATTTTATGGTCCGGATAACCTATAATCTGAACTTAAATACTTAACAATAAGGCAAAGGTAACGTAGGGGAATTTTTGGAACTGGAGGAGCGTTAGTGTCCGCCCGAAAGCTTTCCGAAGGAAAGCTCGCACCGGAAGCATATGCTGTCTTCGGATTTCAACCGCGAACAGCGGTTGAATCAAGAAATCGGAAGACAACAGCGGCCGAAGTCCAAACATTCACCGTAGTTACGACTCGCCCGAATGGCAAAATTTTTGGTCCAATATATAGATTACACTAATGAACTTGGAGCGCTACCTATGAAGATTACGATTACTGGACGGGGATTACGAAAGAACGAGGTTTTGTTTACCTGCAAATATGGGGAAGGAAAAGGCATTTGGTGCGGGGCAAATGTTGCTGCTCAGGAAGAATATGAGGTAGAGTTCGAACTGCCGGTGCTTTTGATGAGATGGATAGATATACTGCCGGCAGACTCTGGGGAGAACAGGATTTGCCGGGAAGCTGATGGTACGGTGTTCACAGGTAGACTGGACAATATTGAAGAAGACGGAACGGGATTTCTCGGGATGGACAATGAGTTCATTATGTTCGAGTCTCTGGGCGAACCTATGGCTCTGGGCACCTTTGTCAGCCTGAAGGCCGCGGAGGTTCAAATCTATCCGGTGTCCAATTGATATGATATGATTAGGAGAATTAACGTTAAGGTCTAAGGAGAACAATCTGATGAACAGCGATATCCAGCAATTTAAAAGCGAGTTTTTCAAAGCGCTGGCTCATCCCATGCGCATCCGCATTTTGGAGCTGCTGAGTGAAGGCGAGAAGAATGTGAATGAGCTGCAGGCCATTTTGGGCTCAGAAGGATCTGCCGTATCCCAACAGCTTGCCGTGTTGCGTGCCAAAAATGTGGTTAACAGCGTTAAGGATGGAACCTCGGTTATTTACTCTCTCCGTGACCCCCTCATTAAGGATCTGCTCTCGGTCGCCAAGCAAATCTTCGATAATCATCTGGTGAACGCCATTTCCCTGCTTGAAGGCATTCGCAGCGAATAGGAATTTTGATTCAAAGAAACGTTATTTCGCCGTTGACAACCGTCGCGCGCAGGAGTAATGTTTCTTTTATATTCAAATAATCAGATATTCAAAGAAAAGAAGGTTAGATCATGACAGGGTGGGGCCGTTTTAAAGGCTACAACATTGCTTCGTTACGCAAGGATATGATTTCCGGGACAATCGTCGGTGTTATTGCCATTCCTCTCGGGATGGCTTTTGCTATTGCTTCAGGGGTGGAGCCGGAATATGGCATTTATACGACCATTGTGGCCGGCATTCTGATCTCGCTTCTGGGTGGTTCGAAGTTTCAAATCGGAGGTCCTACAGGTGCCTTCATTCCAATCCTGTTCGCTATTGCCATGGAATACGGATATGAGAATCTGCTGATTGCCGGGATGATGGCGGGGGTATTCCTCGTACTCATGGGCGTGCTGAGGTTGGGTGTACTGATCAAATTTATTCCAAGACCGGTGACGATAGGTTTCACCGCAGGGATCGCTGTTATCATCTTCAGCGGACAGATCGCCAATTTCCTCGGACTGAAAGATATGAAGCGGCACGAGAGCTTTATAGACAATATGAAAGAAATCGGCCTCCATATCTCGACTATTAATATGTATAGCATTCTTACGGCTTCCATATGTCTTGTGGTCGTAATGCTGGCCATCCGTTTTGCTCCGAAAATTCCAGGCTCGCTCATCGGGCTCTTATGCGCCACGGTTGCTGCAGCGCTGTTCTTCAGCGGCAAGGTAACGACAATCGGAACCGCCTATGGTGCTATTCCAAGCACATTGCCAAGCTTTCACTTTCCGGTGATTACGTGGGAGCGTATCGTTTCTCTGATCCGGCCGGCTTTCCTGATCGCCATGCTGGGATCAATTGAATCCCTGTTGTCCGCTGTTGTAGCAGATGGTATGACCGGGGAACGCCATAACAGCAACCGCGAACTGATAGGTCAAGGCATTGCCAATATTGTTGCGCCTTTGTTCGGTGGGATTCCTGCCACTGGTGCGATTGCACGAACGGCTACCAATATCCGGACTGGAGCGGTATCTCCTATTTCTGGAGTGATCCACGGGATCGTTGTATTTCTAATTCTTCTACTGTTTGCACCTTATGCATCTTCTATTCCGCTTGCAGCAATGGCTCCTATTCTAATGGTGGTGGCCTGGAATATGAGCGAGCGTAAAGAGTTTCTTCATTTGCTGAAGACCAGAACTGGTGACTCAATTGTCCTGTTCATTACCTTTCTGCTGACTGTATTTGCTGACTTGACGCTGGCGGTAGAGGTGGGCTTGATTCTTGCCGTCATTCTGTTTGTGAAACGGATGGGTGAGGTACATCTGGTTGCGAAGGTGCTCCCGGATCCGAATTCGGTCAAGGTTGGGCCGCATATGGTGAACGAACATCATGATTGTCCGCAGATTGGGATATACAACGTGGAAGGCCCGCTTTTCTTCGGGGCTGCTTATAAATTCGATGACACCATGCCGGGGGCTGGGCCGGATCAGCCGGATATCGTTCTTATGCGTATGGGTAAGGTTCCATTTATGGATACCACAGGGGAAGCCAATTTATCAGGACTTGCGAAGCAACTGCAACATTCAGGAGGTAAACTGCTCATATCCGGAATCCAGCCCCAGCCGCTTGCTATGCTGAAAAAAACTGGATTGTATGATAAAATAGGCGAAGCCCAATTCTATGAGCACACCGGACTTGCGATTAATAGCGCGCTTCACGAGGTGGATAAAAGTAAATGTGCAGGCTGCAGACATTTTGCATTCCGTGAATGCCGTGCATTCTCCGGTATGGAAGAGACGTCAAGCCAGCGTTCGTACAAGAACCGCTATGCCGGGATAAACAGTTCAGCGGAATTAGGGTAATACACCGTAACCCTGCGGTTTCATAGGAGAAGCTGATCCAATGAAAGAATTGAATTATTCGAAGGTTTTTGTGCTTCTAGCCGCGCTGTCGCTTGCAGCACTGGCTGTATACCGTGTTGTTTCACTGCGAACGGATACCTTTTATGCTTTTCTGCTCTGGAATCTGTTCCTGGCATGGGTTCCATTTGTCTTCTCCATGGCGGCTCATCAGCTTGAGAAGCAGAATATTGGCGGTATACTGCTGTTTTTTCTGGGGGGAGCTTGGCTGTTATTCTTTCCCAATTCGCCCTACATTATGACGGATCTGTTGCATTTAACTATACGGAGCCGTAAATATATCGTGGCCGGTGAAATTCAAAGCCGGTACTGGTATGACCTTACTATGCTGCTGCTATTCACTTGGAGCGGCTGGATGACGGGGTTCTTCTCGCTGTATCAGTTCCAGGCAGTTATTTACCGGAAGAGCAGTATGCTGCTCTCTTGGATCTTTGTGCTGGCGGCTTGTGTCCTGGGCGGATATGGCGTACTGCTCGGCAGGGTGTACCGTCTGAACAGCTGGGATGTGCTGACCGACCGGCACCAGCTGTATGCTCTCGTCTTAAAGAGCCTGAACTTACAGTCTGTATTCTTCAGTCTGTTCACAGCCTTCGTCTTACTGGTCATCTACCCACGCTTTACAGCTTCCTGAACATGAAAGGTACAACATCCGGACAACAAAGATTTCCCCGGAAGAGGAGAGCTTAACAAGGTGAATAGTAATCGTAGATAAGAGGCAACATTCACCGGAGTTATGGTCCAGCTGTCAGAGCATTTCAGCTATTTATCTTAGGTAGTCATTCTCCTCCGGAATATACAGAAACCGCTCCAGATCAATAGCGCCTCTCATATTAAAAATAACGCCCTCTCCCTGAAGCATCAGCTTCTGCATAGAGCCGGACTCATCTTCGGTCAAGGCGATCATTCCCTTGGCGTTAACCACACGATGCCAGGGAAGCTTATGCTTCCGGCTCATGGAGTGAAGGATGCGGACGACCTGCCGGGCTCCGCGGGGACTGCCTGCAGCAAAGGCGATGCCTCCGTAGGTCATGACTTTTCCTTCCGGAATAGATTGTATGATGCGGATTACATTTTCGGTAAATGGTGTCATCTTGGAACTCCTTCAGCGGTAGGGATACTATTCATTATAACAGTTTCATAGTCACGCAGAAGGGGACCGCGCAAGCGGTCCTTTTTTTATTGATCAAATGAAAGAAAATTTCACTCCGACCTTCATTCTTGTATGTTCCGTTTGTTCTCATTGCATAGGAGTGAGAGGAACGGGGGATAATTTAACAAAATCTGTTGTGTCAGGAGGATTCCATGTGCCCATACAAGAAACGGACAAAGTCCAGAACAATGCCGCAAGCAAAGCTTCTCACACGCCGTCTCTAAGTACCTCTCTGGATGAGAACCTGCAGTTGTTCCGGACCATATTTAAAAGCGACGAGACATTGAGAATCAGAGTGATTGAGAACTCTCATTGCAGAAACATCCGCTGTTGTCTGGTTTTCGTTGACGGCATGATTGACCAGACCTTAATTCAAGAGGGCATTATCAAGCCGGTCATCGAGTTTGAATTCGAGGAAGCAGATGGAATGAATCCTGCTGAGCTGATGGAGAAATTTCGCACGCAAATCATAAGTGTCAATGAAGTGATGGCCTCTGAGAAGCTGGATGAATTAGTAGGAGCTGTTGTTGCGGGAAAGAGTGTATTTATGGTGGACGGTTATGCCGGTGCGCTTAATATAAATACTCAAGGATGGGAGATCCGGGCGATTACAGATCCGATGACGGAGAAAGGCATCCGGGGTCCTCGTGAAGGGTTCACCGAATCGCTGCTAGTCAATCTGACACAGATCCGCCGAAGAGTCCAAAACACAGATTTAAAGTTTGTCTTCAGCGAGATTGGTACGCGCTCCAAAACACAAACTTGCATTTGCTATATGGAAAGCTTGGCCTCTCCGGATATTTTGAAAGAACTCCATGGACGGCTGGAACGGGTTGAAATTGATCACATCATGGACACAGGACATCTCTCCGAGTTAATCCGGGATGAGCCATATTCACCCTATGAGATGATTGGGAACACGGAACGTCCGGATTCTCTCGTTGCTAAAATTATGGAGGGGAGGATAGGTGTTCTCATTGAAGGCAGCCCCTTTGCTCTTACACTGCCCTTTGTTTTTGTGGAGAACTTCCAGTCTAGCGAGGACTATTACATTAATTACTTCTTCTCCTCGTTTAATCGTATTCTTCGGATCATAGGTGCGTTTATGTCCATCAGTATTCCGGCTATCTATGTGGCCTTAGTAACATATAGTCAGGAAATGGTGCCAACAGCGCTTTTGCTCAGTATTGCTTCAGCAAGGCTTGCCGTTCCTTTCCCGACGGTGGTGGAGGCGTTTATCATGTTAACCATATTTGAAATTCTGCGGGAGGCAGGAGCCCGGATTCCGACTTCAATCGGTGAGGCAGTCAGTATCGTTGGCGCTCTGGTCCTCGGACAGGCAGCGGTTGATGCCAGAATTGTCAGTGCACCCATGGTCATTGTGGTAGGTCTGACGGGGATCACTGCACTACTGAATCCCAAGCTTACAGGATCGTCGATCGTGGTAAGAATCTGCTTGCTCGTATTGGCCTTTTTTCTAGGCATTTATGGGTACTTTTTTGGTCTGCTCGGTTTGGTCATTCACTTGATGAGTCTGCGATCTTTTGGTGTTCCTTACATGCTCGGCGTAGGGTCCATCCGGCCGCAGGATGTGAAAGACACCTTCATCAGGGTACCTTGGTGGCACATGCACACCCGTCCTGCGCTTATCGGAGCACGTAATATGAAGCGGATGACCCAAAAGCAGCCGAGGAGAAAACTATGAAATGCTTTAGGAAGGTACTAATTGTGCTACTCTCCGTGGTCCTCGCGTTTACTACAGCGGGCTGCTGGAATTACAAGGAGGTTGATGATATGGCCATTGTCGCAGGGGTTGCCATTGACAAGAACGAGGAGGACGGCAAACTGCTGTTATCGGTGGAGTATGTTGACACCAGAGGTGGACTGCAGAATACCCAAGAGAAATCTAAGATTATAAGTCTAGCAGGAGACACGATGTTCGACATTGTACGCAGCCTTATTTCAATAACCGGGAAGAAGTTGTTCTGGAGCCATGCCAAAGCCATCATCGTCAGTGAGGAGTTCGCCCGGGAGGGACTGATCCGAGTCATAGATTGGTACAGCAGAGATACAGAGACCCGATCGGACGTATTGATTTTTGTCTCCAAAGAAAAGACAGCCAGAGAAATTCTTAATCAAAATAGCGTAACGGGATCCATCATTTCTTTCGATATTGCCCAAATGATGCTTGATGAGCAACATATCAGTACGGCGCCGCATGTTCAAATTTGGGATTTTATTCACACGTTGGAGACTAAGGGGGTCTCTACGGTTGCTCCGCTGATCTATATCCATAAAAAAGATGGCAAGAAAACAGTACGCTCCTCCGGTACTGCTATATTCCAAAGGGACAAGTTGGTAGGGGATATGACGGGCGAAGAAACAAAGTTTATTGAATTCGCCAGAGATAGAGTAAAGGGAGGCGTTCTACCCGTAGGTGAAGAGAACAAGACTCCCATTTATTCTCTGGAAATCTTGTCAAATAAATCGAAGACTAAACCTGTCTGGGTGAACGGGAAGCTGCAAATGCAGATTAAGACAGAAACACATACAAATCTGGATGAAGTCATGACCTCTAGTGGATTCATAACCCGCCAGAATATACTCGAGATTCAGCGGTTGGCCGAGAAGATGATAGAGACGAAGATTCTTGCGGTTGTCCATAAGGCACAAAAGAAATATCAAAGCGATATTTTCGGGTTTGGGGATGCTATTCATGAAGATATGCCGAAAACCTGGAATAAGCTGAAGGATCATTGGCCGCAGGAATTTGCCAACATGGATGTCGTTGTGAAGTCCAAAGTATTTATAGACAGCAGTGCCAAAACAACAAGATCGATTATGGAAGGAGACTAACTTGTTTATAGTTCTATTGGTTGCATACACGGTGATTGTCCTTGTTGATCCGTATGGGCTTCTGAAGCAAGGTCTCAAGCGGGATTTCTATGTCTGTTCGACCCTGTGTCTGATTTCTTTCTCGCTTGCTTTCGCGATGCTGATGCATTGGAATATCCCCAGCCCGTCACCTCTTATTGTTAATCTGGTGAAACGATTATACTAACCCTGTCTGAAAGGAGGAGAGTCCATGAGCAAGGAAGTTATTCCGGGTGGCCAGTCTATCAGTATCGTCATCTTGTTTATAATGGGCAGTTCCTTGATCATGGGTGTAGCCGGGGAGTCAGGGAACAGTACATGGGTTGCTCTTTTGATTACGCTGACGTTAGCAGTGCCTCTCATGTGTATGTATGCCAGATTGCATGTCCTTTTTCCGGGTAAAGAATTATTCGATATGCTGAACGCTGTGTTCGGCAGAATCGCAGGTACAGTGATCTCCTGCCTGTATATCTGGTACGCTCTCCACTTGGGAGCGCTGGTTCTGCGGAATTTCGGGGAATTCACTAGGACGGTGGCCTTAACCGAAACACCTATGGTCGTTCCTATGATGTGTGTTGGATTGCTATGCGTATGGGCGGTAAAGTCTGGGCTTGAGGTATTAGGCAGAAGCGCCAAGTTTTTGTTTCTATTTTGCATGATTGTGATTGTCGTCGTTCAGATTCTGGCGGTTCCTCTATTCGATTACGAGCATTTGAAGCCTATGCTAGACTGCAGCTGGCAGGCTGTTTCTAATGACGTGTTCGGACAATTCACCTTCCCCTTTGCTGAAACAGTCATCTTTCTTGGTGCGTTTCATGTACTGCCAGAGAAGGGGTCGGCTTATAAGGTTTTGCTGAGCGGCATGCTGATTTCAGGTTTTTTTATAACAGAAATTACGGTGCGTAATCTGCTCGTTCTGGGTCCGGAGCTTTTATCGAGCCTATATTTTCCTTCTTATGTAGCGGTCAGCAGGATTAATGTGGGCGATTTTCTGACGAGAATTGAGGGGTCTTCGGCGATCGTATTTGTGACCTCATTGTACATTAAAGTGAGTTTGTGCCTATTTGTGGCCAGCAATGGACTCGCGAAGGTCCTCAAGCTAAAAAGCTACCGTTCGGTAGTTCTACAGCTTGGCTTTATCATGATCTATTTGTCTAACTTTCTTTATAAGAACATTATGGAAATGCAGTATTTTGCATTCCATATCTATAAAGTGTACGCCCTGCCTTTTCAGGTGATTATCCCTGGTGCGTTATGGATTGGCGCAGAGATTAAGGCGAAACGGAACAATGCACAAAAAACGCAGAAGACGCAAAAAAACAAGCAGTAGCAACCTATGAAACGCCTTACCCGGACAGGCATTAATCTCTGCTATAATACGGGTAGATGGCAAAAAGTGGGGAGAGGGAGTTATGGGTGTAAGCAATATTCTGATGTCTTCGTATTGGGGTCATGAAGTCAGGCATAAGCATATCACACAAGGCTCCAAGGTACTGGCTGTCCTATTTCCAGGGAAGAACTATTCAGCAGAACGTTCCTTACTGGATTATGCGACTAAGGCTGCAAGGGAATACAAGTGCGATATTCTCATTTTGGAGTACGGGTATCAAAGTGCACGGGCGGAGCTGAAACGTGAGGAGATCGGCATCGTTGTAGAGGAATGTAAGTCGGCGGTCGGACAGCTTACCAGTTATGAGCAGTTTCTCTTTATCAGCAAAAGTATGGGAACCACCATCGCCGGAAGGGTAGCTGAGGAGCTGGGTATACAGGAGAGAACGTCGCATATGTATTTAACACCGCTGGCAGACACCATACCTTATATACAACGAAGCCGGGGAAGTGTAATTTACGGCAGTAATGACCCGTTGTTCGGAGAGAGTCATTCTCAGGAAATTGGCGGCCTACCGGGGCTCAGAGTGTATCGGATCGACGATGCTAACCATGCCCTGGAGGTTGATTCAGTCAGCGAATCTGTAGCTATACTTATTGTCATTATTAATATATATCATGAATTCTTGCTCTCTGCTCTACAGGCATAAGCGGGATAGTGAGCATGAAGTTGAATTACTTTGGGATGGAAGCGGAATAGGGGAGGCTCGATATGCAGGGGAAGCTTATTGGAGAAGGCCGGACGGCAGAGGTTTGGGAGTATGGGGATCACGAGGTAGTGAAGCTGTATCGTGACGAAATTCCGGAGGATCAGATCAGACGCGAATTTGAAATCAGTCAATATGTATATAACCAGGGCATTGGTACCCCCAAGCCGATCGAGATTGTAACGATTGAAGGACGGATGGGTATCGTATTTCAGCGTATCGAAGGACTTTCTTTACTTACATATATGGGCAAACAGCCCTGGAAAATAGGTGGATACGCCACCTCCATGGCGGAGCTGCATCATAGTCTGCATAAGCTGGAGGCTGCTCCGGGAATCGGCCGGCAAAAGGAAATACTGCGCCACAACATCATTGGCGCCCCCATTCTCAGTGTCGAGGAGAAGTCAGATATTATCGCTTATTTGGATAAGCTGCCAGAGGGAAACAAACTGTGTCATGGAGACTTTCACCCGGATAATGTGCTCTTGGATGAACGGATGTCGGTGATCGACTGGATGACAGGGTATGCGGGTGAGCCTGCCGGAGATGCAGCCCGTTCAGTAGTTATGTTCAGTATAGGATCTATGCCCCCGGGAACCTCGTTCATCACTAAACTGATGATTGGCATAGGGAGATCACGGTTAACTAAAAGATATGTCAAAGAGTATCTGAAACGTTCCGGGATATCCTACAAGGAAATTAACCAGTGGGTTCTGCCTGTAGCAGCTGCCCGTCTTACGGAATGGCTTCCAACCTCAGAAAAAACACATCTGGCCAAAGAAGTCCGTACCCGACTGCGCTCCAAATCATTCCGATTATAATTCAGATAGGGGGAGAATTGCCTTTTGACGACCTACATCGCACTGCTGCGCGGCATTAATGTCGGCGGGAATAAAATTATCAAAATGCAGGATTTGAAGGCGATGCTCCAGTCTTTGGGATATCATAATGTGCGCACCTATATTCAGAGCGGTAACGTTGTGTTTGAAAGCGCGGAGATGCGTGTCGACACTTTCCAGGCGGCTATTGAGAAGGGGATTAAAGATACCTTTGGCTTTGAGGTTTCCGTTATGATCCGCACGCTGGCTGATCTGGAGCAGGTAGTCGCAAGCAATCCATTTCCGCTGACGGAGCAAGAAGATTTCAAAAGGCTGTATGTCTCGTTTCTGGCAAGCCAGCCCACAGAGGAGGCGCTGGAGAAGCTGCTTCCGTATGAGGGCGGCCCGGACAAGCTGAAGGTTATCGGCAGGGAAATGTATACACTGTACAAGATCAGCGTGAGCCAGTCCGATCTGTTCAAGGTTCCCCTCGATAAAATACTGGGAACGTCCATGACGGCCCGGAACTGGAACACGGTGAACAAGCTCGTTGCCTTAGGCAGCACGTCGTAAGCGTAGTTTTAACCCAACCTTATAAGCAGATAGTAACCGGTTATACCGTTCCTTCGGGACGATTAAGCCGGTTTTTTGTTGTGTTCCCATCTATACGTTCAGCAAACATTCAGCTTGAATTCATGGGGAGTTAAGGTAAGGATGCCATAATACACCTACGGAAAGGGTTGGCCTTGCGGACTTGCAGGCAGCCACTAGCTTGATAAATGAGAACTGGGGAGTGGAAGGATATGGGTTTTATAAAAAAGCTTGGTTCGGATCGCATTCTTCTGATTATTCTGCTGCTTGCCGCATTTCTGTATGGTTACGGAATCTGGAATGACCAATATGCCAATACGTACTATACAACCGCTGTAGGCAGTATGCTACAAAGCTTTCATAATTTTTTCTATGCGTCATTGGATTCTGCCGGATCGGTTACAGTGGATAAGCCACCGGTGACCTTCTGGATTCAAACACTCAGTGCCTCGATCTTTGGGCTATATGGCTGGAGCGTGATCCTGCCTCAGGTCCTTGGAGGAATGGGTTCAGTGTTGCTGGTGTACCTTATGGTGAAGCCGGCCTTTGGACGGACAGCTGCAAGCCTTGCTGCACTTGCAATGGCCACAACGCCGGTTGCTGCAGCAGTCAGCCGCACGAACAACATTGATGCCATGCTCGTATTTACCCTGCTGCTTGCAGCCTGGTTTCTGTTTAGGGGGATCAGACGAAATCGCATAGGCAATCTTATGGCAGCGTTCGCTCTTATAGGTGTCGGATTTAATGAGAAGATGCTGCAGGCTTACATGGTTCTCCCGGCATTTTATTTGTTCTACATATTAGCAGCCAAAGTGAACTGGAAGAAAAAAACGGGTGTGCTTGCCGCTTGTACTGCGGTGCTGCTAGTCGTGTCCTTGTCTTGGACGGTCATTGTGGATGCGATCCCGGCCAGCAAACGTCCGTTTATCGGCAGCAGCGGTACGAATTCCGTGCTGAACCTTGCCTTTGGCTACAACGGGGTCTCCCGATTAACGGGTGACCGCAGCACAGGCGGCGGTACTGGTGGAGCTTTTCCGGGTATGAACGGGAATGAAATGCCTTCCTGGAACGGTAGCACTGGCGGTAGAATACAGGGACAAGCGCCTGGAAATGGTGCGCAAGGACAAATGCCTGGTAGTGGAATGCAGGGGCAGATACCCGGTAATGGAACGCGAGGACAGATGCCTGGTAATGGTGCGGATGGGCAAGGGCGGCAATTCGGTGCGGATGGAGGACAAGGCAACCGCGGCGGCATGAATGCGGGCGGTGGCGGCATGTTCAATACAGGAACTGCAGGTCCGCTTCGACTGTTCCAATCGGAGCTTTCAGGCCAAGCAAGCTGGCTGCTGCCGTTCGTGTTATTCGGCTGCATCGCCTTGTTTGCGGGACTTCGCCGGAAGAACTTTACGCAGAAGCATAAAGAAGCTGTATTCTGGTTGGCCTGGTTGGTACCGGCGATGGGATTCTTCAGCATTGCAGGGTTCTTTCATCAATATTATCTGATCATGATGGCGCCGCCAATCGCGGCGCTGGCAGGTGCGGGCTGGGCCGAACTATGGCAGGCGTACCGCGCGCGGAGCGGCTGGCTATCTTGGCTGTTGCCGGCAGCAACGCTGGTTACGGCAGTGTTCCAGTGGTATATTATCCATCCGTACGATGAGACCATTGGCAGCGGCTGGTCCATTGGAATACTTGCTGGAGGCATTCTCGTCACCGGAGTATTGGTTGTCATCAGAAGCAGCAATAAACCATTCGTATATGCCGCAGGTGTTGCAGGATTGATGGTTCTGCTGGTTGGCCCCCTGTACTGGGCGGCGACCCCGATCACTTACGGCTCGAACAGCATGACTCCGATTGCGGGTCCTGATGGGGCTAGTGGAGGCATGGGTGGCGGATTCGCAATGAACGGCGGTGGAATGCCAGGTGGACAAAATGGACAATTCGCCGGTTTACAGGGCGGAGCGTTGCAGGGCAGAGGAGCACCAAATAGCGGCGCAGCAGCGGGTGCCAACCGGATCAGCTTTGGAAGAGGCATTACTGCAGGAGTGAACGAGAATTTGCTCGCCTACCTGAAAGAGCATAATAGCGGCCAGAAATACCTGTTCGCCGCAATGGATTACGGTACGGCTGGTCCTTATATTATTGATGAAGATGCTTCGGTAGTCATTCTGAACGGATTTAATGCTTCGGATACGGTATACACGGCGGATACCCTTAGAGCGCTGGTAGAGAGCGGGCAAGTGAAATACTTCCTGGTTTCCAGCGGCGGTATGGGAGGCGGCGGACGAGGCGGCAATTCTGAACTAACATCCTGGATCACCGAGAATGGTACGGAAGTTCCGGCGGCAGAATGGCAGGGAACGGAGGGCGGCGGGACACTCTATGAGGTGACGCTAAACTAGGCATTTGCAGTTAACTTGAAGCGCGCATGGCATCCTGTCAGCGCGCTTTACCATCAAATTTAAGGGGGAGCTGCCATGAGCACCACTGTGCGCTATTCCATCATCATACCGATGTACAATGAAGAGGCTGTAATTCAGGAGACGTACCGGAGAATAAAGAAGGTTATGGGAACGACGGGAGAGCCGTACGAACTGATCTTTGTCAATGACGGCAGCAAGGACCATTGCGCGGAGATGATCGAGGAGTACAGTTATTGGGACGAGAGCGTGAAGCTGATTGACCTGTCCCGTAACTTCGGGCATCAGGTGGCGATTACAGCCGGCATGGATTACGCGCTGGGCGATGCCATTGTTATTATTGATGCCGATCTTCAAGATCCGCCCGAGCTGATTCTGGATATGATTACAGAATGGAAAAAAGGCTTCGAGGTGGTTTATGCCAAGCGTGTTAAACGGAAGGGAGAATCGCTGTTCAAAAAATGGACCGCCAGCCTCTTTTACCGTGTACTTCGTTACTGTACGGATATTTCAATACCTGTGGACACCGGTGATTTCCGGCTGATCGACCGCAAGGTATGCGATGAACTGAAGCGTCTGCCGGAGAAGAACCGTTTTGTGAGAGGACTGGTGAGCTGGGTAGGCTTCCGGCAAAAAGCGATTGAATATGAGCGCGATGAACGTCTCGCCGGAGAGACCAAATATCCGCTTAAGCGCATGATCAAGCTCTCCTTGGACGGAATAACTTCTTTTTCCTATAAGCCGCTGAAGCTGGCCGGGTACCTGGGAGTGCTGCTGTCGGCTTCCGGATTCCTCTACCTGGTATATGTACTGTATCTGGCTATTTTCACGGATTCTGCTGTCAAAGGCTGGGCATCCATGATTGGAATTACCCTTACGTTTAACGGATTTGTGCTCTTGATGCTTGGTATACTGGGTGAATATGTTGGAAGGATTTATGACGAAACCAAAGGGCGCCCGCTGTATATTGTCCAGGAGGTATACGAAGGCAGGGGACAGCAGACAGTTCAAGAACAACAGCAGCTTGTGAGTATTCATAAATAAGAAGAAACGGGTGCCGTCCTTACAGGGATGGCACCCGTTTCTCATAAAATACAAGGATAAAGTATTAAGCCTTCAAAAGATCATGATCCACATACCGTGCACCGTTCAATTCGCTGAGCACATTAATGGCAACCTTTGCCCCGTCGCCTGCGGTAATAATCGCGTGAACACTCACTCCTGCGACAGTTCCGGCCGCCCAAATGCCGGGAATATTCGTTTTGCCTTCCGCATCTGCCGCTATGACGGTTTTGATTCTCGGTTCCGTACCATCGGCCAGTTCCACACCGGCTTTGGCTGCAAGATCGGTCAATACACCGGTGGCAAGAATAACATGCCGCGCTTCATAAGTTGCACCGCTCTCCGTTTCAATGATGAAGCTCTCACTGCCCTTTGAGAGGTTAACGGCTTGCTCGGAGACCAGTTCAGCCCCGAATTTCACAGCCTGCTTATGCCCGGTCTCTACCAGATCAGGACCGCCAATTTCCGAAATTCCATAAAAATTCTCGTACCAGCCTCTGCGGGTCATGCCTTTGTCATGATCAATTAACAGAGTTTGTTTACCCGCTTTGGCGGCGAACAGGGCAGCGCTAGCACCGGCAGGTCCGGCTCCGATTACGGCGATTTCATACATATTAACCCTCCTAAAAGTTTTGTGGAGCATACACTTCCTGAATAAGCTTCGTAACAAAACTTGCATCGGAAGCATAGGCTTAAGTTTTGTGGAGCATACACTTCCTGAATAAGCTTCGTAACAAAACTTGCATCGGAAGCATAAGCTTAAGTTTTGTGGAGCCTACACTTCCTGAATAAGCTTCGTAACAAAACTCGTATCGGAAGCATAAGCTTAAGTTTTGTGGAGCATAAGCTTCCCGCATAAGCTTCGTAACAAAACTTGCATCGGAAGCATAAGCCTAAGTTTTGTGGAGCATACACTTCCTGAATAAGCTTCGTAACAAAACTCGCATCGGAAGCATAAGCTTAAGTTTTGTGGAGCATAAGCTTCCTGAATAAGCTTCGTAACAAAACTTGCATCGGAAGCATAGGCTTAAGTTTTGTGGAGCATACACTTCCTGAATAAGCTTCGTAACAAAACTCGCATCGGAAGCATGCTCTTCGTCTGCTTACTATTATAACGTTAATTACAGCGGTTTAGCTAATTCTCCAGGGTGGGGAGGGTGACCACAAACACTGAACCTTTGCCGGGTTCGCTGCTAACTGAAATATCCCCGGCGTGCGCTTCCACAATTGCTTTAGTAATGGAAAGTCCCAGACCGGAGCCTCCATATTTACGTGTACGTGAGGAATCGCTGCGGTAGAATCTGTCGAACACATGCGGGATATGCTCGGAAGATATACCCGTTCCGTTGTCCTGAACGGTAAGGACAGCTTGATGATTCCCGGTTTGCAGGGAGAGAAAGATCATTCCTTGCTCTGCATCGGTATGTTGCACTGCGTTGTGGAATAAATTGAGAACAACCTGTTTGATTTTATCAGGGTCATACATCCCATGGATGCCGGACGAAATATTAAAGCTGACTTCCCGGCTGCCGGCCAATACCAATAGGTGAGGTTTCATTTCGGCAATGACTTCCCCCAGGGGCATATCTTTTAGATGCAGCTGCGGAGCTCCATCCATACGGGCGAGAAGCAGCAAATCCTCTACAAGTTTGTTGATTCGTTTGGACTCTCCGTGCATACTGCGCAGGGAACTATACAACTGTTCCTTGTTATCGGCGGCCCCCCGAAGAAGCACCTCCAGAAATCCGTGAATGGAAGTCAGCGGCGTTCGAAGCTCATGGGAGGCATCTGCCGCGAACCGGCGCATCTGCTCTTTGGCTTCACGTTCACTATGGAAGGAGATTTCGAGCCGTTCAAGCATGCCGTTAAAGGAATGGGACAGCTTGTCTATTTCTGTCTGACCTTGATCAACAGGAAAACGGATGTCCAGATTTCCGGCGTCAATGATCTGCGCAGCCTCACCCATATTGGAGAGAGGCACAAGCGTCTTTCGCAAGGCAGGTGAATACATAAAGAGGCCGATGAGCAGCGCAACAACGGACAAGGCGGCAAAAATAAGCAGCTGCTGCATAATCACGTCTCTTAAAGGGCCGGTGTACACACTCATTTGCACGAGCAGCTTACTGTCACCAGGCTTGCCAATGGTCATAAATACAGCTAAATGTTCACTACCATCATCTGCGGTAAGAAGCTTGTACTGACCGGTTGCTCTTTCTGTATTGTGCTTCAGGAGCTCTTTGTATTGATCATCTGTCATCTTGGGAGCGGCAGTATCGGACAATGTCTCCTGCTGGAAATCCCGGAATGTGCCATCCGAGCTGTAGATAGCAATCGTCGTATGAGCATCCAGCAGCAGAGGGCGTCTGTCAACGCCCCAGCGAGGGGCTCCAGCCCCCAGTCCGGTTTCACTTCCGCTGACAATGCCGGTAAATCCTCTCCCATTTCCTGTTCCGGAAGTCCCGTCACTGGATCCTGCATTATTTAAGATACCCGTGTTAGCCCCGGCTGCTTTATTGTCGAAACTATCGTTGACATCATCAGGACCCGCAAAATTCAAAAAGTTAAAATATAATTCACGGGGAACAGACCTCATCTGGGTCTCCATGGATTCTGCCCGGTTTGTGTAAATGAAATCGCGCATCAGCACATATTGCAGCACACCGATAAGCAGCAGCAATCCTGAGAGAATAAGCAGGGAGATCGCCAGCAGCTGTCTGCTTAAGGAACGGGGGGCTACCCGCCCTAGCAGGGCTTTGATCCGGCCTGTCATACCAGATCCACCCGGTAACCCGCTCCCCGCAATGTGCGGATCGTGCGGTGCTCTTTGTCGCCAAGCTTCTCCCTTAGAGAACGGATATACACTTCAACAATATTTTCCTCTCCTCCGAAGTCATATCCCCATACTTTATCCAGAATCATAGCCTTGCTGAGTACCAGGCCATGATTAATGACAAGATACTGTAGTAGCTCATATTCCGTGGGGGACAGCTCGAGAACTTCATCCTTATAGCGGATTTCTTTTCTGCGCCCGTCAATCCGGAACGGCCCGCAGCGCACCTCCCCAAGCAGTCCTGGGAATTGGTTGCGCAGTCTGGCTTGAATCCGGGCCAGCAGTTCGTCGAAACTGAAAGGCTTCACCATGTAATCGTCAGCACCGATGGATAAGCCAAGCACACGGTCGTCCACCTCATCTTTAGCGGTAAGCATAATAATAGCGATTTCATGTTCTTCTGAGCGGAGGTAGCGGCATACTTCAAAACCGTCCATCCCCGGCATCATCACATCCAGAATGGCCACATGCGGCTTGAAATCGGCTGCTATGCTAATAGCAGACAAACCGTCCGGTGCTGTTTGGACCTCGTAGCCTTCATTGATCAGACCGAGCTCGAGAAATTGCAATATATGGGGTTCGTCATCGACAATGAGCAGTCGTGCCCCGTGGGCGGTTTTCATACCGATCCCTCCATAATGTAATATAGACAGCTATATTATGACATATCACGTTGAACGTTTGCTGAAGGTTCAGCTTCATTCTTTTAACGGATGATTAGAAATAGTCGTTCATGGTTAATCATATTGGTTAATCTTAATATAAGAAGTTCTTTGGGTTAAGTAAACGGGATACAAACGGGTGGTAGTGGAAAAGGGTTTTGACGGCTGGTATCGAACACATTACAATAAGGATACAAAACTCTGGGCTTAGAGAACCATCTCTTAGGTCTGACACTATCCTTTTCTGTAGTTTACCCCGCTTGAAATCTTGTCCGCATCCGTTTAACGCTCATTTCTTTAGGATTTACTTCTTTCAGCATTCTTTCTATGTAGGTTCAACTTTTTACTATTTATAGGTCAAGGAGGCTCTTCCATGAAGAAAAAAGAGATGGTGGCCATGTTATTGGCAGGAGGACAAGGTAAAAGGTTGAAGTCGCTGACCAAGTCACTTGCCAAGCCTGCCGTTTATTTTGGCGGTACGTACCGGATTATTGACTTCCCGTTAAGCAACTGTTCCAATTCGGGAATCGATACAGTCGGAGTATTGACACAGTATGAGCCACTAGTACTCCATTCGTATATCGGAGTTGGCAGTGATTGGGATTTGAGCCGCAAGAATGGCGGAGTATTCGTGCTGCCACCGCATGAACGGGAGAATGGTAGCAGTTGGTACCGGGGAACTGCAGATGCGATTTACCGAAATCTTAAATTTGTTGATCAATTTGATCCGGAACATGTACTTATATTATCTGGAGACCATATTTACAAAATGGACTATAACGCGATGCTCCAGTACCACAAGGCCAGAGAAGCGGATTGCACGATCTCGGTCATTGATGTGCCGCTGGAGGATGCGAGCCGGTTTGGTATATTGAATACGAATGAAGATTTGAAAATCTATGAATTCGATGAGAAGCCTGCGAAGCCCAAGAGTACTCTGGCCTCCATGGGTGTATATATCTTCAAATGGGACGTTCTGCGGAAATATTTGCTGGGTGACGGAGAGAATCCTGAATCCTCCCATGACTTCGGCAAAGACATTATCCCTACGATGCTGGATGACGGCAATTCCCTTTTTGCGTATCCGTTCGAAGGATATTGGAGAGACGTAGGTACGGTAGACAGCCTGTGGGAAGCCAATATGGATCTGCTGTCGGATAATCCTCCACTTAACCTGAACGATCCGTCATGGCGGATCTATACCCGGAACCCGAACCAGCCCGCTCAATATGTGGCCCCTGAAGCCAAGGTTTCGAGCTGCATTATTAATGAAGGGTGCATTGTCCATGGGGAGATCAAGCATTCAGTGCTCTTTTATGGCGTAGAGGTAGGCGAAGGCAGTGTAATCACGGATTCTGTAATTATGCCTAAGGTCAAAATCGGTAAGAATGTGAAGATTCACCGGGCCATCATCAGCGAAAATACGGTGATTGAGGATTATATGGATATTGGCAGTGAGCGGGAGAATGAGGACGAAATCCTGCTGATTGACCGTAAAAGTAAGAAGAAAAAGCCGGTTCCAGCCAAAACCATATAACCAATAGAGGACGGGGGATTTTCAATGAAGCAACTCATGGGTGTTATCAATCTTGACCATGAACTGGATAAACTAAATGAACTGACCTACTTCCGCTGCGGCGCTGCCGTTCCTTTCGCCAGCCGTTACCGGCTGATTGATTTTGTGCTATCTAATATGATGCGGGCCGAACTAGAGAGCGTAGGACTGTTCGTCCGCCGTAAATACCGCTCCCTGATGGACCATCTGGGTGACGGCAAATCGTGGGATATGAACCGCAAGCACGGGGGACTATTTATATTGCCTCCGGACTGGAATGATCCGACGGATACTTCGCTTGGGGATTTACAACATTTTCATAACAATCTCGATTTCTTCAAACGTGCATCGGCCAAATATATCGTCTTCTCCGGCACGCAGCATATCAATACAATCGATATTGAGGATCTGTACCGCTACCATCTGGAGAGAGGGGCAGATGTAACGGTCGTCTACAAGAAGATTGATGAGCTTCAACCGGAACATGGACTGTGCCAGCGCATCGAGGTGGATGAGGATAATAACGTTACAAATATCCATCATGAAAAAGATCATCACAATGTGTACATGGATATCTTTATTATGGAGAAGTCCTTATTTCTGGAACAAGTTAAATATTGCATCGCCCATGGAGAAAGCTTCTTTTTCCGTGATGCTATCCAGAAGAACCGCCACAAATTTAAAATCGCCGGCTACGAATATACAGGCTACCATGCTGTGATTAACTCGCTGGAGAGCTACTACAAGAACAGTCTGGAGCTACTGGAGCAGGAGAATTATTTCAGTCTTTTCCGGGAAAATCCGGTGCAGACCAAGATCAAATACGAAGCCCCAACCCGTTATCTGGAAAGCGCGGATGTCAGTAATTCACTTGTGGCCAATGGCTGCATCATTGCAGGAACCGTGGAGAACAGCGTGATTTTCCGCGGAGTGCAGGTACGTAAGGGTGCACGGATCGTGAACTCTGTTATTATGCAGAAATGCATCATCGAAGAAAATGCCGTTATCGAGAATGTGATTATGGATAAGGACGTTCAGCTCAGCCCTGGCCGCATCCTTGTCGGTGATCATAAACGGCCGTTCGTCATCGCCAAGAGCAGTAAAATATAAAAACAGGTCGACTGATCTGTACAACACCCATGATGTGAGGAGGAACCTGCTGTTGTTCAACGATAAAGAGACATTCAAACAAGCGTTCCGTGCCAGACTGATAGGCACATTGGGCAAGCCGATGGAAGAAGCCTCGAATGCAGATATTTATAAAATCCTGGGCAACATGATCCGTGAGAGTGCCGGCAAGAACTGGGTCGATACCAATATGACTTACAGGGCAGATAAGGATAAGCAGGTTTATTACTTTTCCATGGAATTTCTAATCGGCAGGCTGCTTGGCAACAATCTGCTGAACATGGGTGTACTGGAGGTCGTTAAAGAAGGCTTGGCTGATCTTGGTCTTGATCTTCGCGATGTGGAGGAAGAGGAAGCTGATGCAGGTCTTGGCAATGGGGGCCTTGGCCGTCTGGCCGCCTGCTTCCTGGACTCATTGGCTTCCCTGCAATATGCAGGACACGGCTGTGGTATACGTTACAAGTACGGCTTATTCGAGCAGAAGATCGTTGACGGGTATCAGGTGGAACTGCCCGATTATTGGCTTCAGAAGGATAACGTATGGGAAGTGCGCCGTGAAGACAAACAGGTTGAAGTGAAGTTTTGGGGCCATGTAGACAGCTATCAGAAGGATGGGCGTCTGGTATTCGAACATAAGGATTATGAGGCCATACGTGCGGTCCCTTATGATGTGCCGGTTATCGGAGCGGATCACAAACATGTGAATACCCTGCGGAACTGGAGTGCTGAATCCATTACCCAGCCAAGCAAAACCTTTGGTGCACGGGGTGGAACGGACTACCACAAGTTTCTGGAGTATAAAAGATCAGTAGAATCCATCTCCGAATTTCTGTATCCGGATGATTCGCATTATGAAGGCAAGCTGCTTCGTTTGAAGCAGCAGTATTTCCTCTGTAGCGCGGGCCTGCAAAGTATTCTGCGTACCTTTGATAAGCTGGGACTGCCGTACGAACAGCTGCCTGACAAAGTAGCGCTGCATATTAACGATACACATCCGACACTGGTTATTCCTGAACTGATGCGTATTCTGATGGACCAGAAGGGTCTGGACTGGGATGAAGCATGGAGTCTGACTACCCGAATGGTCTCATATACCAATCATACGATTCTTAGTGAGGCGCTTGAGAAATGGCCGGGGCAAATGGTGCGGGAGCTGCTGCCACGGATTTACCTGATCATTGATGAGATCAACACCCGTTTCTGCGCGGAGCTGATGGAGCGTTATCCGGATGATCATGACAAGATTGCACAGATGGCGATTATTTATGACGATCAGGTCAAAATGGCGCATCTGGCAATTGTCGGCAGCTACAGTGTGAACGGCGTTGCCGCCCTGCATACGGAAATCCTGCAAAAGCGGGAAATGAAGCTGTTCAATGAAATGTATCCGGGGCGCTTCAATAACAAAACCAATGGTATTACCCACCGGCGTTGGCTCATGCATGCGAATCCCGAACTGACCGGACTCGTTAACGAGGCTATTGGTACGCGCTGGATTACGCATCCGCAGGAAATGATCGGCTTGATCAAATACTGTGAGGATGCTTCCT
Organism: Paenibacillus oryziterrae; assembly: GCF_042610485.1. NCBI lineage: Bacteria > Bacillati > Bacillota > Bacilli > Caryophanales > Paenibacillaceae > Paenibacillus > Paenibacillus oryziterrae. Next base: position 73,764 of record NZ_JBGJZO010000002.1, on the reverse strand, counting down.
TTCAGGAGAAGGTAGCCGGAATTAAACGTCAGAATAAGCTGCGGCTCGCCGAGTTTATCAGCAGCAAGCATGGCGAGAAAGTAGACCCGGATTCCATCTTTGATGTGCATGTGAAGAGGCTGCATGGTTATAAACGCCAGCTTCTGAACATTCTTCATATCATGCATCTGTACAATCAAATCAAGGCGAATCCATCGATGGATATGGTGCCGCGTACGTTCATCTTCGGTGCCAAGGCTGCACCAAGCTATCACTTGGCCAAACGGACGATCAAGCTGATTAATACGGTCGCTGATCTGGTGAATAAGGATCCGGATGTCAAAGGGAAAGTGCGTATATTCTTCCTGGAGAACTATTCGGTATCCCTCGCCGAGAAGATTATTCCTGCCGCTGATGTCAGCGAACAGATTTCAACGGCCAGCAAGGAAGCATCCGGTACCGGGAATATGAAGTTTATGATGAATGGCGCCCTGACCATCGGCACGATGGATGGGGCTAATGTCGAAATGCATGAAATGGTCGGCGATAACAACATGTTCCTGTTCGGGCTTCGTGCGGAGCAGGTGCTGGATTACTATCAGTACGGCGGATATTATGCCCGGGATATTTATAACGGGGATAGCCGGGTGAAGGAAGTGCTGGACCAACTGGTCATGCCGGGTCCAATCTGCTGCCATACCCAGGAATTCGAACAAATCTATCATTCCCTGCTGGACCATAATGACGAGTTCTTCGTATTGAAGGACTTCGCCAGCTATGTGGAGACGCATGTGGAGATTGACCGGGCTTACCGCAACCAGAAGGAATGGCTCAAGAAATCAATTATTAATATCGGTCACTCCGGTAAATTCTCCAGTGACAACACCATCAGCCGGTATGCTTCGGAAATTTGGAACATCCATCCGGTCAGAGTGTAGCTATAAGCGAGACAAGCTTATCTGGTCCATGTTAAAAGTTAATAAAAAACGGCTGTGCCACCCTGGAAGGGAGGTACAGCCGTTTTTGTATTTCGCCGGATTAGATAACTTCAGAAATGATAGCGGCGAATCGTTCGAGGAACCGGCGTTCTTCATCGTCGAAACGATGCTTCAGCGGACTATCGATGTCCAGTACACCAAGCAACTGATCATTTTTAATCAAGGGAACTACAATTTCGCTGTTCGATGCGGCATCGCAGGCAATATGGCCTGGAAAAGCATGCACATCTCCTACGACCAAGGTACGGCGCTCGGTAGCTGCTGTCCCGCAGACACCTTTGTTCAGAGGGATGCGGATACAGGCAGGGAGTCCCTGAAAGGGTCCCAGCACGAGCTCCTTGCCGTCGAATAAATAGAAGCCGGCCCAATTGGTATCGGGCAAAGAATGCTTCAGCAGTGCGGAAGCATTGGCCAAATTGGCCACGGAGCTCGGCTCATCGTGTATAAGTGCTGTAAGCTGGTTCAGAACAATTTCGAAACGTTCATGGCGTGTGCCGTCATAAGGCATGGCCTGAAACATGGAGATCACCTTCCTATACCTTGAGTCAGTAATAACTGTAATTTACAACATAGTACAGCTGACCGGGTACGTCAAGCATCAACGATAATTTGCCAAATTCAGTTGGATAACGTTCAATGTTTCCAGCTTCCTGCCAAAGGGTAATGATAACATAAATACCACAGGCATATAGCCGGAAGGAGTGACATATGCGAGCGGATGTCCAGAATTTATTCATAGGATTTCACATGCTCTATTTTGCTCATGAGAGAAACCTGATGGTTATGGAAATACAACCTGAATTAGAGAAACTTGGATACCGTGTAGGCGAGCGGGAAGTGAAACAGGAGCTGGAGCGGCTGACTCAGGAGAACTTCCTCACGGCCCATGGAGACGCGTACAGTATCACCGGTACCGGAATAGAGGAGTTCAAAGCAATTCAGTCGAAGCTGCAACTGCTAAGTTCTGAGGTCCTTAAACCATTCCAAACATCGGGGATTTCTAAATAGCTAATTAATTCTTGCAGTGCTTTTTTTGAACTTAACTTTATCTTTGTATTTTTACGAGAAACGGTGCCGTCTTATTTAGGGCGACACTGTTTTTTATGCCGATTTTTACCAGGCGTCTTCATTAAGCTGATTATTTAGAGTAATCTATAACTATTAGTGAAAGGAGTGGGCGATTTGTATGTGAGCAATGGGGAACTGCCGATATTAACCGGTACCAACTTGATGCTGAGGCCCATGTCATTGGAGGATGCGGCGCCGCTTTTTCAGTGCTGGTCCCATCCCGAAGTCGCCCATTGGCTGGGAGTCCCTCAGCTGAACTCCGTGGATGATGCCCGTGAGCTTATCAGATGGCTGCTGCAAATGGCCCAGGAGGAAGATAGTCTGCGTTGGAGTATTGTTCTTCCGGGCGGACAGGTTATCGGCAGTTGCGGATATAACAGTTGGCAGCTGCGTGGAGCCTTTCGGGGTGAAATTGGCTGTGAGCTGCTGCCGGACTTCTGGGGCAGAGGATTTATGCGGGAATCCCTCACCCTTGTGCTGGACTATGGATTTAGAATCATGGAATTGAACCGGCTGGAAGCCGTATGCCATCCTAGTAATGTCCGGGGAGCTTGGTTATTTACCGCGCTTGGATTTCAGCGTGAGGGTGTATTACGGGAGTACCGCCATACCGAAACCGGATTTCAGGATGCTGTAATGTACTCGCTGCTGAGCCGGGATTGGTTAACAATCAACCGTTAGTAGAGGAGATCAGGAACATTGACGTCTATGGGGGAAAGAGACCGAAAGCTAATTTTAACCGGAGTACTGCTGGCTACCTTTTTGGCGGCTATTGAAGGAACCGTAACTGGTCCGGCGGGTCCCGCAATTGCGGGGGATTTCGAGGGCATCCAGTGGCTTAGCTGGATCTTTACGGCATATCTTCTGGCGATGGCAGTGACTACACCGATATTTGGGAAGCTAAGCGATCTATTCGGCCGCAGGCCTATATTTATTGGCGGTGCAGTTGTATTTTTAACCGGCTCGCTGCTGTGCGGAGTTTCACAGAGCATGGGGCAACTAATTCTGTTCCGCGCAGTGCAAGGGCTGGGTGCCGGTGCGCTTATTCCGATGACATTTACGATTATCGGAGATATTTACAGCATTAAAGAACGGGCCAAGACCCAGGGTATGTTAAGCTCTGTCTGGGGCATTTCATCCCTAGTAGGTCCGCTGCTGGGCGGATATGTGGTCGATTATCTAAGCTGGCGCTGGGTGTTCGTCTTTAATTTGCCCTTTGGACTGCTATCCATTGCCTTTATTGCCCGCTATCTGAAGGAAGAGAAGCTGTACCGCAAGGCCAGTATCGACATCTACGGTGTAATGCTGTTCGCCGCAGGCATGGGCGCATTGTTGTATGCGTTGACCACAGGAGGGAACGATCTTCCTTGGGGCTCCCCGCTGCTTCTGTCTATACTGGCTGGTGCACTGTTGTTGCTCATCGTATTCATTGCCGTGGAACGCCGGGTCCCGGAACCGATGCTACCGCTTGGATTGTTCTCTGTCCGCAATATCGCAGTTTCTACCGGCACCAATCTATTGGTAAGCACATTAATTATCGGATTGTCTACATATGTCCCCCTATGGGTGCAAGGCGTATCAGGCAAAAGCGCGACATTGTCCGGTCTGCTGCTCGCACCGATGTCGGTAGGCTGGATGTTCGGTTCCGTGGCAGGGGGTAAGATGATATTGCGGTCGGGAGCCCGCAGAACTGCCATGCTCGGACTCTCCTTGATCTGCGCCGGGGCTGTGGGATTGGCTTTCTTTACGGAGTCTTCCGCCGAGCTTCTCCTGCTTTTCCTGATGCTTCTTTGCGGAATCGGCTTCGGTTGTGCCTCTACAGTATTCACGATCATTGCCCAATCCTCGGTTGGGCACGAGCTCCGGGGATCGTCGACTGCGCTGAATACCTTCACGCGCTCCCTGGGGCAGACGATCGGAGTCGCTATATTCGGCTCGTGGCTGAATCTGAATATGAGCAAAATGCTGGGAGACAAGGCGCAGTATGCTGCGTCGGGAGATGATATTAATAAACTGCTGAGTCCGGGGAATGCAGGAGATCTGCCTGACGCGGTTCTTGTCAGCCTTCATGGAGCACTCAAAGGTGGACTGCATGCGCTGTTCGTCCTAATGGCAGTGCTTGCTGTTCTCTCGTTTCTTGTATCTTGGGGCCTGCGGAGCACGGTGCCGTCTACTTCCGAGCATGAAGGTCTGGCCTTGAAGAAGGCATAAATTACACCTATAGGACAGTAATCTCACTCTTAGGCATTCAATGCTATACGGCCAGCCTGAACATACAAAAGCCCGACCGGCAACCCGGTCGGGCTTTTAGAATGATTATTTGCGTGGTAACGGGGAGAGCTTCTCTGCCTGCAGGCCCATCTTTTTCAGCAGGATGATCATTTGTTCCTTCTCTTCATCGTTAAGTCCGCTAAAAGCCAAGTGAAGGCGCTCTGAATATTTCGGGTACAGCTCATTCATCAGATCCTCGCCTGCTCTGGTCAACTCCGCGAAGATAACCCGGCGGTCGCTAGGGCAAGGCTTGCGTTGCAAATATCCGCGTTCTTCAAGTTTGTCGATTACGTAAGTCACGTTACCGCTTTGAAGAAGCAGCTTGGCACCGATCTGTTGGATCGGCTGCGGTCCTTTGTAATACAGTACTTCCATTACGGCGAAAGCTGTCGGATTGAAACCTTCGATCTTGCTGCCGGTTACGGCATGTTCATTGATGCTTTTGAAAGACTTGGCAAACACCCGGTACAAATGCAATGTCAGTTGAGTATCGCGTTCATAGGATTGTATCATGATTCTCCACCTTTATGTTTAATCGTGTGAAAGCTCACACGGTTAGTAATCAAAAATCTCTAATAACTTTACAATACGTCAAACAAAGGAAGAAGAACATGTGATTTGTCACAATGAGCAACTTTTAATTATTAAAAATCAAACAATTATTTATAAAAAGTAAAAAAATAGCGTACTTCCAGCTTCGGTCCCTGTACCGAGCGCAATTTCAGCCTCTGGCTGAGGGTCTATTTCCACCCGGGGACGGATGAACGACTGTTTCTTCTGCATTACTATGATCTACATAAGGTATGAAGAGACAGGAGAGTGGCCGAGAAATGGAAAATAATCAAAGTGTGGTGCAGGAACCCGGATTGACTGCTAACAGACCCTTTATTCTGCTGATTGCGGCACAGCTCATATCCAACGTTGGAGATTGGCTGCATATTTTGGCTTTGCTGACGATGGTCGGCCTGAAATGGAATGCTACGCCATGGGAGATTACAGCGGTGTCCTTATGTATGGCTGTGCCGATGCTACTCGGCGGACCGTTCGCAGGATATTTAAGTGACCGCTTTAACCGCAAGGCAATCATGATCGGCTCCGATCTGCTGCGGGCAGGTGTAGTGGCCTGTCTGGTCTTCGCCGGATCGCTCGGTGAGGTCTATGCGCTGCTGCTGGTCAAAGGAATACTGGATGTACTGTTCTCTCCGGCCAAAAGCGGGAAGATCAAGGAAATCGTACCTGCCTCTCAAATGGATACCGCAATGGGGCTCAGCTCTTCCATTGAGCAAGTGACCAAGATTATAGGCCCGGCGCTCGGGGGGCTCCTGGTTGCAAACTTCGGCATCTGGGCATGTTATTTGATTGATTCAGGAAGTTACCTGATTTCTGCGGTGATTTTGCTCGCGCTCCCTCGGAGTTCTAAGAAGACGCTTCAAATAAATCAGGCGGCGGAAAAAACGGCACACCGTCCCTTCCGCCAGGAGATGGCAGAAGGCCTGCGAATCATTGCAAGTATGCCGGCGATCCTGACAGGCATTGCGATGCTGGTCGGTGTGCTGCTGGTGCTGCAAATCGCCGATTCTCAGATTGTAACGTTGTTCCGGGAGATTCCCGGAGTCGATGGGAACCTTCTCGGCTGGTGTGTCGCCGCGAGCGGTCTTGGAACGTTATTCTCCGCGCTGCTTGTCAGTAAGCTGAAAGGAGGAAGTCGTCCGCTGATCTTTATGGGGATCGGGGCTGTGCTGATGGGAGCTGTATTTGCGGCTGCCGGGATGGTTACCTCTTATGTGGAGGCGGGAATGCTGATGTATATCGCATTGTTCGGATCGTTCCTGCTGGCAGGAGCGGGCGCAGGGTTGGCGTTTATTCCTTTCCAATCCATGCTGCAGCAGCGGACGCCAGAGGCCTATACCGGCAGAGTATTCGGGACGGTAGGCAGCCTTACCAGTGCAGCGGTCATCTTAGGACCTGTTGCCGGGGGCGCTTTGGTAACGGCATCCGGGCCAATAGCAGCTTTTATTTTATCAGGTATCGGTACGCTGCTGATGGGGGCGGTCTTGTTAACCGTGCGTGTCCGGATAGAGCGGATGGATGAGGCAGCTTTACTAGCTCAGCAAGCAGCGTAAGGGTCAGATTAGTAAATCAGACTCTGCGTCACATGTAGAATAACGCCTGATAAGGATAATTCCTGACCTGTCGCACTACCGCCTCCTATGAGAAGATCAGAAGCGAGAAGCACCTTGGTGCTGATTCTTCTCCTGAAGGAGGTATAAGGATGAACGTACTCTGCAAAACCATAGCTTACACTTTGCTGCTGGGTGTTATCGTCTCGGGATGTACAAGCGAAAAACCCGGTGACAACAAGGCGACCGTACCAGCAAGTCCCGTAAACTCACCAAGTCCTACAAGTACATCAAGTTCCGTAAACTCACCAAGTCCGGCGAGTGAACCGGTGAATACACAGAACGCTACGGCTTCATCATCGATCCAAACGATTACGTTTCACAGTGTTTCCCTGGACCGGGACATGAGATTTAACATCTACCTGCCGGAAGGGTACAGCGAGGAGAGGAAGTATCCGGTTCTGTACCTGATCCATGGGCTGGGCAGCACAGAGACGATGTGGATGCCTGATCTGGGGATGAACGAAACGGCGGATCAGCTGATTGCCGGGGGCAAGATCAAGCCGCTCATTATGGTGACACCTCAGATAGACCACAGCTTCGGCTTTAATTCCGGCATCAAAGGCTATTACAGCGACTACATATCCAAAGATCTCGTAACATTCGTTGATAACCATTTCAGCACCGATGTTTCAAGGGACAGCCGTTACATCGGGGGGTTATCCATGGGCGGCTGGGCTGCTCTCCATAATGCTTTTATCCATCCTGAAGTATTCAGCAAGGCTGGCGGGCATAGTCCGGCACTCTGGCTGGATGATTGGACGAATGCTCCGGAAGAGCATTACACATTATATCCTTCAGAGGAGGCTCGGCAGCTAAGGGATCCCATCCGCCTGGCGGCCACGGAAGATTTGCAGGGGATGAAGATCTATCTGGATTGCGGAGACAGGGATAACAACAAATTCTATGAGGGAACGGAGAAGCTGTACAAGGCGCTGCAGGCGAGAAATATTCCGGTAGAATATCATGCTTTTCCGGGTGGGCATGATGATGCTTACTGGAAAGCGCATGAAAGTGATTATCTGCTTTTTTATGCCGGAATGTAATGGAATGCTACCTGATTAAGATAGGCCTTCCCTTGTCGGGAAGGTCTGTTATAATTTCTAAAGGTAGTGTAAAGAGATTAGGAGATGGAGAGCAATGGAAGAGAAAGTGGAAGGACAGCGTCATCTGGAGGTGCCTGGCAATAAAGAAGAAATCGTACTGGACGTTTCCATCGAGGAGGCAGGGTATGAGGCAGGCGATCCCCGGATTTTCGATATTTCGTTTCAAGTGAGACGCGGAGAGCTGCTTGGCCTGATTGGACCCAATGGTGCAGGGAAGAGCACGACGATTAAGACGATGCTAGGTCTGCTTAAGCATGCCAAGGCCAAAGTGCAGCTGGGTGGAGAAAGTAAATCATATGCTTATGTTCCGGAGCAACCGGTGTTCTATGAAGATCTGACACTATGGGAACATCTTGATTTGGCTGCAGCCGCGTATGGGTTGGAGTATAAGCAGTTCCAGGAGACCGCGGAACGCCTGCTGAAGCAGTTTAAGATGCAGGATGTGCGGGATGATCTTCCGGCGGGCTTCTCCAAAGGTATGAAACAGAAGATGATGCTGATGCTCGGCTTCCTGGTGCAGCCTGATGTATATATTGTAGATGAACCTTTTATCGGGCTTGACCCCCGTGCAACCAAAGATTTTCTACGCCTTCTGGAGGCAGAACGAAAGCGCGGAGCGGGAGTGCTGATGTCCACGCATGTTCTGGATACCGCGGAGAAGATATGTGACCAGTTTGTGCTGATTTCCGGTGGCCAGGTTGCGGCTTCCGGTACACTGGAAGGCATTCGCGCGCATGCGGGTCTGCCGGAGGCGTCGCTCTTTGATTGCTTCGACGAATTAACATGAGTATGAAGACATCAACTTATGCTTTCCCGTCACCGGCAAGTCTCTTCCGGAGACGGCTGTTCTCGCATTGGCGTGAGCAATCCGCCATTATCCGTACGGCTGCAGACTGGACGGTTCTGCTCTACCTGATCATCCCGGGTGGACTGCTCGGCGGACGGTTCTACTACGGATTCTGGAAGGATCCCCTTCCCGGATGGTTCGATGTGCTTCCCTTTGGTCTTGTGACGGCATTATTGCTAATTTTGATCAATACAGGCGGGGTAGTGCTGCTGCTTCAGGAAGGAGATCTGATGTTTCTGAGGCAGCGGCAGAAATGGACTGATACCATACTCTTTCGGGGTCTAATCTATAGCCTGATCGTGACCTCTTTGAAGATTGCCGCCGTATATGCCGTGTTGCTTCCTTTCCTGATACGGGGGTTTGGACTGGCAGGCGGGGATGCTCTTTCATTATTACTTTTGACACTGGCTTGCGGCTGTTGCCTGAAGCTTCTTGGACATCTGGTAAGAGTGCAGTGGCAGGGCTGGCGCCGCTGGCTCCGGCTGATCCCGGCAATCTCTCTGCCTTCTGCGGTTTATGTTCGGGTTGCCCTGCTATGGGATACCCATCCGGTACTGGTATGGGCCGTTACCGCCGTCTTCATTGCCACAACTGCAGTGGCTATACTTTATCGTCTGCGCCTGCGGGGAACCTTTATCAATGATGTGAAGGAGGACTACAAGCAACGGATGAGAATTGCCGGCTTGCTGCTCCGCGGTGTATTGGATAAACCGCGTCCAACAAGATACCGCCCGTGGATATTCCGCAAATCACAGCCGCTGTTGTCGTCTACGCTTCCTGAAAGCAGGCTTTCTGCTGCTTCCATTAAAGCGCTTGTGCGTAATCCTGGACATTTGAAGCTATATCTTCAATTCACAGGTGTTTCGCTGGTTGCCATTTTCATTGTACCGGCTTTCCTGAAGTGGATTCTCTTTATAGTATTGGCTTCTCTGATGTCCTGGTGGCTGACGTCCTTCTGGTTGCTCTTCGTGAATGATGAATATATCGGTATTCTTCCATTCAGCAAAGATCAAAAGGCGGAAGCTGGCGCCCGGACCATCCCCTATCTGATATCACCGTTCTCGGTTATATGCTCAGCCGTAGTCTGCATTTCACTATATGAATGGTGGGGGCTAGTGCTGTTTATTCCTTTAGGCGTGGCCGGAGGTTTTATGATATCCAGGCTTTTCAGCGCCATGCGTCTTGGCAGATAACCGGATGAAGTAGACCGTCATTCTTCCGAAAAAGAAACCAGCGATTCTCCCATCATGGGAGTACCGCTGGTTTTTTGTCTTTTAAGATACTTCAGTTTCGGCACTATATCTGGCTGCTTCTTGTCTCAGCGGCGTGCTTACCGGCGGTATATCCGGTAGAGAAAGCGGCAGTTATGTTATACCCACCGGTGTAGCCGTGAATGTCCAGAATTTCTCCACAGAAAAAGAGGCCTGGCATAAGCTTCGACTGCATCGTTCCGGGATCCACTTCTTTAAGGTTGACACCGCCGCCGGTGACAAATGCTTCAGCAAGAGAGCGGGTGCCGTGCACGTGAATCGGCATGCGTTTGAGAATGCCGGCTAGTGCAGCAATGCTGTTCTTCGGAAGATGATGCCCTGTGATATCTCCATCAAGTTCAACTTTTGCAAGCAGCAGAGGGATCATACGCTCAGGCAATAATCCCTTAAGTGAATTACGGATAGCCTTCTTAGGTTCTGCATCCAGCTTGTCCTGAAGCTGCTTCTCCACTTCCTGAAGATTCAGATCAGAGAACAAGTCGAGTGACATTTGAACGTCTTCACTTCCCGATTTGCGCTGAACCTGGCGCAGGAACTGGCTGCAGCGCAGTGCAATCGGCCCGGAGAGCCCGAAATGGGTGAAGATCATATCCCCGCGATGGGAGATGACCTTTTTACCTTTGGGATTCCAGACAGTGAGGGTGACATCACGCAATGATAATCCTTGCAGTTCACCGGACTGTATCCATGGTTCCCGTGAAAGAATCGGCACTTCAGTCGGAAATAGCTCCGTGATGGTATGTCCCGCCTGTTCAGCCCAAGGGTAGCCGTCACCGGTAGAGCCGGTCTGTGGTACGGACTTGCCTCCGGTAGCGATAATTACGGCAGAGGAGGTTAGCTTTTTCCCGGACCCCAGCAGTACTCCGCGCACCGAACCATTCTCATACAGTACCTCGCGGACTGGACTTTCCGTCATAATCTGCACACCCAGGCTTCTTACCTTGCTGATCAAAGTCGAAACGACACTCGATGCTTTATCGGTAACGGGGAACATTCGCCCGTTGTCTTCTTCTTTCAAGGCAATGCCTAATCCCTCGAAAAAAGATATAATATCCCGGTTGTCGAAATGCCCGAAGGCACTGTACAGAAAACGTCCGTTTCCCGGAATATGTGAGATTAGATCAGAGGTTTCTTTTATATTGGTAACATTGCAGCGGCCACCGCCCGAGATTCCCAGCTTCCGGCCGAGCTTGGAGCCTTTATCCACCAGCAGAACTGAAGCCCCATGCTCTGCTGCGGCAACACTGGCCATTAGCCCCGAGGGACCGCCGCCAATAACGATTACATCATAGTTGTTCATGTTCGTGCTCCTTTGCATCTTTAAAGAGAGAAAAGTTTCATTACCTCTATCGGCATCATACCATTACAGGGAGCGGGGCGCCAAACTTATAGACATGAGGGTTGTCGTTGTAAGAAATCAACGGGTGTGCTTTAATCTTTACATAAAGGAGAATTTGTCCAGCTCGGGGTGTGATTTCTATTATTACTGCGATTAAGGATATTCTACTTCAAGTATCGGCAGCTTGGTTTTTTGTTGTATTGTTTCAGTGGAGACTTGGATTAAGCTATATGACACGAAGGGACGGAAGATTTCCGGATGATCAGACAGTTTTAATCTTGGGTTGCGGGCTTAGTGTAGTACTGTGCTCCATTTTATCGACAACGCTTTTTGGGGGAACGTATATTAACCTAGCTATATTACCGGCTTATATCGGTATCCTCTATGGAAGCTACCGTTCGGCAACAGCTATTGCTGTATTGTTTTTCCTATGCATTGCATTTTTCTCCCCTCAGCCAGGAGCAAGTAACCTGTTGTTGAATTCAGGTCTGCTGATTTACCCGATGCTGTTTGGTTTGAATGCCCCTTTTAAGAAAGCTACATGGATGGAGAAAATAGGCATGCTGTGGATGACCCTTATTCCAAGTATGCTATTGCTTGAGATTTTCTCCTTCGTAGAAGAGGGCGATTCCTATTGCTCAACTCCGAGCGAAATGATGACCATAGCCATTTACCGGTTCTCTGCAGTCATACTAGGTGCAACATTAATCTACTACATAGAAACAGCTTGGGACAAGCTGCATACCAAAATACAAATGGACAAAATATCTAAAGAATTCCAATGGGAGGCGGATAAACTCCAGCAGATTACTCACGTTATTCCATTAAGTATAGTATCGCTGGATGAGAACGGTATCATAACCGGACTTAATGAGCAAATGGTGGATCTGATAGGCACTCACAAGCCCATTTACACCAAAAATGATATTTTGGGCAGACCGCTCAGCCTTTTTTTGTACCCTAAGGATGAGGAGTTTGTTCAGCAGCTGGCAGAAAGTATCCGGAATAAGAAACGTTCGGTTATACGAGTCAGCTGTCAGTCGAAAAGTTATCATGTATATACGTCTCCATTGTTACATAGAGGCTCAGGTCTGCCCGCAGGAATGTTGCTCATGGTTCAGGACATGACCGAAGAGGAGAAAATGCGCAGCGAGCTGGATAATGTCGAACGGTTGACACTGGTGGGACAGATGGCTGCAGGAATAACGCATGAGATCCGCAATCCGATGGCGGTTGTAAGAGGTTTTATGCAACTGATGAGGGAGAAAAGCCCTTCCAGCCTTGACTCGTATTACCAAATTGTACTGGAAGAGCTGGATCGGGCTAATAGCATTATTAACGACTTCCTGTCACTGGCGCAAAGTCGGATATCGCAGCAGGAGAAGGTGCTCTTGGATCATATTATTGATGATCTGGGCCCGCTGCTCTGGGCCGATGCCAATCTTCGGGGACAAAGCGTTGAAATCAAACTTGCCCCGGATCTTCCGGAGCTACTGTTAAATGTAAGAGAAATCAAGCAACTGATTCTAAATATGGGCCGCAACGGCATGGAGGCCATGGGTCCCAAGGGTGTGCTGACAATCGAAACACGACATATACCGAATGTTGTGGAACTAATTGTAAGAGATACTGGTGTGGGGATCTCTGCGCTTCAAAGAGAGAAATTGTTTGTGCCTTTTTTCACAACCAAAAATCAGGGAACAGGACTTGGACTCTCCCTTTGTCTTAGCATTGTTGAGCGGCACAACGGGAAGATTATCGTTAATTCAGAGGAAGGTAAAGGAACTGAATTTATTATTTCATTTCCATGTATTCAGGAAGAGTTACTGACCCATGTTATTGGTGAGTGAGTGCAGCCCCATACTCTTGCTTTCACAGAGTATGAATGTATAATTAAGTTAGTAAGTGCTGCTGTTAACTAAACTGATAAATGGGTAAAGGAGAGTGCAGGAATAATGTCCATGTCTTTTAATCAATATATGAGAGATTCAATTCAACCGATGCGCGATGATCTGACAAGCATTGGATTCCAGGAGCTGATTACTCCAGAAGAGGTGGAGGCTGCTCTCCCGACTGCAAAGGGAACAGCGCTTGTAGTAGTGAATTCCGTATGTGGCTGTGCTGCAGGGCAATGTCGTCCTGGAGTAGCCGAGGCGCTGCAAAATGAGATTACACCGGACCATTTGTTCACGGTGTTTGCAGGTCAGGAGAAGGAAGCTACGGCCAAAGCACGCGAATACTTCGCACCGTACCCGCCGTCTTCACCATCGATTGCTCTGATGAAGGATGGGGAATTAATCCACTTCATTGAACGCCATGGAGTTGAGAATCGTTCGGCTGCTGAAATTGCTGCTGAGCTGAAGGAAGTATTCAATCGATTTTGCCAATAATGTCTGTTAGGCATACGATCCCGCAGCATTCGGTAACCCGGGTGTCTGTGGGATTTTTGAAAATATAAGATGCTTAAGAACATTTCAGACTGATGAAACGAGGTGTGGTGTGTGAGCTTGCAAGAGGAAATTATTGCTGCCCTAGGCGTTAAGCCAGCCATTGATGTTGAGGCAGAAGTACGGAAGAGAGTCGATTTCTTAAAGGCGTATGTATTGCAGGCCGGGGCAAAGGGATTGCTTATTGCCATCAGCGGCGGTGTAGATAGTGCGGTTGCAACAGGTCTGTGCAAGTGGGCAACGGACGAGCTGTCAGCAGAGGAAGGCAAAGAGTATATTACACTTGGCGTATTCCAGCCATATGGCGTTCAAGAGGATATCGAACACAGTTATGCTGTAGCCAAAGCCTTTGAGCTGAGCCATACCGTAGAGACGAATATTGAAGAAGCTGTCAATGAGATTGCCCTTGAAGTGGAACACGGCCTTAAGGCGCTGGGACAGCACCGTCATATGACGCATCAGGGCAAAGGTAACATTAAAGCGAGAACACGCATGGTGATGCAATATGCGCTCTCTTTTGAGAACAATCTTCTGGTTGTAGGAACCGATCATGCTTCGGAAGCCATTACCGGATTCTATACCAAATGGGGTGACGGTGCCGTAGATATTACACCGCTGACTTCACTTAATAAACGTCAGGTCCGTCAACTCGCCGCTTATCTGGGAGTGCCGGCGGATATTGTGACCAAAGCGCCGACAGCAGGTCTATGGCCCGGTCAGACCGATGAAACAGAGCTCGGGATTACATATGATGATAACAGTGACTATCTGGAAGGTAAGCAGATCAGCCCTGAAGTGGCTGAGAAGCTCGAAAGCTTCTACCGGAGAACCGCGCATAAGCGGAACGTTATCCCGGGTATCTAATCTGCCGATCCTTCATAGAACACTGTAGGGCAGGTTGTGCTACAGAATAAATAAACCGCCGGGAATAGTCTGCTGTTACAGCAGGAGTATCCCGGCGGTTTTTGTTGGAGATTAATAGTTGTTAGATGTAGTGTGAGCCAGAGCGTAGTGTCTGATCAATGAAATCACGGGTTTCTGCAATTGCCCGGTCCAGCTCTGGAGTAGCGCCGTCAAAAGGATGGACAGAACCGAAGGTATGGTTGCCGCCGGCGATTTGAACCCAGGATACATCAGGTCTGACCGCGATCAGCTGCTCCGAGCCCTTTCGCAGACCCGGGCTGTCCAGAGTTCCTTGAATAAGGACCAGCGGAAACCGGGAGTTTTCCATTCTTTTAAGAATATTATATCGCTCCTTCTGCTGATCGAGATCCTCCAGGATAATAGCATCTAGGGGCATTTGCTGGCCGGTTCGGCCGTTAAGCACATAGGCGCGGCCCTTTTCTTTCATCTCCTGCTTTTGTTCATCGGTGAACAAATCGAGGTTGGTTATGCCGTTCCAGGAGATCACTCCAGACAGTTCATCCGAATGTTCCAGGGCATATAGAAGACAGTCTCCTGCCCCTCGGCTGTGGCCGAGCAGGAAGAGTGGAAGTCCACCAAACTTGGGATGCTGGCTGAGGTAAGAGAGAAGAATCTCCAGATCTTTGAGCTCCCGCTTGTATGTATTCCGTGCGAATTTATCCAGTTCGGTAAAGTTCTGAAGATCCTCTCCGATTCCGGCATGAGAGAAGTTAAAGGTAATGACTTCATGCTCGCTGCAGAGGGAAGCTGCAGTGTAGGGAAACATTCCCCAATCCTTGAAGCCCTTGTAACCGTGTGCAATGACAATTAGACTCTTGGCTTTGCTTTGAGCGGGGAAGTGGGAGCAGCGCAGTATAGCATCCGTTCCGGCGGGTATTTCAAAATTGCGATTCATCGGAGGTCCCCTTTCTTATATGGAAAATGATTTATCGAGGTGTGGTTATGTCACTGGCGGGATAGACTTCCACATTGATTTCTTTTAAGATAGCAGGAAGTATCTGATATAACTACAAACCTGTAGTGCTAGTATACCATTTATATTGAAGTTTCAGGGATAACTACCGAGAGGAGTGTAAAAGTTTGATATACGGGATTGGACACGATGTGCTGCAAATCGAAAGAGTCTCTGCCTTAATGTCAGGCGTACTCCGCGATAAATTTATTGCCCGCGTACTGACGCCCCGGGAGATCATGCTTGGCGAACTCCGGGAACGGCGGCTGGCGGAGTATGTGGCAGGACGCTTTTCGGCCAAAGAAGCTATTGTTAAAGCACTGGGTTGCGGAATCGGACTTAAAGTAGGCTTCACCGATATCGAAATTCTACCGGATGACCAAGGCAAGCCGGAGGTGCAGTTAACCCCTGAGGCCTGGACCCGTTTGAATCTGCCGGAAGGCCGGTCCTACCGGATTCATCTTACGATCACACATGACCGGGATTTGGCCTCGGCCTTCGCGGTTGTGGAGCAAGAGTAGCAACAGTCACTGAAGTGTTTGTGAGATGCGGTGAAGATAAAGAAACCTACAGGGATCAAGGAGTGTACTTATGACGCAGCAAGAGCAGCAGGATCAACAAGAATCAAAAGCCTATTTCAGCCGTCATTTGCTGGAGTGGTACCGGGAGCAGAAACGTGATCTGCCGTGGCGCCGCCACCGGAATCCTTATTATATCTGGGTTTCTGAGATCATGCTCCAACAGACAAGGGTGGATACGGCCATCCCTTATTTCCACCGTTTTATCGAGCGCTTTCCAACGGTGGAGGCACTGGCAGATGCTCCGGAGGAAGATGTGCTTAAGTGCTGGGAAGGGCTGGGCTACTATTCGCGTGCCCGTAATTTGCAGCAGGCTGCCAGACAGGTGAAGGAACAATATGGAGGGAAGGTGCCGGATGACCGCGATGCGGTGTTCGGTTTAAAAGGGGTTGGCCCTTATACGGCAGGAGCTATCCTCAGCATTGCCTTTAACCGCCCGGAACCGGCAGTTGACGGGAATGTGATGCGGGTGTTGTCCCGCTATTTTTTGATCGAAGATGATATTGCCAAAGGGCCTACGCGGGTAAAGATGGAGCGGTTGGCCGCAGAGCTGATCCCAGAGGGAGAAGCCTCTCACTTTAACCAGGCGCTGATGGAGCTTGGTGCACTGATCTGCACCCCGAAATCACCCCGCTGCCTGATTTGCCCGGTGTTGGAGCATTGCACCGGGCGGCTTGCGGGCTGCGAGACCTCGCTGCCCGTGAAGACCAAGGCTAAGCCGCCGCGCCCGGAAGAGCGGCTTGCCGCCCTGGTGGAGGGCCGCGGTGCCCACGCGGGCCGGGTGCTCATCCGGCAGCGGCCATCCAGCGGGCTCCTGGCCCGCATGTGGGAGCTGCCGCATTGGCCTGCGGCGCCTGAAGCGGGCGCCGCTGTGGATGCGCGGCCGGAAGGAGCCGCCGCGCTGGACCGGCTGCGCCGGTCGCTGGTACAGGCCGGGATTCCCGCCCGGCCTGAGGAGCACTGGATGGCTGCTGAGCATACGTTCAGCCATATCGTGTGGACCCTGCAGGTCTACCGCTGCAGGGAAGAGGAGGCCTCTCCGCTGCCGCTGGCGGCGGAAGGCCGGAGCGCCTATGGCCCTGAAGTCGGGCTCTTCGAAGGCGGAGAAGAGAATCCGGCGGACCGCGGTGCGATACGCTGGATCACGCGGGAGGACATGGCAGGGTACGCGTTTCCCAATGTGTTTTTGAAGCTGCTGAACAGCTACTTTGATGAGCAGGAAGAACTGGGGCGGTAATCCGCATACAACAGTTACCAAGCCGGTGTAAGCCATATAAACGCCCTGAACAGTTAAGGAGCTTTACTATTCATAGGTTGAATAACCTGCGGGAGATTAGCGGGGGATGTTTGTCCGTTCAAGGCCAGCATTGTGCCGATAAACGAATAAAGGGTATGCAGGCTGCCATTTGCATGGCTGCCCGCATACCCTTTTAATTAGCAAACCCTTTATTATTTCGCGCCTTCGTAACGTTTGCCGACTTCTTCCCAGTTCACTACATTCCAGAACGCCTTGATATAGTCCGGACGTTTGTTTTGGTAGTTAAGGTAGTAAGCATGCTCCCATACATCCAAACCGAGGAGTGGTGTTGCTCCTTCACTGATTGGGCTGTCTTGGTTAGGTGTGCTGGTAACAGCAAGCTTGCCGTCTTTGATCACAAGCCATGCCCAGCCGCTGCCGAAGCGAGTAGTTGCTGCCACAGCGAAATCTTCCTTGAACTTGTCGAAGCCGCCAAGCTCGCTGTCGATTGCTTCTGCGAGTGCCCCGGATGGAGCACCGCCGCCGTTCGGACCGATAACTTCCCAGAAGAGGGTGTGGTTGGCGTGGCCGCCGCCGTTGTTGCGTACTGCGGTGCGGATGCCCTCAGGTACTGCATTCAAATCACTCAGAAGCTCTTCGATGCTTTTGTCCTGCAGTTCGGGTGCCTTTTCCAATGCGGCGTTCAGGTTAGTCACATAAGCGTTATGGTGTCGGTCATGATGAATCTCCATCGTTAAAGCGTCGATGTGTGGTTCGAGTGCGTTGTTCGGATAAGGTAGTGATGGTAATTGAAATGCCATGGAAAAATCCCTCCTGAATTTAGTTAATTTTTTAAAGGTTATTCCAATATAACCTATTGGATATGTAACCATGCTGCTACTATCATTAAACCGTATCTGGAACATTATTGCAACATTAAACAAACTAAAACGTTTGTAAAGTCCTTGGTCCCGAATGAAGCGCAGTCAATTGTAAAGGGAGTGTCAACATTTCAAGATATCCCTTTTTACCATAATTTATGCATACCGCTGCCTTGAAAATGAAAACGTTACACATTGTTCAATGAAAACGGTTCATATCAAGCGCTTACAAAAGAATTAACGTGATATCACGAGAAAAGTGTGCTTTAATAGATTTAAAAGCAGGTATTCCTGGTTTTTTGATGCTTTTTCGTCTCCGTAAGTGTTATGGGAACCCCTTCTTTTTGTAAAATCATAAGCCATAGAAAAGGGAGATTTTAAAGAATGCACGTTCGTTCCTTTCAATTAAGCGACGTTAGTCCAGTGACTGAACTGCTGCAGAACGCATTATCGGAAGAATGTTTCGAAAGTACCATGGAGCCTTTCTCCAGGCAGCTGTCTTGGGACTCAGATTTAATTGTAGTTGCTGAGGAAGAAGGGGAAATCGTCGGAGCCTTAATTGGCACGATTGAAAAGAACCATGGCTGTTACTTCCGGATTGCTGTTCATCCCGATTATCAGCGCAGAGGAATTGGCAGAAGCCTCGTGAATGCGATGGAGAGCAGGTTCCAGGCTCGTAAGGTTAGCGGTATATTCGTTGCCGTTGATGAGCATAGCGCCTCCGTTCTTCCACTGTATGAAGCTATGGGGTATGGCGAGGATCAAATTTTTAAGTCCGTTCGTAAGCTTAGTATTGTTGGTTAGTCGACCTGCGGAAGCGGAATCATTTGGAAAAATAGAGATTACTAGTGACTGTACAGTCTGTTTCATTATACTAAAGCATATCTTCCTGTTGCCGTTGCAAATGGCGTGAAGATATGCTTTTCTATTGTTATACGCTGTTAATACTAATGCGATAAGAAGGTGAAACATGAACGAAGGTATTCAAGTCGAAGACTTGCGCAGTCGGAAGGATAAGTACAGATCTTCTAGAACCCGTTCTACAGCTGCCAGGAAATGGATGATGGAGATGAGAGATTGGATTATCACTGCGGCTGTCGTATTTGCCATCATGTCCGTACTTAATATATTTGTATTTAATATCTCTACTGTGAAAGGACAGTCCATGCAGCCTACCTTATGGGAAGGCGAGAAACTGTTCATAAATAAGATTACATTATCGTTCGCCAATCCCAGGCGTGAGGAAGTTATTGTTCTTCATGATCCGAGCACTGGTGTGGGGCGGAAAGAGTTTCTGGTCAAGAGAGTCATCGGGATTCCCGGGGATACGATTGAGGTCCGGGATCATAAGCTGTACGTGAATGGTCAACTAAAGGTCGAGTCTTACATCGATACGGAAATTGAAGACTCCGACTTTGCACCTTTAATTGTAGAGAACGGGAGTTATTTCGTGATGGGAGATAACCGCCACGCTGGTGAGAGCAAGGACAGCCGTTATTTCGGATCAGTCGCTCAGGAGTTAATTGTAGGTAAAGCGGTATACATCTGGTGGCCGTTTTCGAAGATGAATTCACTATGAAGTACTAGAAAAGGAGAAGGCGGAAATGAACAACAGTTACCAGTCATCCTATGAACCCCCGCCTTCCAAGTGGGATCAGTTAAAGTCCGAGATTAAGGCGGCTGCGCCATCTCTTGGCATTGATGATATCGGGTTCGCTACTGCGGAGCCGTTTCTTTTTTTGAAAAGCCTGCTGCAGGATCATCGGGATAAGGGATATGAGTCTGGTTTTGAGGAGCCGGATCTCGATAAAAGAACGGTTCCTGCGCTGAAATCAGGAGAACCTATGTCTATAATTGCTATAGCTGTGGCCTACCCGTCCAAAATGCAGGAGCCGCCTAAATCAGAGCCAGGTGAGCGAAGAGGGATCCTCTCGCGTGCTTCTTGGGGAAGGGATTATCACCATGTTCTGCGCGAGGCACTGGAGAAGCTTGAGCATTACATCCGTGAACGGGTTCCTGAAGCGGTACTGGAGAGTATGGTGGATACTGGCGTACTCGTAGACCGGGCAGTAGCTGAGCGTGCGGGTATCGGGTTCAGCGGTAAAAACTGCTCGATTATTTCTCCCAAGTGGGGTTCATGGATCTACCTTGGTGAGATGGTTACGAATATTCCGTTCCCCTCGGATACACCTGTACAGGAGGGCTGTGGAGACTGCACCAAATGTATAGATGCTTGTCCTACAGGTGCGCTAGTGGGCCCCGGAGAGCTGAATGCACAGGCCTGTATCTCCTATCTCACCCAGACTAAAGGATTTCTGGATGATAACTATATGACGAAAATCGGGAACCGGCTGTATGGCTGTGATACCTGCCAGATCGTCTGTCCGCACAACCGGGGGAAGAACTGGGATCATCGCCCGGAACTTCTCCCCGATCCGGAGATCGCAAAGCCGCTGCTGCTGCCGATCCTTGATCTCAGCAATCGCGGGTTCAAGGATAAATTCGGTACAAGCTCATCTGCATGGCGGGGCAAGATGCCGATCCAGCGGAATGCTATTATTGGCCTCGGGAACTTCAAAGAGCCTGCAGCCATTCCGAAGCTTAAGGATATCCTGATGAATGAGTCCCGTCCGGAACTGCGCGGTACTGCGGCCTGGGCGCTGGGGCGGATTGGCGGGCCGGAGGCACTGTCAGCGGTGAAGCTGGCGCTCTGCAAGGAAGAGCACGAGAAAGTGCTGGAGATGCTTCACGAAGCGGAGAATAAGCTTGAAGATGCGCTGATATAAAGGACAGCAATTTTACCAATTGCTGTCCAGTTCTTGAAATGCTATGATAGAAACGCATGCCTTGTGGTATAGCAGACAATAGAGTACAAAGGTGGACTTGAGATGGATATCGCGATTCCTATTATTACGTTGGTCGTGGGACTGCTGGGCGGGTTCTTTATCGGAGTGTATTACCTGCGCAGACAAATGACAACGATGCAGAACGATCCGGAAATGCTTCAAAAGGTTGCCAAACAAATGGGTTACAACCTGAATGGCAAACAAATGCAGCGGGCACAGCAAATGCTGAAGAATCAACCGGCTGGCCGTGGCCCAGCTCCAAGTAAAGGCCAGAAACGTAAGGGCAAGTAACTATAAGATGGGTAGAGTATAGATTGGTGAACGGGTTTCGGAAGGGGGAAGTTTCATGGGGGGCGTCAAGGAATACGTGAACAGCAAGGTTTCTGTGAACCGTGAGCATATCGAGTATCACATCGCTAAGATACTGGAGTTAATCGGGGAAGACACCAGCCGGGAAGGGCTACTCGAAACACCAGCGCGGGTTACGCGCATGTACGAGGAGATCTTCGGAGGATATTCCATAGATCCCCGGGACGCGCTCGGCGTGACTTTTGATGAGTCTCATGAAGAGCTGGTGATCGTAAAGGATATTGTGTACTACAGCCAATGCGAACATCACATGGCCCCTTTCTTCGGTAAGGTGCATATCGGTTACATCCCAAGCGGCAAGATTGCTGGACTCAGCAAGCTGGCCCGGCTGGTAGAAGCGGTAAGCCGCCGCCTGCAGGTGCAGGAGCGGATCACAGCGCAAATCGCTGATATTATGACCGAGGTGCTTGTCCCGCACGGCGTAATCGTAGTTGTGGAGGGTGAGCATCTTTGTATGTGCGCAAGGGGCGTGAAGAAGCCTGGAAGCAAGACAGTAACGATGGCGACCAGAGGCACCTTTCGTGAAGATGCCGCCGCACGGGCAGAGTTTCTTGCCCTGATTAAGGAATAATGAAATAGTTAAACCAAACCGGTCTCGGGGTTTTCCGAGGTCGGTTTTTTTGCATTGCGGCTAATTAACTATGTTTTTTAGGAAATCGCAGCTTTTTAAAAATATCTTTAGGTTTCTTTTCTTATGAACGAGTCATGCGTCTATGCCTTTCCACAATTGCCCTCATACGTTATACAGGAACTCGAACTATTGGAAAAATATCCTGTAAGTCAACAATGCAGGCTTAACCGTAGGAGGTGGGAAGCATGACAAAGACATCTGCGTTGAAAATAGAACAATTAAAAACTAAAAAAATAAGAAAAGGGAGCGTGAGGCATACAGCTTTTTATGGAACCGCATATAAGAATAAAAATTTCACGAAAAAGGGCAGGGATGTGAAGAGTAAAAGAAGAACCAAGGACAAGGGCGAAACCCGCAATACCAAGAATTCAGCGATTGCTATAGGTGTCAAGGAACTTACGAATCTTATAGGGCTTATGGGGGTTACCGGAGCTACGGGTGCAATTGTGAGTAGTATCGGAATTATGGGTGCAACCGGAGCCACGGGAGTTATGGGAAGTATCGGGATTATGGGTGTTCCCGGAGCCACAGGAGCTACAGGGGCAATAGGTCTTATGGGAAGCATCGGAATGATGGGTGCCACCGGTGCAACAGGAACAATGGGATCCATTGGATTGATGGGGAACATCGGTGCCACGGGTGCCACGGGTGCCACCGGTGCAACAGGAACAATGGGGTCCATTGGTCTCATGGGAAGTATAGGGATTATGGGGGCCACAGGAGTGATGGGATCTATTGGCCTTATGGGCACAATGGGAACTATGGGAGCTACTGGTGCTACGGGCGCAACGGGCGCAACAGGTCTTACTGGAACAACAGGAGCAATGGGACTTATGGATTACCGGGAGCTACAGGAGCTCTTGGGCCTCAAGGAATCCAGGGTGCAACTGGAGCAACTGGAGCAACTGGAGCAACTGGGGCAACTGGGGCAACCGGGGCAGGCTCTGCATTTATTGAAACCTTGAAGATTGGAGATCTGAATGCGCAGATTCCTTTTAATGCCAGCGGGGGAAACAACCAGGCTATTGGTGCTTTGGCATTTAGTGGACAGCAAATAACCATTAGCAGGCTGGCAGCTTACGTTACTCAATTAGGCTCGACCGGTGTTTTTCAAATGGCAGTCCTACAGCCTACCAGTTCATCACAGTCTACCGTTATAGGTGTGACCACAGTAGCAACTTCATTAACAGCAGGCCTATTCATTCTACCATTAACGACTCCACTTACACTTTCAGACAGTATTGTTTATCATTTGGCGGTATATAACCAAATTAATGGCTCGAACCTGGGAGGCAGGAGTACAGGGACATCGGGAATCGTTGCACCGCCAATCAATTTCAGATCACAGAATCTTTCCGGGTTTACAATAGGACAGTCTATTAACACTAGTGATGTAATTCTTTTGTCACCTTATATTGCCGGATTAGCATAGTTATTAGTAATCTGCCTAATGTCCGGGCTCTGCTTCGGCAAAGCCCGGATAGCATCTCAATATCAGAACGGCTGCCACACAAGTTTACTTGCCTCAGTATAACGCTCTGCTACATATGGCCAGTTGACCACGTTCCACCAAACTTTGATATAATCACCACGTTTATTTTGATGCTTCAAATAATAGGCATGCTCCCAAACGTCAAGAACGAGCAGGGGAATGACATCCCATTGCGACAGATTTTGATGTTTTTCAGCTGTAAGGATTTCCAGCCGATGACTGCGCGGACTCCAGACCAGAATAGCCCAACCTCCTCCTTCTACTTTCTCGGCAGCTTCACTGAACTGTTGTTTGAACTTATCATAGCTCCAAAAGCTGCGTTCTATGGCTTCAAGCAGGGCTCCCTTCGGTTTTCCATCACCCTTGGGGGACATAGTGTTCCAAAATATTGTATGCAGGTAATGTCCGGCACCATGGAAGGCGAGTTCCCGCTCCCAGTGTTTCACCAAGTCGAAATTACCGTTCTTCCGGGACTTGGCCAGCTTATCCTCCGCTTTGTTCAGACCGTCCACATAGCTCTGATGGTGTATATCGTGATGAATTCTCATGGTTTTCTCGTCAATGTGGGGCTCCAGTGCATGATACGGATACGGCAAGGGGGGCAGTTGGTGTCCCCCTATAGGTACTGTACCCTCAATCCTGTCCACAGGTTGTTCAACATCCGGCAGTTCAGCTTCATTGCTGCTTCTGTCAGCCTCAGCCGAGCGCTGAATGACTTGCCGCAGCATTTCAGAGTAAGTTAGGCCTTCCAGGACATCAAGGAAATATTGTGATTCGCGGATGATATGCAACAGGACGGTTACGGCTAGCGGCATGGCTTTAACAGCGGCGCTGGCCTCCATCATGGCATACAATTGGCGGATGAATTCATGGGACTGATTACAGGAAATAAGCAGTAGCTGCCTGGTCTCCGCCAGAAGCACCTCATTACCCGGAGGAGAAGGGTTAATTGCAGCCTCTAGAAGTACTCTTGCGGCATCCTCAGTAGCCCCGAAGACGATAGCCCATTTCTCCAGCAGTTTTACATAGGGCTCCTCAAGATTAGGGAGCAGTGCTTTGATTACGGCGGTATGTTCCTTCTCCTGGGTTTTCCAAAAAACAATTTCCTCCAGAATGCGCAGTGGCATTAACGGCCCATAGACATATAGCATTTTCCAAAGCCCTCCCATGATTTGTCTTTAACAGTTATTTATATGAACAAGAACAAGGTCTTATGAGGCTTTGGATTGGACGCAGAAAAGCCGCTCCTCAGAGATTACTTCCGGGAAGCGGCTTTGTTACGAAGCTTTTATACGATGTATCAAGGAGTGGTCTGTTCCATACCCGATGCCTTGAATAACTGTACATTTCCGAGAAAAGCAGAGACGCGGCGCAGATATTCACGGGGGTGTTCCCGGAATAGCAGTTCATGATGACTGCCCTCGATAATCCAAGATTCTGAGTACGGATTGCTTTGGTTCGCTGCCAGCTCTTCAGCAATCGGGTAGGGGGCTTTTTCGTCCAGCGTCCCGTGCAGAAAGAGAACCGGGAAGGGGTAATCCTCTTTCTTGACCTTTGCATATGGAATTTGCTCAATGGCCGTTCCGTTTAGAACCGGGAAGATCATCTCCATAATCTCCAGGGACGGATGGCGCGGCAGATTGATATTTTGATGAATATTATGATACAGCGTATCCGGTTCCAGCAAAAAAGTGCTGTCCAGTATCATGGCATCGACATCCTTCGATACAAGCCCGGCCTGCAATGCCGTTCCGGCACCCATGGAGAAGCCCCAGACCACGATCTCCTTGGCTCCTCGCTCCTTGGCGAACTGGATGGCCCCCAGCAGCTGCTGGGATTCTTTTTTACCGCCGGTAGCCAGAGTCTTGTTGGTCTCTGAAGCAAAGCCGTAATCAAACATCACCACATTAAAGTTCAGACGGTGGGCATAATGCGCCAAATCGTACATCGGTACCCAGGTTTCTTCTCGGTTGGCACCATAGCCGTGACTGAACACAATGGTCTTGGAGGACCCTTCTGCGGGAAGGTACCAGCCCTGCATGGTCCGGCTACCGTCAAAAGCCCGGAAGGTTACTTCCTCGTATTCAAGTCCCTTGGCTAACGTAGGATTGGAGTAGAGAGGGGCAACAGCCGGATTGGATAATACCCAGACGATATAGGCGTGCAGTGAAATAAAGCAGAATACAAAGAAGAAAAAGACAGAGAGCAATAAAGAAAGTGCAATATGTTTGAAGCGAATTCTACCCACGCTGAGCTGCGGGAATTCCTCCGAAGTTCGCTTTATCGGCTGACGGGAGACCGGTGTACGGGTGCGTGTGGTTGCCAGATCCATGGTGTCCCTCCTAAAAGGTTTGTGTAGTATTAGCTTCCTGAATCAACTTCGAAGCAAAACTCGTATCGGAAGCATAAGCTTAGGTCTCTACTTTTTAATCGTATGTTCATGCCTTTGCAAAGTCAACGAATTCAGGACTTTTGTAATGTAACTGTAAAGTGTGTACCAGGCATTTCCGCGCAACTGAAGGTACTGGACTTTCTGCAGAGTTTTACACTAATATAAAGGTAATTAAAATGTAACAGGGTTTCATTTGGTGAAACGCGAAGGGGAGATTGCTATGGAGGATCGCAAACTGACTGTGCGCGCTGTAGAACGGGCACTTGATATATTACTTTGTTTTACAAAGGACAATGATTTGGGACTTACGGAGATTGCTTCCCAGATTGGGCTGCACAAGAGTACGGTCCACCGGCTGCTGACCACCCTGGAGGAGAAGGGATTTCTGTTAAGGAACCAAGCTACGGAGAAGTATAGTCTCGGCATTCGGATCTGGGAGCTCTCCACCCATCTGCCAACCCTGGATGAGCCCGCGGCACTGCTGCTTCCGGCGATGGAACGTCTCCGCGACAGATTGGGTGAAACGGTGAGTCTATATCTGCGCGACGACTTGGAGCGTGTGCGGATCCAGGCAGTCCAGAGCCGTCAGGCCATCCGTCGGGTTGCTCAAATCGGCGCCCGGCTGCCTCTCTCCGTAGGTGCTTCCAGCAAAGTGCTTGCGGCATATGCTCCGCCGGAGATACAGGGCAAGCTGCTGAATGACCCTTCCTGGCCGGAGAATGTGGATAGAACAAGCTACCGCGAACAACTGGAGGAAATCCGGCGCTGTGGTTATGCAACCAGTTTTGAGGAGCGTGAGCCCGGTGCGGCAGCGGTAGCCGTGCCGATTTTCGGTCGGAGCGGAACAATGGTAGCTGCGCTGTCTCTTTCGGGTCCGGTGAGCCGGTTGTCCCAGGAGACGCTTGTGGAATATTCGGATGTCTTGACAGAAGCTGCTGGCGAGATGGGACTGATGATGGCTTAAATGATGTTATTTTGCGATATTTGACTGTACGCAGTTTCTCATAATTGAATATGGTTTAAGAATGAACTATTATAAAAAAACAATAGTACCAATATTTTTCATATTTTATATGTGGTTCATTCCGGAGTATGAGGTGATTGGATGGGAGCTGTAGTACCGGATTCACTGCTCGGGGAGATTCAGCAGCTACAGGATACGTTCGGCGCTGTCACAAATCAGACTATGGTACTTACGAATCAACAAGGAGAAATCATTACCCGTCCTTCAGTGGAGGGGATGCTTTACCAGAAGATTCTTCATTCTCTGCAGCACTTGAACCGCCCGTTTGAGCCGGCACTACGCAAATCGGGAGTATTATCACATCAGGTTGTAATGGATAACTGGATTCCCGGTCTCAAGTACGTTATTCAACCGCTTATCCCGGAGTATGGGCAAATGTATTTTTTATGGTCAGGAATGTATATGGAGGAAGGCACGAAGGAGCTAGTGCTGCATGCTTTTGAGCAAAAAATGAAAGGTCATCCCGACTATGGGTTGCTGCAAGCGGAACTGATGGCCATGACTGAATTCAACCGGAGCCGGGTTCATTCAATTATGGAGAAGGTCGGGGTTCTCGGAAGTATTTTATGCAAGTTGTTGACGGGTTGGGCCCTGAAACCTGAGACACAAAAAAGCAGCAGGTTAATTTCGCAGCTTCTCATTCATATGGGAAAAGGACGTTTGACCATTGAGGAAGTGCTCCAACAAATGGCGGGTACCCCCTCGGCAGCAGATTTGTATGCGTTTGCCAAGGAGACGGAAGAAGGGTATTTTAAGGTGAAGTATGCATCCGGGAGAGAGGCTGCGCTGCTGCTGAATGCTGTTTTTCGGCAAGGTGAGGGGTTCCTGGGACAAGCAGTCTTAAATAGTGAATCCAGGCATTGGAGTGATATGGCTCAGGACCCGCGCAGCATGTTTTTCACACAACGCGGCATGACGCGCCCGGAATTTATTACCTGTTACCCGGTCACAATCAGCAAAGATAAAAGAGCACTCCTCGTGGCAATTGGCTTAACGGAACATGAGCAGTATCAGGAATATGAACAGCAGGAGCAGATGGCAGCTTCGCTGTTGGGGATCTCCGAAAAGATTGAGCTTCTTCAACGGCGGGAAGAGATGGGGAATGAAGGAGTTCTTAGACTTAAGGAAGCTTCGAAGATGCTGCCGCAGGCATTGTCCATTCAAGAGCTTGGAATGCAATTACTGGATGTCGTTATGGGTATGCCCTTTTATCCCTCCTCGGTACTCGTCCTTCTTGAGGATAAAGCTCAGGCAGGGAATACATACTTTGCGAGGGGATGGACTCCAAACGCAGAGGTCATATATGTCAATGAGCTGCGGGCTCGTTATTACCACCAGACGTTCATCTACTCTGCTGTGCTGAATGAATCCGTAGGCAACCAGATTCTCTTGGAGTGCCCGTTAATTGCTGAGAATGAGCTGCATGGGGTATTGTCTATAGGATTCCAGAGACGGAGCGAAGCAGATCATTGGCTCACCTTTACTGAAACCATTGCCAGCGTGGCTAGCAGCGCGATCTGCCTTATGGATAAGAATACCCAATCTAGAAAGCAGTCTGAAGCCTTTCTGACTCATGTCCGCCATTATCTGCAGAACGTCAACAGTGAATTACAGTGTGTATCCCTGGAGGCTTCATACAAAGCTCTTGATTTTGCGCGATTTGCTGGCTTGGCTGAAGAAGAGTCCGAGCGTGTTCGCAGGGCCAGCTTATTGGCTCCTTTTAAGACGGATTTTCTGACAGAATGCGGATTCTATAAGGAAGAATTGGCCCTGCTCCGGCAAATTGACCAATTATCTGCCTACAATGTGTTAATGGATAAACCCTTTCTATCCGAATCGGCTCAGATCCTGGCGCTTGTACTGCATCATACAGCGAAGACAGTGGATAAAAGCAAGCTTGGCGGCACGCAGCAGCAGTGGGTGGTACTGGATAGGTACACGATGGATTTAGGTGTTATTACTCGGATTGATGAAGAGCTGCTCTCGTCGTTCCAGTCATTTTTACAGAGCCAGTCCCGGTCACTCCCCGGTAATCATCCTGTTTCAACGATCAGACCATTAAACAGTGCCGCATTGAAATCGCCAAAAGCAGAATGGGGCATTTCTCCCCGTGAGGAGGAAGTGCTGGAGCAGATTATTCTCGGGAAGACGAATAAGGAAATTGCGAACACTTTATTTATCAGCGAACATACCGTCAAGAACCATATCAGCCGTATATTTGACAAGATGGAGGTAACGGACCGCTCGCAGATTATTGCAATTATCTATAAAAGAATCCTCAGCTCTGACCGGCAGGATATTTAGCAGTTGATATTGAAAAAGGCCTATCCCTTAGGGATAGGCCTTTTTAGCAATCTATTTCATGCAATAGATCAGTGCCGGTGTAGCGTCGCGTGGATTATTCCACGGGGAGGGCGGATTCGGATGCCGTTGCATCCGCCAGCATCTGGCGAAGTACGGTCTGCAGAATACCGCCGTTGCGATAGTAGTCGATATCCACGGTGCTGTCGAGCCGCGCAATGACAGGGAAGTCGAATTTGGTTCCATCTTCGCGGGTGACGGTAACGGTTAGCTCCTGACTCGGCAGGACCTCATTGTTAAGTCCGGTGATGTCAAATGTCTCCCGGCCGTTCAGTCCAAGACTGCCCCAGCCGTGGCCTTCCTGGAACTGCAGTGGCAGGACGCCCATACCGACGAGATTGCTGCGGTGAATCCGCTCGAAGCTCTCCGCAATCACGGCTTTAACCCCAAGCAGCAGTGTACCTTTGGCTGCCCAGTCACGGGAACTGCCGGTTCCGTATTCCTTGCCGGCGATGACAATAAGGTTCTGTCCGGCTTGCTGATATAGCATAGAGGCATCATAGATAGACATGACTTCCTCGCTTGGAAGGAAGGTGGTTACGCCGCCTTCCGTTCCGGGAGCAACGGCGTTACGGATACGGATGTTGGCGAAGGTTCCGCGCATCATGACCTCGTGATTGCCGCGGCGGGAGCCATACGAGTTGAAATCTGCACGCTCGACGCCATGACCGCGCAAATATTCGCCTGCCGGACCGTTTGTTGAAATATTCCCGGCCGGGGAGATGTGGTCGGTTGTGACCGAGTCGGCCAGCAGTGCCAGCACACGGGCATTCCCGATATTTTCGATATCACCGAGACCTTCTGCGAGATGCTCGAAGAATGGCGGATTCTGAATATAGGTGGAGTTGTCGTCCCACTCATACAGCTCGCCTTCCGGTACGGCGATGGAATTCCAGCGTTCATTGGCGGTAAATACATTCTCATATTTCCGGCGGAACATTTCAGGACTGAGAGACAAGCCAATCGCTTCACGAATCTCAGCCGAGGTCGGCCAGATGTCTTTTAGATAAACAGGCTCGCCTTGCGGATCATATCCCAGCGGTTCGGTCTGCAGATCAATGTCCACTGTGCCTGCCAGCGCATAGGCAACGACAAGCGGCGGTGAAGCCAGGTAGTTAGCCTTAACCTGAGCATGCACTCGGCCTTCGAAGTTCCGGTTGCCGGAGATAACTGCGGCTACTGTCATGTCGTTGTCGGCAATGGCCTGGCTTACTTCATCCGGTAGCGGGCCGGAGTTGCCGATACAAGTGGCACATCCGTATCCGGCTAAATAGAAGCCAAGTGCTTCCAGAGGCTTCAGCAGATCGGCCTTCTCCAGATATTCGGTAACAACAAGCGAACCTGGTGTCAGACTGCTCTTCACGTAACCCGGCTTGGTCAGCCCGCGTTCCACAGCTTTCTTGGCTAGAAGGCCTGCGCCAAGCATAACGCTTGGATTAGAGGTGTTGGTGCAGCTTGTAATGGCTGCAATGACTACCGCCCCCGTGCTCAGCTTGCTGATGCTGCCGTTCTTATGCTGGATCTCGACCTGCTGGGCGATCTTCTCATCGCTGAGGCCGTACCCGCCTTTATCTACAGGTGTACGAATGATACCTTCAAAGTTCTCCTTCATATGAGTCAATTCAATCCGGTCCTGAGGACGTTTCGGTCCGGCCAGACTTGGCACGACCGAAGCGAGGTCCAGCTCGATGAAGTCACTGAATACCGGATCTGGCGTATCTGCCGTACGGAACATGCCTTGGGCTTTATAGTAGGACTCTACCAGTGCTACTAGCTCGTCGGGACGTCCTGTATTTCTAAGATATACGAGCGTCTCGTCATCTACAGGGAAGAAGCCAACGGTGGCTCCATATTCCGGGGCCATGTTCGCTACGGTTGCGCGGTCAGCCAGACTGATATTGGCCAGGCCAGGTCCGTAGAATTCGACGAATTTACCTACGACGCCTTTTTTACGCAGCATTTGTGTAACGGTAAGCGCCAAATCTGTTGCAGTAGCGCCCTCCATCAGACTGCCGGTCAGCTTGAAGCCCACCACATCCGGAGTGACAAAATACAGCGGTTGTCCCAGCATGCCGGCTTCGGCTTCAATCCCGCCAACACCCCAACCGACGACACCGAGGCCGTTGATCATCGTGGTGTGGGAGTCAGTGCCGACCAGTGAATCCGGATAAACAACCGTTTCACCGTCAATGATTTTGGTGGCGGCCACAGAGGCCAGATATTCCAGATTAACCTGGTGCACGATCCCGGTCGCCGGAGGTACTGCCCGGAAATTATTGAAAGCCGTTTGCGCCCAGCGCAAGAAGCGGTAGCGCTCTTCATTACGTTCAAACTCAACGTTCATATTGTATTCGAGAGCATCTGCGGTCCCGAAGGCATCAACCATAACAGAGTGGTCAATAACGAGGTCTACGGGTACAAGCGGATTAATCTTCTTCGGGTCGCCGCCTGCTTTTTTCACCGTATCACGCATAGCCGCAAGATCTACAACCACCGGTACCCCCGTGAAGTCTTGGAGGACGATCCGTGCAGGGATAAAAGGGATTTCCTTAGTGCGGTCGATGCCGCCAGCCCAACCGGCTAATTGTTTCACATGATCTTCTGTGATGGCATGCCCGTCAAATTGGCGGACAGCGGCTTCGAGCAGGACTTTGATGGAAAATGGCAGAGAAGAGATGTCGCCCAGCCCTTGTTCTTCAAGGGTTTGAAGATGATAGTAGCGGTAGCTTCTGCCGCCCGACTCCAGGGTGCGGGCCAGCGAGAAATGGTCCTTGCTTGGCATAAATGCGCCTCCTTGTTTCATCTAGTGAAACTGTATTTCAAATTGCTTTTGAAATAATTATAACGTTTACAAAGGGGGGAGTAAAGTTTTTTTTCCTTCTATTTATGCCACCATAATTCATTCTATCTGTATAGCTCTCTGTTTATCCTCATATATATAGTGCAGCAGCCAAACAGGAAAGAAGGGTGGGATGATATTATGGAGCAGCAGTGGAAACAGTGCTTGTACCGTTATGTAGATCACATGAATCGGGGCAGAGTCGAGCCGCGTACAGAGCCAAGGCATTCCGCCGTAAAAGATCCGCGGTATCTGGTAGAGCAGGGAGAACGCGGCCGAAGGCTTGCGAAATGGTATGCAGAGAGAGGCATCAAACCCCTTCGCGGCGAGACGGGAGTCAAAACCATCAGAACAGTCAGGCATACGCCTTCCGAGGTTACTGCGGAGATTTCACTGCATAGTGCCTTGTATTATGAGCTCGGCGGCATGAGCCACCGTGAGGATATAATAAATACGGAAATGATCACGTTCAACCTTGCAGAGAATGGCTGGGAGATTGCCGCGGTGGAGCATTCGGTCCCCGAACGTCAGGGGCTGCGCAAGGCGCCTTTTTCTGAACGTGTACTGGAACGTGAGCAAGGGGCTCTGCTGCCACAGCCACTGCTTAACCGGAAGGTACTGGGTAGTCTTGGGAATCCCCGTGGGGCATTGTACCGCCGTGAAGAAGCGGCAGCCTATGCGGACCGCTGGTGGCAGGAGGGGAACCCAGAGTTTGAAACGTTTGCCGTGGATTGCACCAATTATGTCTCGCAATGTCTCTTTGCAGGGGGAGCGCCTATCAACTATACTGGTAAAAGAGAAACGGGCTGGTGGTACAGAGGTTATAACGGAGGTCAGGAATGGTGGAGCTACAGCTGGTCAGTCTCAGACAGTCTGCAGCGGTATTTGAGCACATCCCGGGGTATCGGACTGCGGGCAGAACTTGTGAATCGTCCCGAACAACTGATGTTAGGGGATATCATCCAGTATGACTGGGATGGTAACGGACAATACCAGCACAGTACGATTGTGACAGCATTCGATGCAGGCGGCATGCCGTTGGTCAATGCACATACGGTCAGCAGCCGCCACCGATATTGGGATTACCGCGATTCCTATGCCTGGACCGACAATACAGCCTATCGTTTTTTTCATATTAATGACTATTTATAATTCGGAAAGAGGTTAAAGGGCATGGGGGATAATAAATTAACCGTAGGACTAACGTATGGCGGCAAATCCGGAGAGCATGAGGTATCGCTGCAGACGGCTTTGGCGGTCATGAACGCATTTGACTACGATAAATACGAGATCGTACCTTTTTATATAAGCAAACAGGGCTTCTGGAAAGTTGTAGAGAAGCTGTCAGCGCCGTTCACACATCTGGAGCAGCTGATGCTTCCTGAAGCATCCGAAGACATGGGGGCGGCTATAAGTAAAGTATTCAGCGGCATGTCCGGAGAACAGAAGGCTGTAGATGTTATGTTCCCGCTTTTACATGGTACTTACGGCGAAGACGGCACCATTCAGGGACTATTTGAAATGGCTAACATTCCATATGTTGGAGCAGGTGTGCTCGCTTCAGCGGCCGGTATGGATAAGGTTGTGATGAAGAAGCTTTTTGCCGATGCCGGACTGGATCAATGCCTGTATTGCTACTTCAATGTCAGCTCATGGAAACGCCGCAGCCACGAATTGATTATGGGTGTGGAAGATAGCCTGGGATACCCTGTATTCGTGAAACCTGCCAATCTGGGCTCCAGTGTGGGGATCTCCAAAGCGGTTGATAAAGACAGCCTGATCAAGGCCGTTGAGCTGGCCTTCCGGTATGACACCAAAGTTATCATTGAGGAGTTTGTAGATGCCCGTGAGGTAGAGGTCAGTGTGCTTGGTAATGATGAGCCGGAAGCTTCGGTTCCGGGTGAAATCGTCTCTTCCGGTGAATATTACGATTATGCCGCAAAATATATCGACGGGAAGTCGCAAATGATAATACCGGCACCTGTGGATCCTGAGGTTGCTGACCAACTGCGGGAGTCGGCGCTGACGGCGTTCAAGGCTATAGAAGGCAGCGGCATCACCCGTGCGGATTTCTTCATCCGCAAGAGTGACGGCAAAATCCTGATTAACGAAGTGAATACAATGCCTGGCTTTACTCCCTACAGCATGTATCCGCTGCTGTGGCGTGAAACCGGACTCTCCTATAAGGCGCTCCTCGACCGGATGATCGGGCTTGCGCTGGAGCGTCATCAGTACAAACAAAGCCTGAAATACGACAACGAGCAATAAAAGGCAGGCCGGGACCTATCCCCGCCGGAAAAGGAGTGGAATTATGGGCTTTCAAACGGAATTTAATTCAGTATGCAAATTTAAGAATGAGCAGGAGTTGTATGAGCTGCTGGAGTATGGCCGCTGCAAGATGGTGAAGCAAGGGTTCCGCATCTATCCGACGGGGCAGAAGGTTATTGCTTATACCCCGGACAATGTGGCTGTAGCTATCGTCAAGATCTCTGCGTCAATCGCGGAGATCAATTTTCAGGGGCATGAGATTACTGCTGTTGAAATGGAACTCATACGCAAACTGAATGAGGAAGAATCCAGATTGCAGACGGCATTGGCGTACGAAATGTTTTTTGGTGAGCAGGAGTGATTGTCCGGTTCGGGTATGTGGCCATGTCAACTGTGATTGCAGACTGTTCGCCCTCGAAGACGATGACCATGGCTTCGTTCAACAAACTGAATGACCGCGAGGCGGCTATCCGGAAGCTGGAATCGATTGCCCGGGTGAATCTGCATAACACGCTTCGTCTTCTGCGGCATAATGCGGCATCCGATATTCAGGTGTACCGGCTGACCTCCAAGCTGATTCCGCTTGCGACACATCCCGATCTTCAGGAATGGGACCCTTTTGCAGCACTGGAGGATGCTTTCATCGAGGTGGGAGACTACGTGAAGAAACATGGGATGAGAGTCTCCTTTCATCCGGACCATTTCACGGTGCTCAGTACACCCAGGCCGGAGGTTCTGGAGAGCTCCATTCGTGATTTACAGCATCATGTACGTATGTTGCAGGCGATGGGCTTGTCTGCCACAGCGAAGAATAACATTCATATCGGCGGTGCTTATGGGGACAAGCCTTCAGCTGCAGCGCGCTTTAAGGAGCAGTTCGCAGATCTGCCTCTAATGCTTCAGGAACGGACAACGCTGGAGAATGATGACAAGACCTTTAATGCTCCGGAGACACTGACGGTCTGCCAGGCGCTTGGTCTCCCCATGGTGCTGGATATTCATCATCAGTGGGTGAATAACGAGAGGGAAATGCCTTGGGAACTGTGGGATGATATCCGGAAGACCTGGGAAACTCCACTGGCTTTGAAAGATGTGGCTCCAGGTGAACACTTACCGCCTAAGATTCATGTCTCCAGTCCGCGCAGCCCCTCTGACCCCCGCAGTCATGCCGAAGGAGTCGAGCCAACGCCGCTGCTCGCTTTTCTGCGGCGCATCGCAGCATCTACGCCAGCAGTAGATGTTATGATCGAAGCCAAAGGGAAAGACAGTGCATTGTTTGGCCTGATGGAGGCCCTTAAAGAGCTGGCAGGGTTTGACCAGGGGATCACTGTAATAGACGGGGCTAGTGTAAATATTGAACCGTAAGAACCTACTTGATCTACGGATGGAAATAAGGTACGGTGAATAAAAAGCAGCGCAAACTTAAAAAGAAATGTCTACAAGGCCGCAGATTCCGCATACTGCCTTGCAATATGCGGAAGAAACCGTGCTTTGCATTTACATATGATAAGTCGGATGTGACTAAGACAGAGAGCGGAGTGAAGAGATGAATCCTATAAATCCGAATAGCCGGAACGAACGTGAACCCTATGTAGTATCAGGTAAAGGTTATACGGCGGTAGCGATCAATGCAGCTGCCAAGGCCGGTGAGTGGATCAAGAGCAGACAGGGTCTGGTAAAGGAGCTAGGTACAAAAACATCTGCGCAGGATCTGGTTACCGAGGTCGATAAAGGCGTTGAGCAGATGATCCGCAGACTCGTGCTTACCCATTATCCGGATCATACCTTTTTAGGTGAAGAAGGGGTTGAACCCGGAGCAGCGGCCGCTACAGCAGCACTTGAGGAAGCGCGGGAGAAGGAATTTGTATGGATTGTTGATCCCATCGATGGTACAACGAATTTTGTTCATGGTTTTCCGTTCTATTGCGTATCTATAGCACTTGCTGTGCACGGCGAATTAGCGGTTGGTGTGATTTATGATCCTATCCGCGATGAAATGTTTGTTGCCGAGAAAGGCAAAGGAGCCTATATGCATGGTGTTCCTACCTTGGTGTCGGCTGAAACCCAGTTTGGGGATAGCCTGATCGCTATGGGTTTTCCGCCTGATCGTGAATTTGCACAGCCGGTAAATATGGCAGGGCTCCAAAGTGTGATGCCGCAGGTTCGCGGCATTCGTGCCGGCGGCTCGGCTGCGCTGCATTTAGCTTATGTAGCGGCAGGCAGAGTGGACGGCTATTGGGAAGTTGGGCTTAATCCATGGGATTGTGCAGCAGGAGTGTTACTCGTACGGGAATCCGGAGGACAGGTGACCGACACGCTCGGTCGTCCATATGATATCGGTACACGCAATGTTATCGCCAGCAACGGCAAGATTCATGAGGCGCTTGTCTCTTCGCTTGGTTCTGCAGACGCAACGGGTTACCCCCTTTAGGAGGCCTTGTTATGAACGAGAACGATGATTTGGAACGCAAGCTCAGCGATTTGCTCACTGATGGTGAAATGGAGCAGGGAGATCGTACGGCCAAGGAGATTAGAAGTATTTCTCCAAAGTATGAGATCCGTATCCAAACTACGCTTGATCCTATTGTGGAGGAGACGCTCCGCTACCGGAAGATCGGACGCGAGCTGGATGACCGGTATGATAAGTATCTGGAACAGACCAAGAATAGCCAGCGGATGGAAACGGATCCGTCCCGGGACGACAGTGGTTCTACACGAAGCGGTGAATAAAGAAATCATGTAATGTGAGCGGCTTACCCACTGGGGGAAGCCGCTCTTTTGTGCTGCCTGCAGTAATGATAGAATAAGAGCATTACATGTGAGGGGGAGTATCATGCTGAAATCAATGAAAAGAATTCTGGCAGCAGGCACAAGCAGCCTTCTGTTGTTCTCGGTGATTGCCTTTGCGGGGGACGGGTTTCTAACCGGGGCTACGGCGTCAGCGGCGGAAACTCCGGAACAGGATGTCTTTAGCATTGTTGCCCTGGGAGATTCCGTCACCGCAGGGTATGAGCCTGGAATGACTGATCCCAATACCAAGCCTTACGGATATGCGGAACGGTTGCTTGAGCAAGGTTGGTACCATGGCAGGACTTCATTGGCTAATTACGGTATTCTCGGACTAACCTCAGTGGGTCTGCGTAATTATGTGGGCGCGATTGCAGCAGGCACCAGTATTACACCGGAAGGCATTCAGCCGGGCCTTCGTGATCCTCGGATTGCCCAGTTTGCCGCCCAGACCACGCAAATAGCGGCAGAATTGAAAGCTGCAGATCTAATCACAATTACAATTGGCGGCAATGATGTAAGCTCCTTGTTTCTAAATGTAAAGACGATTGCATATGATGATTTTCAGACTCAATTGGAGCAGAAGCTGACCGATTACGTGACCAATGTTAAAGTTGCCCTTGAGAACATTCGGACAGTGAACCCGCAGGCGACCATAATTATAGCTGACCAATATCAGCCCGCCCCTAAAATTGCGCTGGGTTCATATTATTCTCAGCTTATGGACGCCGCTACAAGCATGACTGCTGCAGTGGACGGTGTGGTGGCTAGTTTAAATCGTGAAGGTGCGGCTGTTCGTGTGGCACATGTAGCGAAGGTTTTCGCCGGTACCGAGGGCTCCCTGACTCACATTATTGGAGCGGGAGAAGCCGATTTTCATCCGACCCAGCTTGGGTATGAGAAGATTGCCAGGGTATTCTCCGAAGTGCAGTGGGGAGAGTACCGCGTTCCGGCAGCAGCTGCAATGGCTCCGGGGGCCGGGCAGATGTCCATTGTCGTAAAGGGAACGGAGCTTAATACACCGAATAAACCGATTGTTAAGAATAATCAGAACTTTTTAGCGTTGGGAGATGTACTGAAAGCGGTTGGGGCTTCAGGTAAGTGGGATAACAAAACGTCCAGTGCCACTATTGTGTATGGAGGCAGAACAGTGGTAATTACTATTGGCTCCAAGACGATCAAGGTGAATGGCGGGAACGTGGCGATTTCAACACCTGCATTCCTGCAAAAGGTCGGAAAAGAAGATAAGACCTATCTGCCCCTGGCTGCACTTGCCACCGGGCTTGGTTTTGATGTGAAATACAGCTCGCAGCTGCGAACCGCTTTTATTAATCCATAATTAACCTCTAAAGAAAAGGTGGATGAATCCTTTGTCCGGTACTAAATTCAATGCCAGTTATACGATTACGATGGACGATATCATACGTGAAGGTGACCCGGTGCTGCGGACAGTCGCGAAGCCAGTACCTGTTCCTTTCTCGGAAGAAGTCCGTGAAACGCTGCAGTGCATGATGCAGTTTCTGAAGAACAGCCAGAATCCGGAAGTGGCTGCCAAATTCAAGCTTCGCTCGGGTGTCGGATTATCGGCCAATCAGATTGGACTATTGCAGCGCTTGTTCGTTATGCATTTTTATGAGGACGGGAAGCTGATCGAGCATGCCCTGGTGAATCCCAAAATCATCAGCCACTCGTTGTCCATGGTCTATTTACCGGAGAGCGAAGGCTGCCTGTCGGTTGACCGGCCGGTTCAAGGTTTCGTACCGCGGTATGAGTCGGTGAAGGTGAAAGCTTACAATCTTTCCGGCAAAGAGGTCGTGCTGAGATTCAAGGGTTATCCTGCGATTGTTGTCCAGCATGAGATTGATCATCTTGACGGCATTATGTTCTATGACCGGATCAACAAGAAACATCCGTTCAAGCTTCCGCAGAATGTGGAAATCCGCAATCTGTACGAGTAGTATCCATTCTTGTGAAAGGTAGTGAATGTAGTGTCGGATCAGGATCAGGACAAAAACCGGCTGCGGCCTAAGCTTAAGGTGATATCGTTTGACAGCAACAACAGCAGCCTGGTTGAGAGTGAGCAGCCTAAAGTAACTTTTCAGGATGTAGGCGGACTTGAAGAATTGAAGAAGAAAATCCGTCTGAATTTCATTCTTCCGCTGCAGCAGCCGGAAATGTTCCAGGCGTTTGGCAAAACAGCGGGAGGAAGCCTGCTCCTGTACGGCCCTCCCGGCTGCGGGAAAACGTATCTAGCCCGGGCGATCGCGGGAGAGATCAACGCCAATTTCCTGCACGTTGAGCTACAGGCTATTTTGTCCATGTATATCGGACAGAGTGAAAATAACTTGCATGACTTCTTCGAGAAAGCCAGACAGGAGAAGCCCTGCGTCATATTCATGGATGAACTGGATGCGCTGGGCGGAAGCCGCCATCATATGTCTCAGCACCATAACCGCATGCTCGTTAACCAGCTGCTTACCGAACTGGACGGACTCCAATCCTTCAATCAGGAAGTACTGGTAATCGGTGCGACCAATACCCCTTGGTATTTAGATTCGGCACTGCGCCGGCCCGGACGGTTCAATCATTTGTTCTTTGTACCCCCACCGGAGCCGGCTGAGCGGGAGGCGATTTTGAAGCTGAAGCTAGAAGGGAAGCCGCAGGAGAAGCTGAATGTGGAACGGTGGGGCGGGGCGACGACGCATTTCTCCGGGGCGGATCTGGAGCAGATTGTCCGGGATGCTGTGGAGCGGGCGATCGAGCGTTCCCTTGAGAGCGGAACCATCCAACCGATTACCGATGATGATATGAAACGGAGCATAGAAGGACGGAAAGCGACAACGCTCGACTGGTTCTCCACGGCGAGAAATTATGCTACCTTCAGTGATATCAATAAGGACTATGAGCTGGTGCTGGATTATATCAAGACTCACAGGATTAAGTAAAGGAGGTGCTGCCTCTTGTCCCAATCACAGGATAATCCGGCATACTACGAGCGCACACTTCAATTGATGAACTGGAGGCGTTATCCCGAAGCGATTGCAGAAGCTGAGAAGTGGATTGCAGGAGAACCGGAGAATGCCATGGCTTATGCCATGCTGGGCCAGATTCATATGAAAGCGGGAAATAATAACAAAGCCATGCATTGGGCGGGCGAAGCTCTTCGTTATGATCCTGAGAACACCATAGCCTGGTTCGTACGTACGGTAGTGCTGTATGCCACGGGTAAGGAAGAATTGTTCCTGGAATCAGCGCGTGAGGCCAGACGTCTGGATCCGCTGGAGAGCAATTATTCGTATCTAACCTTTAATCTGTACCACAAAAAAGGCAAGACGGAGGAAGCGCGGGAGGCGCTGAACCATGCGCTGTATCTCCAACCGGACCGCGGGCTCTATCTGGCTGCCGACAGCTATCTTCGAGCCAATATGAAAGACTTCAAAGGTTCGCTTGCTTCCGAGGCGTCTGCGCTGTACCATGATCCGGAGAATGACCAGACTTTTATGTACCTGGCCTGGGCCGCGGAGAAGAGGGGCGATTACAAGAAAGAAATCGAGTTCCTTAAAAATGCGGTCCGCCTTAATCCGGAAGATGCACAGATCAGACAGGAATATTTAAACAGCCTGCAAAAGAAGTTCTGGTTCTACCGCATTCTGCTGGTTCCTGCTATTCTTCGGAGACTGAAGCTTTCACAGCTTCTGATGATATGGGTTGTCGCCTGGCTGCTTTTTCGGCCGCTGATTGTATTGCTCATTATCGTATATATCTTGTCCCACTGGATCTCCAAGCTGCTTGTAAGGGTGCAGGTCTTCGGGTGGAGTTCTTTATTCAGGAAAATAAAAATGTAGAGGAATACAGAAAAAGCCACACTTTCAAAGCTGCGGCTTTTTCTGTATTCCTATTGATTAGCGGGTCTTCTCGGTCGCCATTGCCTGGAAGGAGGCTTCGGCTGCATCCAGAGTGGCATCGATATCAGCGTCCGTATGCGCCGTGGTCAAGAACCAGGCTTCATATTTGGAAGGGGCGAGATTGATCCCCCGATTGAGCATGTGGCGGAAGAAGCTGGCGAACATTTCACCGTCCGTGTCCTGTGCTTCCTCATAATTCGTAATCGGGTGACTGCAGAAATGGGTGGAGAATGCGCCGCGGATCCGGTTGATCGTCAGCGGAATGCCGTGACGGTCTGCGGATTCCTGGAGGCCTTCCACCAAACGGATGGCGAGCCGTTCCATATCTTCATAGACGCCTTCCCCGCTTAGAACTTCAAGGCAGGCGATACCAGCGGATATGGATGCAGGATTGCCCGCCATCGTACCTGCCTGGTAGGCAGGGCCGAGCGGAGCCACCTGCTCCATAACATGCTTGCGACCGCCGTAAGCGCCGATCGGGAGGCCGCCGCCGATGATTTTGCCGAGCGCCGTCAGGTCAGGCATGATATCCTCGTGGTTG
Source organism: Paenibacillus oryziterrae (assembly GCF_042610485.1). Taxonomy (NCBI): domain Bacteria; kingdom Bacillati; phylum Bacillota; class Bacilli; order Caryophanales; family Paenibacillaceae; genus Paenibacillus; species Paenibacillus oryziterrae. The sequence goes on along the minus strand of NZ_JBGJZO010000002.1, from coordinate 32,231 downwards.
TCGAGTCCGGTATAAGTCTGTGTAGAGCCGTAATGGAAGCGGAACGCTGTGATTACCTCGTCATAAATGACCAGCGACCCGTTGTCATGGGCTAACTTGCACAGTCCTTCAAGGAAGCCGGGTTTTGGCATTACCATACCAAAGTTGCCGACAATAGGCTCCACCATTACGGCTGCTACATCCTCGCCGAAAGTATCGAGCGCTTCACGCAGACCGTCCAGATCGTTAAACGGAACAGTAATTACCTCTTGGGCGATGCTTGCCGGAACTCCTGCGCTATCCGGAATGCCGAGTGTGGACGGTCCGGAGCCTGCGGCAACCAGTACAAGGTCGGAGTGGCCATGGTAGCAACCGGCAAATTTAACGATTTTGCTGCGTTTGGTGTATGCGCGGGCCACACGGATGGTGGTCATTACAGCTTCGGTACCGGAGTTAACGAAACGAACCTTGTCCATGGAAGGGATAGCTTCCTTGAGCATTTTGGCAAGCTTGATTTCAAGCTTCGTTGGGGTTCCGTACAATATGCCGTTCTCCGCTGCTTTTGTTATGGCTTCAGTAATGTGCGGATGAGCGTGTCCGGTAATGATCGGACCATAGGCGGCCAGATAATCTATGTATTTGTTTCCATCTTCATCCCAGAAATGCGCGCCGCTGCCCCGTTTCATGAATACGGGAGCACCACCGCCTACTGCCTTAAAGGATCGTGAAGGACTGTTGACGCCGCCGACAATATGTTCAAGGGCTTCCTGATAAAGTTGCTCTGATGTGGATCTGTTCATAAGACTATACATCCTTTCGTTAATACAAATTGGGCAAAGCGTTCTCAGCTTGTCAATCGGTTTGTGAGCAGGGAAACGGGCGGAGGACAGCTTGTCTGCTGCCTTCCGCCCGTCCGCCCGCGTTATGTCAGGTTCAGGGAAATTCGGTAATCGTTATTACTGGCCCGATTCCACATTACTGCCTGCGGTAGCTTCCGGAGAGACTGTAGGTACAGGTTCGGTCATTGTATCCTGCACAAATTGATGCAATTCATCAATACTGCTCACACCGATTACGGCGGAGCCGCCACGAGTCTTTTCTTCTACCAGCAGATCCATTGGAGGTACTTGCTCACTGCCGCCCATGCTGCTCTCATAGCCCACACTGGCCAGCTTCCACATATCATCCAGATTCAAATTGGTATCCACGTATGGATTCACTTCTGATAGGATGGTCGGAAGTTTGAGCAGTGAGGTCGAACTCTTCATCTTGTCCGCTACAGCACTCAAGAATCCGCGCTGGCGCTGCGTCCGGGTGAAATCGGAGGTGGCGTCATGCCGGAAACGGACATATTGCAGTGCCATATTTCCGTCCAGATGCTGGAAGCCTTTTTTCAGATCAATATCATATTCAGGCCCGTCGGCTTTGGTCTTGTAGGTCATATCCTTCTCGACCTCATAATCCACTCCGCCGATGGCATCAATTAGCTTGATGAACCCTTGGAAGTCAGTGTAGACCCAATATTGAATCGGAATGCCAAGCAGGTTGCTTACTGCCTCCATAGCTGTGTTAGGACCATGGGTAATGGCCGTATTAATGCGCTCCTTGTCATATCCGGGGATATCCACATACGTATCACGGAGAATGGAGAATACATAGAACTTTTTCTTCACCGGATCGAGGGAAGCGACAAGCATGGTATCTGAGCGTGGAACCTCGCCTTCCTTAACTCCGCGGGCATCTACACCCATCAGCAGGATATTTACCGGCTCTGTACCTTCCCATTTAGGAGGTTCGGGGGCAGGGCTGGCGGCTGCGACAACATCTTTAAAGGGTGAACTCTCACCATCTTTGCTGAAATCGTCCAGATTTTTCACAATAGCTGTGAAATAATAAACTACAAACCCGACGATCAGCAAAAGAATAATAGCTAAGGTCCAGAGCAGCGGTTTTTTAGACTTGCCCGGTTTGGCATGACGTTTTGTTCTTGAAGGCATTTCTCGTTCTTCCTTTCACATTCACATTCTCTACATTATAATTTCTTTTAGGGATACAATCAATTTCGGACATAAGTCTGCCAAGGTTTAGAGATAACTGTATACATAATCTAAGGAGTGAACATACGCGATGCCGACTATTTCCATAGGGGAGGCCGTGCCCGATTTTACACTGCCGGCTTCGGACGGAACTCTCGTTAGCTTAAGCCAATACCGGGGACGGAAGATTCTCCTTTATTTTTATCCGAAAAATATGACGCCTGCCTGTACCGAGGAGGCCTGTGAATTTCGTGACGCGCATGACATCATTACGGCTCAGGGAGCCGTGGTACTAGGAATCAGCACGGACAGTGTGCAGTCGCACATCAAATTCGCAGCCAAATACGGCCTGCCGTTCCTGCTGCTTGCGGATGAGGAGCACAGGGTAGCCGAAATGTTCGGGGTATGGCAGCTCAAGAAGCTGTACGGCAAGGAATTTATGGGGATTGTCCGCTCTACTTTTTTGATTGATGAACAGGGTGTATTAGTGGAAGAGTGGCGCAAAATACGCGTGAAGGGTCATGTCGAGAACACAATACGGCAATTCCAAGCCAAATAGGGATTACTGGTAACTTTTCCTTATTTGCTGTTACATTTTTAACAGCTAAAGCACTGCTCCTCCATGATATAGTTGCTGGGATTACTTCAAATTTGTAACAAGGCGTGGTGATGGAGTGATGATGTTACGTATCGGACTTGATATCGGTTCAACGACCGCCAAACTGGTCGTCATCGAGCAAAGTGCCATTATTTATCAAGATTATGTAAGACATTATAGCGATATAAAAAAAGCCGTACTTGCCCTGTTGTCTGAGGTCCAAAGCAGATTTCCGGGCAGGGAAACAGCCCTTACTGTAAGCGGTTCCTCCGGGCTGTCCTTATCCAAATTAGCGGGAGTTCCTTTTGTGCAGGAGGTCATTGCCTGTACGACAGCAATAAGCGAAATCATCCCGCAGGTGGATACAGCGATTGAGCTCGGCGGTGAAGACGCCAAGATCATTTATCTGAGCGGGGGGATCGAGCAGCGCATGAATAATGCCTGCGCCGGCGGAACGGGAGCCTTCATTGACCAGATGGCGGCCCTGCTGCAGACGGACCCTGGGGGACTCGATGCACTTGCTGAGAAACATGAGACGATCTATCCCATTGCTTCACGCTGCGGCGTATTCGCTAAGAGCGACGTTCAGCCGCTGCTGAATGAAGGCGCCCGCCGTGAGGATGTGGCGGCATCAATATTCCAAAGTATTGTGAATCAGACGATCAGCGGTTTAGCCTGTGGACGTCCGATTCGCGGCAAGGTGGCGTTTCTTGGCGGACCGCTGACCTTTCTGCCTCAGCTGCGTGCCCGTTTCGCGGAAACGCTGGGACTCGCGGAGGGAGATATTATATTCCCCGACCGGTCCCAGTATTTCGTTGCCATAGGCTCAGCTTTATCCCTCAAGGAGCCGGTGATTCTTTCGCTGGAAGAGTGGCTGAAGCGCCTCAGCGCCGTAGATTTCGCTAGTGACCGCAATCAGGATGCAGAGCTGCCTCCACTATTTGAGACTCCAAGGGATCTGGAGGAGTTCCGCGAACGTCACGGCAAAGCGTCTGCCCCCAGGGCTGAGCTTGCTGCCTACCGGGGACCGCTGTTTCTCGGGATTGATGCCGGTTCTACCACGACTAAGCTTGTGCTTACGGGCTCAAACGATGAAATTCTTCATACCTTTTACGGGAGTAACAAGGGGAATCCGCTTAAATCCGTTAGGGAAGCATTGATTGAAATCTACGGAATGCTGCCTGAGGGCAGTTATATTGCCGGGAGCTGTGCTACCGGCTACGGAGAGGGTCTGATTAAGTCTGCACTGAAGACCGACGGCGGAGAAGTAGAAACGGTTGCCCACTATAAAGCTGCTGCGAAATTTATGCCCAAGGTTGATTTTATTCTCGATATCGGTGGACAGGACATGAAATGCATTAAGATCCGTGGCGGGGCTATCGACAGCTTAATGCTGAACGAGGCCTGCTCGGCGGGTTGCGGTTCGTTTCTGGAGAGTTTTGCTTCGGCCCTTGATATGGGAATCGAGGAATTTGCAGCAGCTGCACTCAGTGCTACCCAGCCTGTAAATCTGGGTTCACGCTGCACGGTATTCATGAACTCTAAGGTGAAGCAGGTACAGAAGGAAGGAGCTTCACTTGCTGATTTGTCAGCCGGGCTTGCTTATTCTGTTATTAAGAATGCCCTGCAGAAGGTCATCAAGATCCGTAATCCCGAAGATTTAGGAGAGAACATTATCGTCCAGGGAGGAACCTTCTATAACGAGGGTGTTCTGCGGGCGTTCGAAAGCCTGACCGGACGGACGGTTGTGCGGCCGGATATTGCCGGCGTAATGGGGGCCTATGGTTCGGCTCTGATTGCCCGGGAGCGTGCGGAAGAAGGTTCAGTAAGCACGTTGCTGAAACCGGAAGAGCTTGAAGCCTTCACGTATGAAGTATCGCCCGGCCGCTGCGGCCGCTGTGCCAATAATTGCGCGCTGACAATCAGCCGGTTCCCGGATAAGACCTTTCATGTGACAGGCAACCGTTGTGAGCGCGGCGCAGGAAGAAAGAAAGAGAAGAACACACTGCCGAATCTGATGCAGTATAAATATGAGCGGTTCTTCGATTACGAGGCGCTGCCGGAGGTCATGGCGGAGCGCGGAGTCGTTGGTATACCGCGCACGATGAACATGTTTGAGAACTATCCATTCTGGCATACGTTCTTTACCGCATTACGCTACCGGGTTGTGCTGTCACCGAAATCCAGCAAGAAGCTCTATGAGAGCGGAATGGACACCATTCCGTCCGAATCGATCTGCTATCCTGCCAAAATGGCCCATGGCCATGTGCAGAGCCTGATCGGCAAGGGTGTCAATTTTATTTTCTATCCGGCTGTAGTGTATGAGAAGAAGGAGGATGAAGCTGCGCATAACCACTTCAACTGTCCGGTGGTGGCTTCTTATCCAGAGGTTATCCGCAATAATATGGATAGTCTCAAGGAGAACGGAGTTCCGCTTGTCAGTCCGTTCCTGACCTTTGATGATATTGCAGCATTAACGAAAGTATTGGTTCGTACGTTTACCGATATCCCTAAAGAAGAGATTGCGGCTGCGGTCCAGGCTGGCTTAAGCGAAGCGGATCACGCCAAGGATGATGTCCGGTCGAAGGGCGAGGAGACTCTGAATTTCTTGGCACAGAGCGGCACGAAGGGAATCTTGCTCTGCGGGCACCCGTATCATGCCGATCCGGAGATTAACCATGGGATCGCGGAGATGATAACCGGCATGGGTCTTGCCGTACTGACAGAGGATTCCGTCTGCCATCTGGATAACAGCCAAGGCGATATGATGGTAGTGAATCAGTGGACCTACCATGCGCGGATGTACCGTGCAGCACGTCTGGCGGCAAGCAGAACCGATCTGGAGCTTGTACAGCTGACTTCTTTCGGCTGCGGGATTGATGCCATTACCTGTGATGCAGTTCAGGATATTATGGAGAGAAACAATAAAGTTTATACGCTCATTAAGATTGACGAGATTAGCAATCTCGGAGCGGCGCGAATTCGTCTGCGCTCACTCCTTGCTGCTATGCGCGAGCGGGATAAAGGCAATGTACAGCCGCGGCAGATGTATGTTGAGCAGCCTAATGTGCCTTTTACCAAGGAAATGAAGGAGAACTATACCATTCTGGCACCGCAAATGTCTCCGGTTCATTTTGAACTGTTTGAGAGGGTGTTTCAGGATGCCGGCTACCGCCTGAAGATACTGGAGACAACCGGACCTGAGGAGACGGAAGAGGGACTTAAATATGTTAACAATGATGCCTGTTACCCGGCGATTGTTACCATAGGACAAATTCTGTCGGCCTTGAAGAGCGGAGAATATGACCCGGACCGGACGGCTGTGATTATGTCCCAGACCGGCGGGGGCTGCCGGGCGACGAACTATATTGCTTTGCTGCGCAAGGCACTGAAGGACTCCGGCCTCGGCCAGATTCCAGTCATTTCTCTGAATGCTTCAGGCATGGAGAACCAGCCGGGCTTCCGGATCAGTCTTAAGCTGGCCAACCGCCTGATTGCCGCAGCCTGCTACGGCGATCTCATGATGCGTATGCTGTACCGTTTCAGACCCTATGAACAGGTACCGGGCAGCACTCAGGCTTTATTCCGTAAGGGAATGCAGCGCTGCAAGGATAGTCTTTCGTCGTTCTCGTTCCGGGAATACAGAAGGGTGATCCGTGAAATCGTGGCGGAATTCTGCCGTCTGCCGTCTATTTCTGCCGTGAAGCCCAAAGTGGGGATTGTCGGGGAAATCCTGATCAAATTCCATCCGGATGCCAATAACCGGATTGTCGAGCTGATTGAAGCCGAGGGCGGAGAAGCGGTCATGCCTGATTTCCTGGATTTTATCTTCTACTGCATCTATAATCCGATCTACAAGGCGGAGCAATTTGGCAAAAGCAAGCGGCTTGGCTATTTCAATCCACTGCTGATTTCCTATTTGGAGATGTACCGGAAGCCGATTAAGAATGCGCTGGAAGCTGCCGGCCTTGCGAAAGAACGGGAGAATATATACGGACTTGCGGAGAAGGCGGGACGACTGGTGTCCGTGGGTAATCAGATGGGTGAGGGCTGGTTCTTGACGGCAGAAATGATGGAGCTCCTTGATCATGGTGTGAACAACATTGTCTGTATTCAACCTTTCGCCTGCCTTCCGAATCATATTACGGGACGCGGCATGATTAAAGGGCTTAAGGAGCTGTACCCGGGAGCCAACATCGCTGCGATCGATTATGATGCCGGAGTCAGTATCGTGAATCAGACCAATCGGATCAAGCTGATGATGTCCATCGCCGGCGGCTTGCAGAGCGGCAGAGAGCAAGTAGCGCCAGCTGCTCCTGTACTTCCGCTGCCTCTCCTGGGAAGTGCCGGGACCGGCATCTGAACCGATAGAATATACACCTAATCCATTCATTTGACAGCAGCACTTATAAGTAATGACATACAGGAAGCAGGCCAAGGTTCAAACGGGTCTGCTTTTTTTGCCGTCCCGATGATTTGCGCAAACTCACTTGTTGGTTTTCAGAAAATTTCAGTAAAGGATTGACGGGAAAAAAGGTAAAGAGTAAAATAGTTCGCATGCGAAATATATTATTTGCAGCTAATGGAGGTGAATGATGATGGAGGAAAATGAGCAGCAACTGGATGAAATCGTCTCTTCTTTTCGCCGCATCAGCCATGCCTTTCAACAGTTGCTCTGGAAAGACGCTGAGGAACTCGACATTACACCCACCCAGCTTATGGTTCTTCGCAAAATATCCTTGCATCCTGAAATCGGCATAACCGACTTGGCAGAATTGCTGCATTTGGGGAACAGTGCAGCGAGCGGGGTTGTTGACCGTATGGTGAAAGCGGGACTTTTGATCAGACAGCGGTCGGAGAGTGACCGCCGCAGCTTCGAGCTCTCTCTGACGGAGAAGGGTATAGAAATCAGGGAGCGAAGCAAACAATCTCTAAGAAGACATTTGCTGCCGCTGGCAGACATACCTGTAGAGGACGCAGGGGAACTGCTGCGCATTCATGGTGAAATTATTCAAATTTTAGAACAAGGGAGAGACAATAAGAAGCTATGAGTACAATAACTGCTAACGCTGCAACAGCATCCAAGGCATTGCGCAGAGGTCCAATCATTGCGGCGTTGCTTATCGGCGCATTTGTGGCGCTTTTGAATCAAACACTGATGAACGTGGCACTGCCTAAGATGATGGAGGACCTCCATATTGTTGCCAATACGGCACAATGGCTGACGACAGGCTTTATGCTGGTCAACGGTGTACTGATACCCATCAGTGCATACCTGGTCGAGAAATTTACTACCCGCCAGTTGTTCATAACAGCGATGGTCCTGTTTTCCATAGGTACACTGGTTTGTGGAATTGGAACCGGTTTTGAAATGATTATGGTAGGCCGGGTGATCCAGGCGGTAGGCGCTGGTATCCTAATGCCTTTGATGAATATTGTATTCCTGAGAATATTCCCGATCGAAGAACGCGGCAAAGCGATGGGTCTGATGGCGGTTGCCATGATCTTCGCTCCGGCTGTCGGACCAACACTCTCAGGCTGGGTGGTTCAGAACTATTCCTGGCGTGTGCTATTCTTTATCGTATTGCCGCTGGCCATCTTCTCCACCCTTCTTGGAGCGAGAACCATGCAAAATGTCGGAAAAGTCAGTTCTCCTGTACTGGATAAACCGGGGATTATTTTCTCAACACTCGGTTTTGGCGGCTTGCTGTATGGTTTCAGTGATGCCGGAACAGACGGATGGGGAAGCACTACTGTTATAGCCTGCCTCATTCTGGGTATGGTGGCTCTAGTCCTTTTCGTGGTAAGAGAACTGACAACCTCTAAACCACTGCTGGAATTCCGTATCTTCCGGTATAACATGTATACACTCACAACCATTATTAATATCATTGTTACGATGGCTATGTATTCGGGTATGATTCTGCTGCCGATCTATCTTCAGACGATCCGGGGCTTCACGCCGATGGAATCCGGTCTGATGCTGCTGCCGGGTGCCATTCTGATGGGTGCGATGTCACCGGTAACCGGGATTATCTTTGACAAAATCGGTGCCAGATGGCTGTCTGTGATCGGACTTATCATCACCGCGATTACTACTTGGGAGTTCAGCCAGATCACGGACTCCACAACATTTACTCATCTGATCCTGACCTATACCGCGCGGATGTTCGGTATGTCTATGCTGATGATGCCGATCGTTACGGCAGGGCTTAACCAGCTGCCTCAGCGCCTCAGTTCCCATGGCACAGCAATGTCGAATACACTGCGGACCGTAGGTGGAGCGCTTGGTATGGCCCTGTTCGTCAGCCTGATGACCAACCGAACCAAAGATATTATTACCGATACACTGATGAGCGGCGCTGTATCCCAGAATGACCAAGCGGCCATGCTGCATCTTCAACAGGAAGCCACCATTAGTGGCATTACCCATGCCTTTACAGTAGCTACTTGGGTCACGGTCGCTGCGCTGGTGCTGTCCTTCTTTATTCAAAAGACCTCGCCGCAGCCGGATTTTCTGAAGCCGGAACAAGAACCTTCTAAGCAATAATCATCCGTATTAATAATAAGGGACAGTTACTCAGGTCATGGATGACCTGAATAACTGTCCCTTTGTGTATGATCATTTCACTTCAGGAAGTTAATTAACTTCCAGCGAACGGAGAGCACGCCAGCGCTCTAGTGTGGGCAATTGAACGGCAAGCAGCTGCCTTGCCTCTTCTTCCGGCATTCCTTCCTGAACCATAAAACCGGTGCATAGATCAATCATGTCCTGCAGTGTAAGTTCCGGCTGTTTGAATTCTCCGGATTCGTAACAGTACATACAGTACTCGGCGGTCTTATTCCCTTCACGGTCACTTCCGTGTACTCCGGAATCATGCATGGGCATACCGCAGCTTTGACAAAAGACCGCTTCCTGTGCTACCGCCTGATGTTCTTCCATAAATGACCACTCCCTGATAAAGATTAGGGAACACCGATATATTCCCTTGCATGCTTATTATAAGAGAACAAACCTGACGGCATTTCGTCAGGTTTGTCTGATAGGCAATATATTATATTTAGCGGCAATCTCCACCGCTGTTTCCCCTATTCTCCTGCGGATATGTTCCGGCTCCAGCACCTCGGCTGCACTCCCGAAGCTCAGCAGGAAACCGTACAGCCAGCTGTCCTCCGGATATTCGAGAGTAACATAATAACCTCCATTCCCATCCGGCTTCAGCTCTTCCGAATCAAAGCGGTCCTCGGCGAGATGCCTGCCCTCGGGCGAGAAATGGAGAACTATGGGAACGCCGGAGTCTTCTCTGGTCCAGCCGTTACTCCAAGGATATTCTATACCGGTGAGCTCCTGTCTGACGAAATTCTCTGCGCTCTTCACAAGATCCTTCATACGCGGCAGCTTGAAGAGCCGGAAATCCTGACGCATATGGCAGAAGCCATATAAATACCAGGCCTGGCCTTTCAGTAATAGCGTATAAGGCTCTACCGAACGCCGGCTGGACCTGCCGTCAGCGGCGACATAATCAAAAGCTACAATGACACACGCCTCCAGTGCTTCCTTGAGCACAGTGAGCCGTTCCTCCAGCGGACTATTCAGCCCCCACGGCGAATAATCGATGACCAGCTGGGCCGCTTTGCTGCGGAAGGCTGCAGACTCTGACGGGGGGATGACACTGCTGATCTTCTCCATCAGCAGGGCATGGCCGGTTCCGCCGTAGGTGGTGGAGACACTTTGCAGAGCAGTGAAAATATCGGCGAGCTCATGGCTCGTCAAGACATTCCGGTCCAGCCGGTAGCCTTCCATCAGACCAATTCCACCTCCTGAACCCTGATAGGTAACCACAGGAATCCCTGCCTGATTGATGCTTTCAATATCACGGTAAATCGTCCGCACAGACACTTCGAACATATCTGCAAGATCCTTGGCCTGTATGAGGTTGCGGTTCATGAGTAGGATGACAATGGAGAGCAAACGGTCAATTTTCAAAGGCTGGACTCTCTTTCCCGGACATCAGCGTTCCGCTTAATTTCCTTAATCTTATCAAAATAATCCCGGCAAAGCATTGTCATAATCAACAGTTTAGATTAATATCTAATTAGATGTTTTGCTAATTTGTTTGGAATGGAGATTGATGATATGGATACAAGTTCTTCCGCTGCTGTAATTAGAGGGGAACGGGAATATTTTAAACTTTTTGCCGCCGGACTCGTGAATGGCATTGGTGACCGCTTCAGCCAGGTTGCGATGTTGTCTTTGATCTTCCATCTGACCGGTTCAGGGATGGCGATAGGTGTTGCCTTTGCGGTGCGGCTGGTGCCGTCCTTGTTCTTGGCTCCTTTAGGGGGAATTCTAGGCAGCAAACTGCCGCGTAAAGTCATTTTAATCAGCGTAGACCTTCTGCGCATACCCTTTGCACTGTCTTTCCTATGGGTAACGGATGCTGACCGGCTATGGCTCCTATATACCGCAAGCTTCTTCATGGCAGCCGGTGAGGCTATTTATGCGCCTATGCGCAAATCATTGATTCCGCTGCTCGCAAGGCCCGATTCTTTGCTGAAGATCAATGGCCTGGAGCAGTTGATGACAGGGTGTGTGCTTATTCTGGGAGCATTTACCGGAGGGATTGTCTCCTTGTGGTTTGGTCCGGAGTTGGCATTTGTGATGAATGCAGCATCGTTTCTGTTGGCAGCTGTAATTATTTACAGCATTAAATTCCCTAAACTGCCGGAGTCATACCCGCAGTCTAAGCAGCCTGTTACTGGTCTATTCGATGTAGAGAATGCCGCAGCAGACAGTACAACCTCCAAAGTATTACGGAGAAATCTCCTGCGGATCATATCGGTAAGCCTTCCACTGCAATTGGTCCTTGTCTATGAACTGCTTGTTCCGATGGTGAGTGGTTTGGACAATGTACTAATCAGTGTGTATGCCCTCAAGGTATTTGATGCCGGGGATGCAGGTGTAGGAATATTCTATGCGGCGCTTGGGATGGGACTTAGCTGTAGCTTTGTTGTGGCCCGAATGTTGAAGGGAAGATTGGTCGCTGGTGCGGTGGGAGGACTGCTGCTGGAGGGAGTATTGCTTGCGTGCCTCAGCGTGAGCGGGAACTTTGTGACTGCTGCCGTTCTTTATATCTTCCTGGCGACGGCCGGCGGGGTCAGTAGTGCTTGTCTGGATACACTTGTCATGAAAGAGACACCTGTGACTATGCAGCCCATGTTGTTTGGGATTCTGGCCGCTGTAGGCAATACACTGCTTGGACTATCAATGCTGCTGGCTGGATGGATGCTGGAGTTGATTGAACCCCGCAGACTCGGGATGGCAGGTGGTTTCGGATTGGTCTCGATCGCGCTGGTGATGGCCGCATATGCGCTGCTGCGCAGCAAAAAGGACGGTTCATTCACCGCCCTTTGGAAGACTCTTTAACACGTGTTTTTACTTTAGGTGAAGCTTTCCGTTTAGACATTCGCTCTTTAATAACAAGGCGGTAGCGGTACAGTACAATCAGAAGGACGAGAGAGATACCGCCAGCGATTACCCAAATGGCATAGCGCTCAAACAGGTGGAAGATTCCCATCCACTGCGGGCCAAAGATACGTCCGATGCCGAGAAAAAGTAGTACCCAGAACAGGGCTCCGGTATAGGCGTACCCGGCGAATTTTCGAAAGGGCAATGCGGTAATGCCGGAGAAATATCCGGTGAAATGACGTACCCCCGGTACGAAATAGCCAATGAAAACCAGGACACTGCCATATTTTTCAAACCAAATCTGCGTTTTTTCCAGCTTTGCCGGAGAGAACAGAATCCACTTGCCGTACTTCTGGATAAAAGGCATACCGGCTTTGAGTCCGATGAAATACGTCGTTGTCATCCCTACCGTTGTTCCGGCAAAAGCAGTTATGGCCAATGTTGTAAAATCCATCTTTCCTGTATAAGAGAGGAAGCCAGCGAACGCCATCGTCGTCTCACCCGGAAAGGGCAGGGCGACGAACTCCAGAAGAAGTCCGAAAAACATGACGCTATAGCCGTAATCAGCGAATAATTCTTGAATCCACTTTAACATTTCCATTGCCGGTTCACACTCCAGTGGGGGCAGTAATCTTATTCTATTTCAAAGCTTGTCTTCATACAATCTATCAAAACCGGCTTTTAAGAGCCAATAGATGCTGGAGGTAGAGATGATGACAAGCAATCGTAATTCCCGCAACCGGCGGAGCCTGATCCGCGGATTGCTGATATGGATAGGCATCATTTTAGTTGTTACGGGATGCAGCGCACAGAGCGGTTTGGAATGGAGTTCCTTAACCGTTCATGCCCTGTCTACGGGACCGCAGCAGTCAGCGGAGAAAACCTCTGCTCCTGCCACGGAGCCTCTGACCACCTTGAAACAAACTGCAGTGGTACAGAAAATGAAACCGCAAGCGTCAGCAGTCTCTCCAGCCCAACCGGCTGTCAAAGAGGAGAAGCCCGGAAAGATCATATATCTTACCTTTGATGATGGCCCCAGCCAGGTCACACCGAAGATACTGGAGATTCTGAAGCGGGAAAAAGTGAAGGCTACTTTCTTCGTGCTTGGTAATGGAGCCGCAAGCCATCCCGAGCTGATTAACGCGATCTGGGAGCAGGGGCATGCCATTGGCAATCATTCCTATAATCATGATTACCATGATTTATATAGCGGATTCACCCATTTCTGGAATCAAATCAAGCGGACGGAGGAGATTGTCCGCAGTATCACAGGGATTCGGCCGCAGCTGGTACGTGCACCCGGCGGTACTGCCGGTCATTTTGATGATACCTACTTCTATCTCTTGAAGCAAGCGGGCTACCTGGTCACGGATTGGAACGTGGACAGTGGAGACTCCAAACGCAGGGGCGTTCCTGCTGGCGAAATTATAGCAGAGTCCGTTCCGGATACCGATGCGGCCCGCGTAGTTCTATTAATGCATGATGGCGGAGGGCATGAACAGACAGCCAAAGCACTTCCGGAGATCATTGCCCGATATAAGGCTGCAGGCTACGAGTTTGGTGTACTGGATGAAAAGGTCAAGCCTGTACAATTTAAGGTAAGCTCGCAGAGTGTAGGTGCAGGAAGAGCTAAACCATCGACAGCATGGATTGCCTCCCATATCAATGCTAATGCCGCTTTGTTCGAGCCGGCTAGACCGCTTGTACTGGAAATCGGGAAGCTGGAGACCAAGCTAATGCCCGGTGAATATTTCATTGAAGAGGGACAATACATCGTGCCGCTGCGTGCTGTTACCCAGCGGCTGGGCGGAGCGGTGAGCTGGGAGGCCGATATCCATAGCGTCAGGGTTGCCCTGAATGGACATACCTTTCTGGCAGATGTAGATCATAACGAGCTTATATTTAACGGAGTTAACGGAGACACTGACACCAGACCTCATGCGGTAACGATGATTGGCGGGAATGTATGGATTGGACTGCGGGACCTTCTGGAGCTTGCCGAACATCCGCTGCTTAAAGTCAGCGCTTCAGGGGAGGAACGCCGGGTTAAAGCGTACTAAGCTAAATGATTAAGATATGAAGTGAATATATGATTTTGGGTCTGACCCGCCTTTTTCCTGGGAAGAATAGATAGAGAGTTCCATTCAGAACGGAACGAATCTACGGAAAAAGGCGGGTTATTCTATTGTCCTCTTATATTCAAAGAAACCATAGAGCGATTCTGGAGTGGGGACGGATGTTATCCATAGCAGGTCTGCTGACGGGTATGTATGCCTTGTTTGGGGGGAGCGGGCTTCTGTTCCTTTCTGTGGCAGCGGGTATTCTGCTGTCCGGCGGGCTGGCACTGTATGCCTTTGGACCCCGGGGCTTCAACATTAAACGTACTGTTACACCCGTTAGCACCATTGCCGGCAACACGGTGACGGTTAAGCTGCATGTTCGGTTTCGCTCATGGATTCCTCTGCCTTGGATGATCATTAAGGAGAGCTGGAGCGGAGGCAGCCATCGGGAGCTGCTGTTTCCCGGATTCCGGCGAACCTTTATCTTTACATATACCCTTTCGCAGCTTTCACGGGGTGAACACCGCCTGGAGAATTGCTGTATTAGCTGGGGTGATGTACCGGGATGGTTCACAGGCCGTAAACTTCTTGAAGGTGCATCATCCAGCTTCAAAGTGCTTCCAGCCCCCTTGTATTTTGGCAGAGAGAACTACCAGGATGTTAACTTGACTTGGGCAACGGTGTCTTCAGCCATGGGACGGGGCAAAGAGGAAGGTGCTGATATTCGCGAATATATCCCGGGTGATCCATTGAGCCGGATTCACTGGAAAAGCACTGCCCGCCACGGCTCCCTGCACAGCCGGATTCCGGAACGTGAAAGCGGGATGATCTGCATTGTTCTGGATCATGCGCCAAAGAGCTACGAAGTTCCGACAGGGAAGCTTGTTCCGCGCAGTGCAAGAGGGAGCATAATGCCAATGTTCGAGAAGGCAGTTTCTACAGCCGTTGGGCTCATGCTTACAGCAGAGCGTTCCGGTACTTATGTGCAATTGTTCAGCGGAGGTTGGCCGGAGGGTATGGCCAGGCATGAGGGCTTGGGCAAGATACCCGGAAGGGTGCTGCAGATCTTAACTGATATCAAGCCGGATAGCACCAGGTCCTTGCCGGAACTGCTGGAAGATGCCTCGCGGGCGATGATTCCCGGTATGAGTCTGTCCATTGTCACTGGTCTACTGGAGCCTGAAGCGGCAAAAGCTGTTGCCCGGCTGCTTATGCAGGGGGTTAAAGTAACTGTATATTACGGCTGGGATCAGCGGACACCGTTCACGGAACGTTCCCCGCTTGAACCAGGCCCTCCAGTGAAAGCCACCATTGGTGAAAGTCTGAAACGTCTGGGAGCGGAGCTGTATTGCCTTGAGCAGGCGCTGCCCGCTGGAGGCCGGAAGGAGGGAATTGCCAGTGAGTCAGTTGTGGCACCCGAGGTCCGGTAAAGAGAAAGCAGAAGATAGCCTACAGGAAGAGGAAAGCGTTCTACCAGTAAAGAAGAGCCAGCACAGGAGCTCCGATTACTTAGTAGCAGAGAATAGGGAAGAGAACAGCCGAGCCGGTAGCTGGGGGACAAGCCCCTTATTCTACCGCCTGCTGTTCTCTTTGGCTATTATGGGCCTCTTTATAGAGTGGCTTCTTCCGCTTTATCAAGTCAACATGGTAGATGAAACCCGCAGACTGCTGGCAGTTCTTGCAGGGACGTCAGGATTACTATTGTTGTGCGGATTGATTCAGCGGCCCTTCTGGCTGGGTGCATCTGCCCAGACGGTAGTGGCCGTACTGGTTTGGTTCGTTGCGTGTTCACAGGCCAATGGGAATTGGTTCAGGGATTACATTGCCGAAATCCCGGGTGACTTTATCTTGCTCTTCTCAGGTAGGGTTTCGGAGGTGAACACAGAAACACGACTTCTGATCTTATGTGCAGGCTGGAGCCTGCTGGTAGTTTCTGTCCAGCATTTGGCCCTTTACCGGAGCAGTACCTCGCTGTTCAGCGTGGTTACAGTGGTCTACTTACTTCTGCTGAACAGATTTCTGGAATTGGATACAAGTGTTCAGCTGGCTATATCGGCCGATCTGATTCTAGTTCTTCAAGGAATGTGCAGATTGCAGCTTTTGCAGGGGAAGAATCCAAGCGGCAGAATGACCTCGTTGCCGTATACCCGCTGGTGGATTGCGGCTGTTCTGTCGGCGACGATCATATCGGGAATGTCCTGGGCCGGGAAGGAATGGATCGGGCATCAGCAGGAGAAGGAGATATCACTGAAGCCGTCCGCACGATTTCTCCAGGCGTGGGGTGAAGAGGCTGAATTGAATACTTTTGCAGGAGAAAGTTCCGGGCTCACGGGCTACAGTTTATCTGAGGGGGAACTGGGCGCTCCACTTACTGGCAGTACAGAGCCTGTGTTTAAGGTTGAGAGCCGACTTTCCGCCTACATGAAGGGACAGAGCCTGGATCACTATGATGGCCGTCGCTGGGGCAAAAGTGCGGAGGGTCTTCTTCCGCTTAATTTGGCGGCTCTTCCGGAGAAGAGAGCTGCTTCAGCGTTGAGTACGGAAGACCGAATACTTACTCAGCGGGTACAATTCATGTCCCCTTCTATTAGTGGTCTTCCCTTGTTTAGCGCCGGCAGAGTATTGGATGTCCCCACGGTACAACTAGCAGACGGCAGCAGGCTGGGGTTCGTGTTCGCCAGTCAAGACAGGGAGGAGATAAGACTGCCTGAGACAACAAGTGCTTGGGGAATTACGGAATATACGGTGGTTTCACAGCTTCCGGAGACTGACCCGCAGGTGCTTAGACGTTTGACGGGCCTTGACCCGGAGGAGGTTCAGCGTATTTATCTGGAATTACCTGCTGCACTTCCTACGCGTGTTCGTGAGCTTGCAGATCGTTTAACCTCTTCGGCGGATAGCCGATATGATGCCGCAGTGTCTGTGATGAATTATTTAAAGACCCACTATACGTATACCCTGGATACCAAGGTGCCGCCTGCAGGTGCAGATTTCACCGACGACTTTCTGTTTGAGGTGACAAAGGGTTACTGCGTGCATTTTGCCACCGCTATGACGGTTCTGCTGCGCAGCGCTGATATTCCTGCCCGCTACGTCAAGGGGTACGGGCCTGGAACGCTGGAAGTGGGCTCAGTTCCGCCGCGTTATACGGTCACCCAGGGCGATGCGCATGCCTGGGTGGAGGTGTATTTCCCCGGCGCGGGGTGGGTTCCCTTCGACCCCACCCCTGCCGTGGCTGCGGCTTCCGCGCCGCCGCAGCCCGGATCCGCACCGCCGCTGGCTGCCGGCGCGGACGGCCTGCCCGCCCGGCTGCGCCAGGGCGGGCGGGCAGCAGCACCGCTCCCCGCGGCGCTGCTGCTGGTTCCCGCCGCCGCTTGGCGCTGGCGGCGGAGCCTGCGGCTGCTGCTGGCGAAGCGCAGCAGCAGCCCGGGGCCGGAGCAGCTGCGGGCCGCAGCCGCTCTGGCCTGGCACGGACTGGCGGCGCGCTATGGAGCGCCGCCGCCCGGGATGACCGGCAGGGAGTACGCAGACTCCCTGCCGGTCGACAACGCCGGACTGCGCGAAGCGGTCCGGCAGTTCGTACGCCAGTGGGAGACCCTGGCGTACAGCAGCCCATCCCGGGCGGCGGGGGCACCGCCGCCCGCCCCTCGGTCGGAGTCGTTCGGATCCGCCCCACCCGGATCCGCCCCTCAATCGTTGTCGTCCGGCTCCGTCTCGCCCGGATTCGCCCCTCAATCATTGTCGCCCGGCTCCGTCTCGCCCGGCTCCGTCCCTCAATCGTTGTCGTCCGAGTCTGCCCCGCCCGGTTCCGTGCCTCATTCGATGTCATCCGGCTCCGTCTCGCCACCCGGGTGCGATTCTCAATCGGCATCCAATTTCATCAGGGTCTGCCTGGATATCACGCTCCGCGTCACCTGATGAATGCCCTATGCATAAGGGGAATAGGCGAAATCCCCCTAAGAAAGCGCGTGCAAAAAATGCTTTTAAGCTAGGCCGCCACA
Source organism: Paenibacillus oryziterrae (assembly GCF_042610485.1). NCBI lineage: Bacteria > Bacillati > Bacillota > Bacilli > Caryophanales > Paenibacillaceae > Paenibacillus > Paenibacillus oryziterrae. Next base: position 14,088 of record NZ_JBGJZO010000002.1, on the reverse strand, counting down.
TTCCTTGACGGTGTTAATTATCCATGAGTATAATGAATCCAATAATCAAGGGAGGCACGTAATGAACAAGCCAAATGAAATGATCGTCGTTCTCGATTTTGGAGGACAATATAACCAACTTATCGCACGCAGAATCCGCGACCTGGGGGTATACAGCGAGCTGCTGCCGTACAATACGCCAATCGACAAGATCAAAGCACTATCGCCTAAGGGAATTGTATTCTCAGGTGGACCGAGCAGTGTATACGCTGAGGATGCACCGCATGTAGACCCGGCTGTTTATGATCTGGGCCTGCCTATTTTTGGTATTTGCTACGGCATGCAGCTGATGGCACACCAGCACGGCGGCAAGGTGGAGCGTTCCGCTAAACGTGAATACGGCAAAGCAGATGTTGATTTTGGACAAGGCTTCGCATTGACCTCCGGTCTGGATAGCCGTCAAACGGTATGGATGAGCCATGGCGACCATGTAGTGGAGCTACCTGCAGGTTTTACACTCGATGCCGGCACCGAAAGCGCACCGATCGCGGCCATGAGCCATACGGAACGGAAGTTATTTGCGGTTCAATTCCATCCTGAAGTACGTCACTCTGTACAAGGCAATGAGATGATCTCGAATTTCCTGTACAATGTCTGCGGCTGCGAAGGCAAATGGACAATGGAAACTTTCATAGAAGATGCGATTAAAGATATCCGGAACAAAGTCGGCGACAAAAAAGTGCTCTGCGCACTTTCCGGTGGTGTAGATTCCTCCGTTGTAGCCATGTTGATCCACCGTGCTATCGGCGATCAACTGACTTGCATGTTTATTGATCACGGCTTACTGCGCAAGGGTGAAGCAGAGAGTGTTATGGAGACTTTTGTGGGCAAATTCGATATTCACGTGGTGAAGATCGATGCACGCGAGCGTTTCCTTAGCAAGCTGGCTGGCGTTGAGGATCCTGAGCAGAAACGTAAAATCATCGGTAATGAGTTCATTTACTGCTTCGACGAAGAATCAGCCAAGCTGGGTGACTTTAGCTTCCTGGCTCAAGGAACGCTGTATACGGATATCGTCGAGAGCGGAACGGCTACAGCTCAGACCATCAAGTCCCACCACAATGTTGGCGGACTGCCGGAAGATATGAAATTCAGCCTGATCGAGCCGCTGAACACCTTGTTCAAGGATGAAGTCCGCAAGCTAGGCGAAGAGCTCGGTATGCCGCATGCTATTGTCTGGAGACAGCCTTTCCCGGGTCCGGGTCTTGCGATTCGCGTACTTGGAGAAGTTACAGAGGACAAGCTTACGATCGTTCGCGATTCCGATTATATTCTGCGTGAAGAAATCGCCAAAGCCGGTCTGGACCGGGAAATCTGGCAGTATTTCACCGCATTGCCGAACATGAAGAGTGTTGGTGTTATGGGGGATGAGCGCACGTATTCTTACACGGTAGGCATTCGCGCAGTAACCTCCATCGACGGGATGACCGCTGACTGGGCACGTATCCCTTGGGATGTGCTGGAGAAAATCTCCGTACGTATCGTCAACGAAGTGGAGAACGTAAACCGTATCGTGTATGACGTGACCTCGAAACCGCCAGCAACCATCGAGTGGGAATAGACTGGGGACATTAATGTCGTCAATCACTTGGATTCCTTGATTCCAAAAGAGTCCGGACGATGACGGCAGTGAAACTCTGCCTACACCTGCAACATTAGTGTGAAAAACTCACTCTCTTTTATCTGCGTTATTTCGCAAATAGAAGGGAGTGTTTTTTTTGGCCAAAATTGAAGAACTGTATAGGCTGATCTAAAGGCCCAAACATCCATCGGATTTCACATCCAGTTTATGGATGTATATGATATAATGCTCTATTGATATGAATTGTTGGTAGCGAGCCTTCTTGTTACTAAGCTCATTCATCCAAAAAATATTGAGGTGCATAATGAAAAAATTGATAGCAGGTATTATTATTGGAGTGGCTTTGACGGCAACGACGAATGTATTCGCGGATTCAATTAAAGAATACATACTTACGAAGGCTGATTATCCCATCATGGTAAACGGACAGAAATATCAGAATACAGATTTACCGGTGCTGAGCTATAAAGGCAGTACTTATATGCCATTAAAGGCAGTCGGTGAGGTCTTGGGGGTTTCTGCAGCATGGAACAATACTATGCAAAGAGTAGAGATTAGTGGCAGCGGTTCCAATGTTGCAGTTAATGGATCTCAGACTCAGTCAACCCCAACCAATCAAACATCGGGCAGCAGTACATCACCAGCCAAGCCGGAACTACTGAAGAACTATTTATCCGGCACATCGGTGCCTGCTATTAAGTATCAGGGCGTAGTTTATTTGCCTTTAGTAGGCGGATTGAATAAATATGATGTTAATTTAAAAAAGATTCCCGTTCCCGATAGTTCAATCGTTGAATTTGCACGCAGCAATATTCAAGTGAAATTGAGCAGTAAAATGACGAGTGGCGATGATGGCTTTTTTTATGAAGGAAGTATTTATCTTAAGGAAAGCCTATTTGCAGCAGCCAGCAAAGAATCTGTTGCTTACATCGAGCAACTTAAACAATCGCTGGACCAAAGTTATGATTTGTTTAAAAAAGTGTTTCCGGTTACTAACAAGAGACTGGAAGAAGACAATGACATCAGAACTGAGGTCACTCACACCGATCTTGATGTGGAGACCTTTTTCACATGGTGGAATGGACTTGGAGATAAGAGAAAGCAGTACACTGAAGAGTATGCAAAGGAATTGCAGAAGCTGAATCCTGACCATCCAATTACATTACTGGTGCAGTATAGTAATTCTAAGTACTTTTTACTTAGTGCGTCAGATATTAATGAAACTGGGAAAGTTACATACTCTAATGTGTCTAAAATCGCGAACCCAAATCCTGATCAAAGCAGCATCAAATAACAGAGTCATCCCATATACAAACTTCTGGTCCCTCAGGAATTAGCTGGATGCTGATTGGGTATGTTAAAGAGACTACAATCTCTTTGACAATCGAAAAATGGAGGATTTACGAACGATTATAAAAACCTGACGAATAATGTTCGTTTTTACCATTGACAAGTCATGTCATGTACACCTAAAATGAGAAAGCAAACAACATAATCATTCGTATAATTCCAGGGATTGGCCTGGGAGTTTCTACGAGGTCACCGTAATGACCTGGCTACGATTAAGAAGAGAATCCTGTGAGTTCGCCGTCTTCAACTGGCGTTGTCAGGGAAGCTACTCTTTTTTTCGGCCGGTGTCTAACAAGACTCCGGCTTTTTGTTGCTGCCACAACAACCAACACACCTTAGGGGGAGAACAAATTGGATCGCTTTTTCAAATTGAAAGAGAATGGTACTACGATTCGCACAGAGATTATGGCCGGCTTGACCACTTTTATGGCAATGGCTTATATTCTGTCGGTAAATCCCGGAACGCTGACGGCTTTTGGCCGCATCGACATGGGCTGGTACTCCGTATTTTTGGCTACAGCTTTAGCAGGAGGTATCTTCACTATCGCAATGGGCCTGTTCATAAACTTCCCGGTAGCATTGGCACCAGGGATGGGGCTTAACGCTTACTTCGCATCCGTTGTTCTGTCCTCTGCGACAACAGGTAAAGAGTTTACCTGGCAGATGGGTTTGACGGCTGTATTCATCTCCGGTTTGATCTTCATTCTGCTCACCGTAACAAGAGTGCGCCAGATTCTGCTGGAAGCTATTCCAGACAGTCTGAAGCATGCCATTACAGTAGGTATCGGACTTTTCATTACCATTATCGGTCTGAAGAACAGTGGAATTATGACCGTCGGCGTTGAAGCTGGCGCTGATATTAAAGCTAACACATTTACAGATGTTCTTTCTTTCGAAACCGTTATTCATATGGGCAGCCTGGAAAATACAGGCGTTCAATTGGCTATTATCGGCCTGCTGCTAATCTCCATCCTTATGGTGCTGAAGGTTCGCGGTGCAATCCTTTTCGGTATTCTCGGTACTACTCTGGCAGGTATCCTGATGGGCGCAGTTGATTTCAGCAGCTTGTCCAATCCGCAGACTCCATGGGTTCCGGATCTGACACAACTCAACTTCTTCGAATTTGACTGGGACGGCATTATGCATACCGGTATCGTTTCTGCTATCGCCACATTTACCTTTGTAGAATTGTTTGATACGTTTGGAACACTGGTGGGAACTGCGCAGCGCGCAGGTATTATGGACAATCCTGAAGAGGGCAAGAAGCGCGTAGGCAAGGCGATGTTCGTTGATGCCGTTGCAGTAGCGGGTGGAGCGGTACTCGGTACTTCCACAACTACAGCTTATGTGGAAAGCGCTGCGGGAGTAGCTGAAGGCGGCCGTACAGGTCTGACTGCTGTAACTACCGGCGTATGCTTCCTGCTTGCTTTGTTCCTGGCTCCTGTCGTTGCCCTGATTCCAGGATCGGCAACAGCTGCAGCACTGATTATTGTCGGTGTACTGATGGCGCAATCGATCCGTCAAATTGACTTCGATGACCTGGTTGTAGCTATTCCGGCGTTCTTGACCTTTGCAATCATGCCTTTCACTTACAACATCGCGAACGGTATTTCCTTCGGTATCGTAACTTATGTTATTCTTGCTTTTGTTGCCAACCTTGGCGGCAAGAAAAAATATGATATCCACTGGATGATGTGGGTGCTCGCGGTTCTGATTATCCTTCGTTATGTGCTGATCGGAAGCCAGGGTTAAGCCTGCTGAACTACAAGATCTGATTAACAGCCAGCCCCGCCTAGCGGGGGCTGGCTGTTTGACGTTCGAAGACTTTTCTTCATTCGGGTTTTAGATTATATTGTTGAAGAGGTGATGCACGTTGAAAGGCATTGTCGGCAGGTGGATTCGTGCCTGCAGAGCTAATCCGTTGCCGGTCGTTTTTTTTCTAATAGGTGCGGTGGTCCGGCTTCTTTACATAGGTTCTATACCGGGAGGTCTTAATCAGGATGAAGCATCCATTGGTTATGACGCCTACGCTATTCTACATTACGGAATCGACAGAAACGGGATTTCTCTGCCCATCCATCTGATCTCTTGGGGGAGCGGGCAAAATGCGCTATATGCATATCTGTCAATTCCATTTATCTGGTTATTCGGCTTAACTCCGCTGTCTGTGCGGGCCGTTAGCATTGTCATGGGTTTGATTGGAATGCTTTTGTTTTATCTTTGTGCTAAAGCTGTTTTTAAATCTCCGTTAGCAGGAACGACAGCCATGTTCTTTATTGCCATTAATCCCTGGCATATGATGATGTCCAGGTGGGCGCTGGAGTCCAATATTTTCCCAACCCTGATACTTATTGCTGTGTATTGTTTACTTCGATCAATCCAGTCGCCGAAATGGGCTTATGGCTTTACGGTTTTTGCCGCTATGTCGCTGTATGCCTATGGGACAGCCTATTTTTTTGTGCCGGTGTTTGTTCTGTGTGCCGCTGTTTATCTACTATATAAAAGAGTGCTGACAATACGGATTGTATTTTGGAATGCATTGCTGTTTGCCTTTTTGGCTGTGCCTATTCTATTATTTATTATGATCAATCACTGGAATCTTCAGGGAATTACATTGCCCTTTATGTCTATTCCAAGGTTAACCATGCCGCGAGTGGAGGAGATATCCTCGGTGTTTGGGGGAGATTTACTTTCGGCGGCCGGTGCTAATTTCCAGGTCTTTCTTAAGCTGCTGATCAGCGGAGGGGACGGATTAGCGCATAATACAATTGAACCGTTTGGTTTTGCTTATCCTATTGCGCTGCCTTTTGCCCTGATGGGCTTGATCGTAATGACACGTTCATTATTTCTCAGCACAGGGGAGTCAGTGCCTGAAGCTTTGGTGCTGATATGGATAACAACTTCAGTAGGTATGGCATTTATAACCGAAGTGAATGTGAACCGGATGAATATCTTTTTTTATCCGTTCTTACTACTTGTGGTCCAAGGTTTTCTATGGCTATTTCACAAGGCCAAACCAGCAGGGATTATCTCGGCAGTAGCATTCAGCTTATGTTTTGCATTATTCACAATGGTATATTTCCGTGACTATCCACAGAGTATCGATCCAGCCTTTTACCAGTCCTTTGGTGAGGCGGTGCAGTATGCTTCGGAAGAGAGTGAAGGCAAGGTATACGTCACTGATCATGTGAATATGCCGTACATCTATGTCCTCTTTTATGAGAAAATTAATCCACATGATTTCGCAGCTACGGTGGAGTATGTGAACCCGGGAGAAGCGTTTCAGCGTGTTTCTTCATTCGGCAAATATGTTTTTGGGCAACCTGGCATAACCTTGGGGGAGAAAGCCGCTTATATTTTCTGGAACGGTGATAATCTTCCTGCGGTGAACGGTGAATATTTAATCCGGAGGTTCGCGAATTATACCGTTATTATTACGCGGTAGAAACAAGTAACACGTTCATAATACCGGCAGAAGGCGCCGGACTACATGGGTGAGGTGAGGACTTAGCAATGTCAACCAATAAACGTACGGCTGCAATCGTTATTCTAATGCTTTTTTTGTTTGTTTTTCCCGTTAATGGTGCATTTGCCGCTGGGAATCTAGTGCAGAATCCTGGCTTTGAAGACGTGAACGAAGAGGCACCTTTGGGATGGACAAGAGATGCCTGGATCGCCGGAGATGCTTCCGGTCTGATATCCGTGCAATCGGCAGAGGTTCATACCGGCAGCCAGGCTGCAGTGATCGAGAATCTGGAGCCCAACCATTTGAAATGGGTTCAGAATGTTGCCGTATCACCGGACAGCTATTATAAAATCTCCGGCTGGGTTAAGGTTGCAAGCACCCAAGGCACTGGCTTCGGCGCCAATGTTTTTGTAGTCGGTCTTGGCAGTGGATATCCTAGCACAGTGGATTCAGGCGGAGACTGGCAATACCTTGAATTCTACGGTCAGACAGGACCGGAGCAGAATGAAGTCGGGATTGGTGTCAGTCTCGGCGGATATGCCAATCTGATAGCTGGTAAAGCCTATTTTGACGATATAGCGGTCGAACAACTGGATGCTGCACCGGAAGGTGTGGATATTGTTTCGCTGGATGTTGGCACGGTAGATCAGGGAGGTGACAGCGCGGATGCTCCGCATAAGGTATCACCAGCGAAGATTCTCTTAATCTCATCCCTATTTACCGTATTTTTTGTTTTATTGTACCGTCAAGCGTTCCGGAGCCGCAGATGGCTTGGTCAATCGGATGCAAGCTATACATTATGGTTCGTGGCTGCAATGGCAACGGCGCTGATTCTGCGCATATGGATCGGGCTTACGGCCCAAGGCTACATCAATGACATGAATACTTTTATTGCCTGGGGACAACGCCTCGTGGACATGGGTCCGGGTAAATTCTATGAAGAAGGTTACTTTGCTGATTATCCTCCGGGTTATCTCTACATATTATATTTGCTTAGTCTGATACGGGGTGGACTTGGTCTTACGCATGGCTCATCTGGAGAGAATCTGCTCTTCAAGCTGCCTGCCATCATATCCGACCTTGTGCTAGGTTATATGCTGTACAAAGTCGGACGCAAAAAATTAGGCCAGGGCCTTGCCTTTGGTTTAATGCTGCTGTTTCTGTTTAACCCTGCCGTACTTATTAATTCCTCCGCATGGGGGCAGGCAGATTCCTTCTTTCTGATCTTCCTGCTTCTTAGCATCCGCTGGGCTTCAGATAAAGCTTTTGTTCGCTCGGCGATTTGGTTTGCGCTGGCGGTGCTGATCAAGCCGCAGGCACTAATTTTCACACCGGTGCTCTTGTTCGCGTTCTATCACCACCGGGCATGGAAGCAGCTTGCTGTTGGCGCGTTGTACGGGCTGGGCACATTTTTGCTGCTGGCAGCACCATTTTTCTGGAATAACGGAGGAATCCCGGGGCTTGTCTCTCTATATAAAGCCACTTTATCCTCCTATCCGTACTCTTCAGTAAATGCGTTTAATCTGTACGCGTTGACGGACCCGCTATGGTCTTCGCTGGATTTAACCTGGCTGGGGATCACCTATCGGGTTTGGGGTTTCATCTTCATCTTAGCTGCGGTAGCTCTGGCGGTATTCTTTTCCTTTAAAAAAGACCGTCAGGATCTCTCCAAATCCTATTTTCTAGGCATGGTGCTGATTGTTGTTGTGTTTGTTCTCGGCACCAAGATGCATGAGCGATACCTGTTCCCGGTGCTGATTCTGTGCTGCTTTAGCTTTATCCAGAGCAGAGACCGGCGATTCCTGCAGCTGCTCCTGGGATTCAGTCTGACCCAATATATTAATGTAGCCTATACCCTGGCCCACTTAAACGAAGGCATTAATCCCGGGTCAGATGGAATTGTACTCGTGACATCCATAGCGAATATCGCGCTCTTAGGGTATTTGCTCTACATTGGATATCAGGTTTATGTACTTAAAGACACCAAGTCATTGCAGCCCCCTGTTACAACGGAGGACTTGATTGCAGAAGATCTAAATACGATAGAGGATATTCGCCCGTTCGCAGGTAGTGGCAGCGGAAGCAGGCTGAAGCTTCAGCGGCGGGATTGGACCTGGATGCTTGGCATTACAGCTGTCTATGCTGCAATTGCCTTGTTCCAGCTGGGCAACACGAAATCACCGGAGACGTTGTGGAAGACGGCTTCCATCGGCGAAAGCTTTTATGTGGATCTGGGCCAGAGCAAACAGCTGGAGCGCGTGAACATTTTCGGCGGTGCCGGCACCGGCAAGTTCAAACTGGAATTCGGTGAAACGCCGGATGTCTGGGGAAGTCCGCTTGAAGTCAACGAGGATGTAGGCAACGTGTTTGTCTGGAAAAGCCAGCCGCTTAACGTCGCTGCACGTTACGTGAAGCTTACGGTAACTGAATCGCCTGGATTTGCCCTGCATGAAATGGCCTTTTATGAACAGGGGGGGGGAACAACTCCACTTCAGGTGGCATCTGTGATTCCGGATCCTGAGGCTGTGCCAACAAAGGGAAGCCCGTCCAATCTGTTCGACGAACAGTCCCTCATTCCGGCCAACTCCGGGTTTATGAACGGAACCTATTTTGATGAAATCTATCATGCACGCACCGCTTATGAATATACTCATGGCATTGTGCCTTATGAGAATACCCATCCGCCGCTCGGTAAGCTGCTTATTGCTGTTGGTATGGAACTGTTTGGAGTAACTCCTTTCGGTTGGCGGATTATCGGAACCCTGTTCGGAATTGCGATGCTGCCGCTGATCTATCTGATGGCTTTCCGCTTGTTCGGAAAAAGCACATACGCAGCTCTGGCAGCCGGTTTGTTCGCTCTGGATTTCATGCATTTTACACAGACACGGATTTCAACGATCGATGTGTACGGCGTCTTTTTCATCATGCTGATGTTCTATTTCATGCAGCGCTATTTCACGATGAATTTCTATCGGGTTCCGCTCTGGAGAACACTGGTCCCGTTGTTCTGGTCCGGTCTGTTCTTCGGCATAGGTGTGGCCTCTAAGTGGATCGTTCTTTACGGAGGAGCAGGGCTGGCGGTTATGCTGGCATTGTCATTATTCGGGCGGTATAAGGAATACCGGGCTGCGGGACGGCTGCTCGCCGAGGGGAAGGTCGGAGATCAGGAGCTTAAGAACGCCGGGCAGACAGCGATACAATCGTTCTGGAAAAACACCATAATAACCTTGCTCAGCTGCATCGTGTTTTTTGTGCTAATTCCGCTTGTGGTATACGGCCTGTCCTTTATTCCCGTCCTGAATGTGACGGCTGAAGGGTATACCATCAAGGGACTGATCGAAGCCCAGAAAAACATGTATGATTACCATAGCCAGCTTGTCGCTACACATCCGTTCTCATCTTCATGGTGGCAGTGGCCGTTCATGAAACGTCCGGTCTGGTTCTTCAGCGGTGGTGAAGGCCTGCCCGCAGGCCAGGCTAGCAGTATTGTTACCATGGGTAATCCGCTTATCTGGTGGACCGGCATATTCACCATGCTTGGAACGTTATGGATTACGGTAAGACGTAAGGACAAGAATCTGTACATGATCTGGATAGCTTTCTTTTCGCAATATGTGCCATGGATGCTTGTTCCGCGCGAAACATTCCTTTACCATTATTTTGCCATGGTGCCGTTTATGATTCTTGGTATTGTATATGTAATGAAGCTGCTCGATGGCAAATATACGGGAGCCCGTTACTTGAGGTATGCTTTTGTAATAGCAGCTGTACTGCTATTTATCGCATTTTATCCCGTATTGTCAGGAATGCAGGTTAGCAGCGGATATATAACCAGCTTCCTGCGGTGGTTCCCGACCTGGGTATTCTAGCCATATAGAACTTGAACTTGAGCATGTTGCTTGTAACATTCTCAAGTTCATCTTATGTAGACTGAAAGTTTGAGGAGGTAGCAAATGAAGGCCAGATATAGTGTAATTATTCCTATGTATAATGAGGAAGAAGTGATTGCCCACACCTACGCGCGTTTAAAAACAGTTATGGACGGATGCGGGGATTCATACGAGCTGGTGTTTGTGAACGACGGCAGCCGCGACCGCACCGCAGAGATTATGCGGGAGATCAGCAGCCAGGATGAGAATGTGAGATTGATCGATTTCTCACGCAACTTCGGCCATCAGGTTGCAATTACAGCAGGTATGGATTATTCCGAAGGGCAGGCGGTTGTCGTCATTGACGCCGATCTTCAGGACCCGCCCGAGGTCATCCTGCAGATGATCTCCAAGTGGAAAGAAGGATATGAGGTCGTCTACGCCAAACGGCTGAAGCGCCACGGCGAGACCTTTTTCAAAAAAGCTACAGCCAAGCTCTTTTACCGCCTGCTCCGCAGCATGACCAGTGTGGAGATCCCTACGGATACCGGCGATTTCCGTCTGATTGACCGTAAAGTGTGCGATGTCCTGAGAGGACTTAAAGAGAAGAATCGTTATGTCCGGGGACTGGTGAGCTGGGTAGGTTTCCGTCAGACCATGGTCGAGTACGTACGTGAGGAGCGTTTTGCAGGTGAGACGAAATATCCGCTGAAGAAAATGATCAGCTTTGCACTGGACGGCATCACCTCCTTCTCTTACAAACCGCTGAAGATCGCCTCCTATGTCGGTTTTTTTCTAGCCTTCAGCAGCTTTATCTATTTGTTCTTCGTCTTATTCCAGAGACTGTTCACCGACTGGACCATACCGGGATGGACTTCCATCGTAGGTGTGAACCTGCTGTTTAACGGTATTGTACTTATGCTGCTCGGAATTATGGGTGAATATATCGGACGGATTTATGATGAATCCAAAGACCGTCCGCTTTATATTGTGCGTGAGACCAGAGGGTATCAGAGTGTGGAAGAAGAGGAGTTCCGGAAGGGCGATCACGATGTCCGATAATCATCTGCGGTCCGCATTTATCCAATTCCTTAAATTCAACGCCGTGGGCTTATTGAACACCCTGATTGATTTTGCTGTATTCACCTTGCTTCACTCCTTAGGCATGGCGTATGCAGCCGCGCAAGTAATCTCTTACAGTGCGGGTACGGCTAACAGCTTTATTTTGAATAAAAAAGTGACCTTTCGTGACCGGGATCGCGGCAATGCAGAAGGGTTTGATCGTAAACAGCTATTTAAGTTTATTGCGCTGAATCTGGCGGTTCTAGGTATATCTTTAGTGCTGATGCACTTGCTAAGTGATATATGGGGTATTCAAATCATAGTCGCTAAGGTACTGGTGACTTTTGTAACGGTGATTATCAACTTTTTCGGCAGCCGCAAGTGGGTTTTTTGAAGTTTGATTATAAAGCCGGAGGGGGCGTGCGGATATGATGCGTAAATTTTCCTATGCACTAATCGTTTGCGGAATATTGCTTCTTCTGTACCCTCGGGCTAATGAGTGGTATAACGACCGACAGCAGCAGAAGCTGCTCGATGAGGCACAGCAAAGCTTTCAGGAACCGGCCGATACACCGGATGCTGACTTGGAATCGAGATATGCACAGGTGTCGGAGCTACTGGCAGAGGAATCCCTATTAGATGAACAAACACAGACTGAAGGGGAGCAACCCGCTCCAAATGAACCGGAAATCGGCGGTAAAGTTATTGCAGTCATTCAAATCGGCAAAATTGATCTGATGCTCCCCGTGCTGGAAGGTGCCACTAAGGCTAACATGAAGCATGCAGCAGCCCATATGAAAGAAACGACGTCGCTTGGCGAAGTCGGAAATGCTGCAATTGCCGCACATAGAGCGAGAACAACGGGGAGACTGTTCAACCGGTTGAATGAAGTAGCGATTGGAGACACAATCACAGTCAAGACTAAAGATCAGACGCTCGAGTATGTAGTTTACGATATTACTGTAGTGAAACCGACTGATCTTTCTGTTCTGAAACCCAACGGGAAGGATAAAATTCTCACGCTGATTACTTGCGATCCGCTTGTGAATCCGACCCATCGGCTTATTGTTCATGCCAAGCTGCCCTAAAGGCGTATCTGAGGACACAAACTTTTAAATTTTACTATAAATAAATGGAAGACCGCCGAACTATCTATTGATAAAACTGGTAGTTATGATACTATAATAGTAGAAAGCTAAGCACGACAATGGCAAACCTGTTGAAAGACAGGGACGCAAAGCTACAGGGCCTTCCCGTATGGATGGCAGCCAGCTACCGAATGATGAGGCTTTTTTTGTTTGTTCCATTTCATTTATGATGTTGTCGCAGTGAAAGATAGAACAGATAAAGCTTATACGATAACGGCAAACCTATCGAAAGATAGGGACGCAAAGCTATAGGGCCTTTCCCCAAGGGATGGCAGCCAGCTACCGAAAGGGGTTTTATCCATGAAAAAGGTTTATTTTATGCTTCTGACGTTACTGGTGATGGTTACTTCCATCCAAGTTACGACTGCACAAGCTGCAACAACCGATTCCCAGTGGTTAAGCACAGCGAACTTATCCGAGGGTGTAATTGGTATTGATTATAGTGTTCCGAAAGACAAGCGCACGAAACTGATGATCACCAAGGACAACTCAAGCTATACTTATAACTTGTATGCTTCTGAGCAATCGGAGGACTTTCCCCTTCAACAGGGTAACGGTACCTATAAAGTTACCATTCTTGAGAATACTACCGGCAACAAATATAGAACAGTATATTCGGATGAAGTAGAGTTATCTCTCACCAACACAAACGTTGTTTACCTGAATTCCGTTCAAAATATTAAATGGAGTTCCTCAGATAAAGCGATTCAACAAGCCCAGCAGCTTACACAAGGCTTGTCTACAGATGAAGCCAAAGTAAAAGCTATTTATAATTACGTCGTTAAAAATGTACAATATGATTATACGCTCGCATCTTCCATACCTACGGATTATATCCCTAGTATAGATAAGACCCTTACCGGTAAGAAAGGAATTTGCTACGACTACTCTTCATTATTTGCCGCAATGCTCCGCAGTGTAGATATTCCGGCTAAGCTGGTTATGGGCAAGACGAGCTATGTTACTGAATATCATGCATGGAATGAAGTGTTGTTGAATGGTAAATGGGTTACTATCGATACTACAGTAGATGCCGGAATGATTAAAAATAAGAAGACAGTGGAACTAATCAAAAGCGCTACTAAATACAGCACAGCTAAAGTCTATTAATATCCACAATAATCGTAATAGTTAATGATATAGATAAACAATCGGCTTGATCTTTAAGCAGGTTGTTTTTTTATTTTATTAAAGAGTTGCATTTCTGATTAAAATTGAGGTATTATAAGAAAGCGCTATTAAAGTAAGAAGAACTTGATATAACGATTGAAAGAAAGTCGTATATCAAAAAAAGCTTGCGTATGTATCGCATACATGGTATATTCTTATTCCGGCCAAGAAATACGGATGCATCGCTCGAAAGAAACTTGAAAAAAAGAGCTTGCATTGAACGGCTGGATGTGATATATTATAAGAGTTGCTGGTGACGAGATAATCACCGACAACGAGAACTTGATCTTTGAAAACTGAACAACGAGTGAGTGGGGTTTTACGAAAGTAAAATCCAAAACTGATGGATTTCATCGCGTGTTTCACGCTTTCGAAATTCCATCGTGAGAATGAAAATTCTCG